>NZ_JARAVL010000095.1:0-645 GCF_033792725.1 Streptomyces sp. PA03-5A | reverse complement strand
TCGTAGGAGGCCCACACGCTCAGGGACTTGAGGTTCCTGCCCGCGGCGGTGCCGCGGACGGTCACCGGGACCCACACCTTCGCCCGTGCCTTGCCCGTGCTGTCGAGGGACAGGGCGGGGGTGAAGCGCACGACGGAGGTGGGGAGCTTGGTGATCCCCGGGGCGAACTCGGAGGAGAACGTCCAGCTCGCGGTCATGCTCGTGGAGACGTCGGCGACCGTGCCGCGCTTGACCGAGACGGTCAGCCGGTAGTCAGCCCGCTCGTTCTCCGCGATGTAGAAGACGTCCATCGGGTTGGAGCTGGTGTTGACGAGCTCACCGTTGCGGTAGAGGGACGTTCGCGCGCTCTCGATCGGTGAGCGGTTGTTGCTGATGTTCCCCTCGCTGTCCGAGAACAGCGGAAGCCGCCCGTCGATCGCCTCGTCGGCCCGGAGCAGTCCGGTGCCTTCCGGGAGATCGGGACCGAAGACACCGACGTTGAACACGTGCTGGTAGGAACGTCCGGGCTTGAAGGTCCTGGTGAGTGCGTCATAGCGGGTCTCATAGGAGTCGTTCGCGTCGACCTGCATGAAGCCCAGCTGCCACGAGGTGTTCCCCGAGAGCAGGTGCAGGGTGCCGGTGTAGGGCAGGGCGTGCACGGTCCCG
>NZ_JARAVL010000022.1:105505-167896 GCF_033792725.1 Streptomyces sp. PA03-5A | reverse complement strand
GTCCCGCCCGGCGCACCCGCAGCGTCACCGAGGGCTCCGCGAGCCAGACCCCCGCCGCGGCCCCTGCCGCCACCCCGCGCCGCACCCGCTCGGCGGGCGACGGCTCCGTCAGCCAGGCCGGCACCGCCGGGAGCCCGGCGGCTCCCGGGACCTCCGCGGTTCCTGCGGAGCCCGCGACGCCCCGCAAGCGCACCCCGGACGCGCCCTGGGACGTCCCCCGCGACCCCGAACCGGCCGCCGCCCCGGCAGCGGAAGCGCAGCCCGACGCCAAACCCGCCCCGGCAGCGGAAGCGCAGCCGGAACCGGCGAAACCCGCGACCGCACCGGACGAGGGCCGGGACGGCGGACCCGCTCGGCCCACCGCGGACGCCGACACCCCCGGCACCACCCCGGACACCCCCGGCAACGACGACGCAGAAGGAGGCAGCACACCGTGAGCGACGCCCTCGAAGTGATCCTCCGGCTGCTCGCCGTGCTCGTCGCCTTCCTCGTCCTGCCCCTCGTCGTCGGCCAGACCGAGCACAAGGTCATGGCCCACATGCAGGGCCGCCTCGGACCCATGTACGCCGGCGGCTTCCACGGCTGGGCCCAGCTCGTCGCCGACGGCGTGAAGTTCGCGCAGAAGGAGGACGTGGTCCCGGCCGACGCGGACCGGAAGATCTTCCAACTCGCGCCCGCCGTCGCGCTGCTGCCCTACCTCCTGGTCATCGTCGCGATCCCGGTCGGCCCCGGCGGACTCGTCGGCCAGGACATCGACGCGGGCCTGTTCTTCGTGCTCGCCGTCATGGGCGTCGGCGTGCTCGGCTCCCTCATGGCCGGCTGGGCCTCCGCCAACAAGTTCTCCCTCCTCGGCGGTCTGCGCACCGCCGCGCAGCTGATGTCGTACGAGCTGCCGATGCTGCTCGCCGCCGCGTCCGTCGCCATGGCGGCCGGGACGCTCTCGCTGCCCGGCATCGTCGACGCGTACGCCTGGTGGTGGACGCCGTGGCAGCTGATCGGCGCCTTTGTGTTCTTCACCGCCGGCCTCGCCGAACTCCAGCGGCCGCCCTTCGACATGCCCGTCGCGGACTCCGAGATCATCTTCGGTGCCTACACCGAGTACACGGGCATGCGCTTCGCCCTGTTCCTGCTCGCCGAGTACGCCGGCATCGTCGTGCTGTGCGGCCTGACCACCGTCCTGTTCCTCGGCGGCTGGCACGGCCCCTGGTCCGGCAGCCTCGGCTGGCTGTGGACGCTGCTCAAGACCGCGGTCCTGGCCTTCGTCGTCATCTGGCTCCGGGTCACGTACCCGCGCCTGCGCGAGGACCAGCTGCAGAGGTTCGCCTGGACCGTCCTCATCCCGCTCGCCCTGGCCCAGATCGCGCTCACCGGCGTGGTGAAGGTGGTGATCTCCTGATGGGCATCCCCGGTTCCGGCCTGGCCAAGGGCCTCGCCGTCACCTTGCGCACGATGACCCGGCGCTCGCACACCGCGCAGTACCCCGAGGTGCAGCCCGAGCTGCCGCCCCGCAGCCGCGGTGTGATCGCGCTGTTCGAGGAGAACTGCACGGTCTGCATGCTGTGCGCCCGTGAGTGCCCCGACTGGTGCATCTACATCGACTCCCACAAGGAGACGGTGCCCGCCGTCACCCCCGGCGGCCGCGAGCGCAGCCGCAACGTGCTGGACCGCTTCGCCATCGACTTCTCGCTCTGCATGTACTGCGGCATCTGCATCGAGGTGTGCCCCTTCGACGCCCTGTTCTGGTCGCCGGAGTTCGAGTACGCGGAGACCGACATCCTCGACCTCACCCACGAGCGCGACAAGCTGCGCGAGTGGATGTGGACGGTGCCGGCCCCGCCGCCGCTCGACCCGGCCGCCGAGGAGCCCAAGGAGCTCGGTGCCGCCCGCAAGGCCGCGGAGAAGGCCGCCGCCGCGGTCGCCGCCGCCGAGGCTGGGCAGCCGGGGGGAGACGCGTGAACCTCTCCGCGGCCCACCCCGGTTTCCTGTCCCCGACCGGGGTCGAGATCGTCTTCCTCCTCGTCGGCGTCGCGACCCTCGCCGCCGCCGTCGTCAGCGTCACCACCAAGCAGCTGGTGCACGCCGCACTGTGGCTGGTCGTCGCGCTCGGCGGCGTCGCCGTCGAATACCTGCTGCTCACCGCCGAGTTCATCGCCTGGGTGCAGGTGCTGATCTACGTCGGGTCGGTCGTGGTGCTCGTCCTGTTCGGGCTGATGCTCACCAAGGCGCCCATCGGCCGCTCCCCGGACGCCGATTCGGGCAACCGGATCGCGGCGCTGGCCGTGGCCGTCGCCGCCGCGGGCACGCTGGTGTGGGTCGTGGTGGACGCCTTCCGGGCCACCTGGATCGACGTGGACGGCGCCGCGCAGGGCTCCACCAAGGTCACCGGCCGGATCCTCTTCCAGCACTGGGTGCTGCCGTTCGAGGCGCTGTCGGTGCTCCTGCTCGCCGCGCTCGTCGGTGCGATCGTCCTGTCCCGCAAGCAGTCCCGTCAGCAGCCGGGGGAGCAGCGCTGATGCATCTCGCCTATCCCGCCGTCCTCGCCGTCCTCCTGTTCTCCGTCGGCCTGTACGGCGTCCTCGCCCGGCGCAACGCGATCCTCGTCCTGATGTCGGTCGAGCTGATGCTGAACGCGGTCAACCTCAACCTGGTCGCCTTCGACGTCTGGCTCCGCGACACCCTCCACGCCGGGCAGGCGCTGACGCTGTTCGTCATCGTCATCGCCGCCGCCGAGATCGGCATCGGCCTCGCCATCGTCCTGCTGGTGTACCGCAACCGGGGCAGCTCGGACGTCGACCGCCTCACCGACCTCGCCGAGCACGACCCGCACGACCCGCAGGGCGAAGGGGACGGGCCCTCCGCACCCGAAGAGAAGGCCGAGGCCGCAGCGTGACCCTGACGACCCTCGCCGTCCTCGTCCCCCTCCTCCCCTTCCTCGGCGCCGTCGGCGGTCTGCTGCTCGGCCGCACCGCCCCCGGCTTCGTCCGGCCGCTGGCCGTGCTGCCCACCGCGACCGCCTTCGTGCTGGCGGTGGTCGTCGCCGTACGCCAGGGCAGCGGCCCGGCCACCGACGCCGCGAGCCGGCTCACGCCGACCGGCTCGGTACCGATCGACCTCGCCCTGCACCTCGACGGCTTCGCGGTCCTCATCGCCGTCCTCGTCGGCCTGGTCGCCACCTGCGTGCAGCTGTACTCCACGGCCTACCTGCGCCACGACCCGCGCTACGCCTCCTACTCCGCCCTGGTCTCCCTCTTCACCGCCGCCATGTTCCTGGTCGTCTACACCGGCGACCTGATGGTGCTGCTGGTCGGCTGGGAGGTCATGGGCATCTGCTCGTACTTCCTGGTCGGCCACTACTGGGAGACCGAGGTCGCCCGGGCCGCCTCGCTCAAGGCCTTCCTGGTCACCAAGCTCGGCGACGTCCCCTTCCTGATCGGCGTCTTCGCGCTCGCCGCCGACGCCGGGACGTTCCGGATCAACGGCATCCTCACCACGGCCACCCACGGCGGGATCGCGCACCCGACCCTCGTCGGCCTGCTGCTGCTCGCCGGTGTCGCCGGCAAGTCGGCGCAGTTCCCGCTGCACACCTGGCTGCCCGACGCGATGGCCGGCCCCACCCCGGTGTCCGCGCTGATCCACGCCGCCACGATGGTCGCGGCCGGCATCTACCTCGTCGCCCGGCTGCTGCCGGTCTTCGAGGCCTCCACCGTCACCCTCGCGGTGCTCGGCGTGCTGGCCGCCGTCACCATGATCGGCTCCGGTCTGGCCGCGCTCGCCCAGGACGACATCAAACGCGTGCTCGCCTACTCGACGATCGGTCAGCTCGGCTACATGGCCGCTGCCCTCGCCGTCGGCGACCGCAGCGCCGCCGTGTTCCACCTGGTCTCGCACGGTGCCTTCAAGGCCCTCCTCTTCCTCGCCGCCGGCGTCGTCATCCACGCCGCCGGCACCAACTCGCTGGCCGCGATGTCCCGCATGGGAGACCTCGGCAAGCGCGTCCCCGACGCCATGTGGACCATGGGCATCGCGCTGGCCGCCCTGGCCGCGATCCCGCCCTTCTCCGGCTTCTTCTCCAAGGAGTCGGTGCTGCGGGCGGCCGAGCACGCCGCCTCCGGCCACGCCGAGGGCGTCCCGTCGGCCGTCGGCTGGCTCGTCCTGGTCGCCGCGCTGGTCACCGCCGTGCTCACCGCGGGCTACGCCACGCGCCTGTTCCTCCTGGCCTTCCGCGGCCAGGGCGCCGCGGCCCCCCAGGCCCACGGCAAGGAACCGGCCGTCATGACCGCCGTGCTGTGGGTGCTGGCGATCCCCACCCTCGCCTTCGGTGCCGTCTCCCTCGTGCCGAAGTTCTTCGACCTCCCCGCCTGGCTCGACGGCAACGAGCTCGCCCCGACCCTGGTCACCTCGATCCTCGGCGTCGGCCTCGGCGTCGTCGGCATCCTGGCGACCTACGGCGCCTGGCAGGCCACCGCGACCCGCCGCAGCGCGCCCATGGGGGCCCTGGTCCCCGCGGCGGCCGACGAGGAGCCGGCGCTCACCGAGGCCGCCGCCTCGCAGACCCACGAACAGGTCTACGGTGACGTCGCCGCCGCCCGGGACCCCGGCGACCCCGGACGCCTGCTCCTCGGCCCGCTCTTCGAGCCCGCCTCGCACGGCTTCCGCCTCGACGCCCTGTACGCGGCGCTCTTCGTCCGTCCCGTGCTCGCCGCCTCCGGCCTCGTCCGCTTCCTCGACCGCGAGGTCGTCGAGACGTACGTCCGCGGCGCGGGCGGACTGCCCCGGCTGCTCGGGGCGCTCGTGCGCCGCACCCAGACGGGCAACGTGCAGACCTACATCAGCGTGCTGCTGGCCGGCTCCGTGATCCTCGCCGTCCTCGTCGCCGTCGGAGCGTGAGCCGTGAACGACACCGTCCTCCAGTACGTCCTCGCGGCCGCCGTCGTCCTGCCGCTGCTCGGCGCCGCGGCGGCCCTGCTGCCGCCTCCGCCCGGTCTGCGGGGGAAGGACCCCGACCAGGCCGTGCTGCGCCACGGCGTCACCGTCACCGGTCTCGTCCTCGCCCTGAGCATCGTCCTCGCCGTGGGCTTCGACCACGACCACCCCGCGACGATGCAGGCGAGCACCGACATCAGCTGGATCCCGGCCCTCGGCATCCGCATCCACCTCGGCATCGACGGCATCAGCCTCCCCCTCCTCGTCCTGAGCGCGCTGCTGACCTTCCTCTGCGCGCTCTACAGCTACTTCAAGATGCCCGCGGGCCCGTCCCCGAAGGCCTTCGTGGCGCTCCTGCTCCTCCTGGAGACGGGCACGCTCGCCACCTTCGCCGTACTCGACCTGCTGCTCTTCTTCCTCGCCTTCGAGACGGTCCTCATCCCGATGTACTTCCTCATCGCCCGCTGGGGCGGCGAGAACCGGGAGAAGTCCGCCCTGCGCTTCATCCTCTACACACTGCTCGGCTCCGTGATCATGCTGCTCGGCCTGCTCCTCATCGGGTTGAAGGCGGGCACATTCGACATGGTGGCACTCGCCACTGACAGTGGCCCCTCAGCAGCTCTCAGTCACTCCACGCAACTGGTCGCCGTCCTCGCCATCGGCCTCGGCCTCGCCGTCAAGACCCCGATGTGGCCGCTGCACAGCTGGCTCCCCGACGCCCACACCGCCGCCCCCACGGTCGGCTCGGTGCTCCTGGCCGGCGTCCTGCTCAAGATGGGCACGTACGGCTTCGTGCGGATCCTGCTGCCCATCGCCCCCGAGGGCATGCAGACCTTCGCGCCCTACCTGGCCGCCTTCGGGGTCGTCGGCATCGTCTACGGGTCGCTGGCCTGCCTGGCCCTGGCCCGCCGCGGCGCCGGAGGCGACCTCAAGCGCCTCATCGCGTACAGCTCCGTCGGCCACATGGGCTTCGTGCTGCTCGGCATCGCCAGCCTGACCACCACCGGTGTCAACGGCGCACTCTTCGCCAACATCGCCCACGGACTCATCACCGGCCTGCTCTTCTTCCTGGTCGGCGCCCTCAAGGACCGCTACGGCACCACCGACCTCGACGGCCTCGCGGGGCAGACCGGCGCCGCGCTGTACGGCAAGGCCCCCCGCATGGGCGGCCTGCTGGCCTTCGCCGCCGTCGCCTCCCTCGGCCTGCCGGGCCTGGCAGGCTTCTGGGGCGAGATGCTCGCGATGTTCGGCTCCTTCAAGCCCGCCCCGGGCCTGGACCGCGGCGCCTACCTCGTCTTCACCGCGGTCGCGGCCTTCGGCACCCTGCTCACCGCCGCGTACCTCCTCCTCGTCGTGCGCCGCGTCTGCATGGGCGAACGCGACACCGTCCACGCCGCGCCGGCCCTCGCCGACGTCCGGGGCTACGAGTTCGCGGCTTGGACCCCGCTGGTCGTCCTGACCGTCCTCGCGGGCCTCTGGCCCGCCGCCCTGCTCGGCCTCACCGACCCGGCCGTGCGCACCCTGCTCGGAGGCAGCTGATGAGCACCCTCGCCACCTCCGTCGTCCAGTCGGTCGACTGGGCCGCGATCGCCCCGCCCGCCATCGTGGCGGCGGCCGCGCTCGTCGTACTGGTCGCCGACCTCTTCCTGCCCGACGGCCGCAAGCAGCCGCTGGTGGGGATCACCCTGGCCGGCCTCGTGCTGGCCGGGCTGAGCCTGCTGCCGCTGCTGGACGGCGACCGCACCACCTTCTGCCTCGTCGGCAGCCCCGCCGACTGCTCCTACGTCGCCGACCACTTCACCCTCGTGGTGCAGCTGCTGGTCCTGGCCGGAGCGCTCGTCGCGGCCCTGCTGTCGGTGCACACCCTCGACGAGCTGCCGGCCGGCGAGTTCTGGTTCCTGCTGCTCTCCTCGGCCTCCGGGGCCGCGCTGCTGCCCGCCTCCCGCGACCTGGCGACCCTCGTGATCGCCCTGGAGGTGACCACCCTCCCGTCGTTCGCCCTGGTCGGCCTGCGCCGCGGCGACCGGCTGTCGAGCGAGGCGGCCCTGAAGTTCTTCCTGTCCTCGGTCGCCGCGACCGCCGTCACCCTGCTGGGCGTCAGCTTCGTCTACGCCGCCACCGGAACCCTCCACCTGGAGGCCATGGCCAAGGGACTGCAGGGCGTCGACCCCCGCCTGGACACCCTCGCCGCCGCCGGCGCCGCCCTCACCGTCGTCGGCTTCGCCTTCAAGCTCGCCGTCGCGCCCTTCCACTTCTGGGTGCCCGACACCTACACCGGCGCCCCGCTCCCGGTCGCCGGCTACCTGTCGGTCGTCGGCAAGGCCGCCGGGTTCGCCGGCCTCATCCTCGTGACCGTCGTCGCCTTCCGGCCGTACGCGCACGTCTGGGGCCCCGCCGTCGCCGTCCTGGCCGCCCTCACCATGACCGTCGGCAACGTCGCCGCCCTGGTGCAGCGCCCCGACCGCCCGCGCAGCGCGGTCCGTCTGCTGGCCTGGTCGTCCATCGGCCAGGCGGGCTACCTGCTGGTCCCGATCGCCGCCGCGGCGTACACCGACCCCGACCGCCAGGTCGGCACCACCCTCGCGTACGCGCTGATGTACGGCGCGGTGAACCTCGGCGCCTTCGGCGTGGCCGCGCTCGTCGCCCGCACCGCGCCGCAGAACCGCCTCACCGACTACCGCGGCCTCCACAGCAGCCACCCGCTCGCCGCACTGGCCATGGCCTTCTTCCTGCTCTGCCTGGCCGGCCTGCCGCCCGGCGTCATCGGCCTGTTCGCCAAGGTCGCCGTCTTCTCCTCGGCCGTCGACGCGGACCTCGGCTGGCTGGCCGCCGTCATGGCCGTCAACGTCGTCATCGCACTCGTCTACTACCTTCGGTGGACGGTCCTGCTCTTCGCGAAGCCCGGGACGGAACCGGCCGCCACCGCCCGCCCGGCCGGCACCCCGCGCCCGCTCGGCGCCGCCATCGCGCTCACCGCCGTCGTCGGGATCGTCCTGTCCGGCGCACCCCAGCTCATCCTCCGCTTCGCCTCCGACACCCTGCTCTGAGCACCCCGAAGAAGGTGCACAAGGGAACTAACGCCCCTCCGGTGGCGTTGGCCCCTGCGGGAGGTTCTCCTTGGACGAGGAGAGAAGGTCCTCCCGATGCACACCTTGGAGGGTGTACCGTGCACCGCCGGCACAACGGCCTGAAGACCGCCGCGCTCCTGGGCGGAATGTCGGCTCTCATCCTGGTCATCGGCAGCTTCTTCGGCCGTACGGGACTGATCGTCGCACTCGTCGTAGCCCTCGGGACCAACGCCTACGCCTACTGGAACAGCGACAAGATCGCACTGCGCTCCATGCGCGCCCGCCCGGTCAGCGAGTTCGAGGCGCCGGCGCTGTACCGCATGGTGCGCGAACTCTCCACCTCCGCGCGGCAGCCCATGCCGCGGCTCTACATCTCCCCGACCGAGGCCCCCAACGCCTTCGCCACCGGCCGCAACCCGCGCAACGCCGCCGTGTGCTGCACCGAGGGCATCCTGCGCCTCCTCGACGAGCGCGAGCTGCGCGGCGTCATCGGCCACGAGCTGAGCCACGTCTACAACCGCGACATCCTCATCTCGTCCGTCGCCGGTGCCCTGGCCTCCGTGGTGATGTTCCTCGTCAACTTCGCCTGGCTGATCCCCATCGGCCGCTCCGACGACGACGAGGGCCCGGGCCTGTTCGGCCTGCTCCTCATGATGATCCTCGGCCCGGTCGCCGCCTCCCTCATCCAGCTCGCCGTCAGCCGCTCCCGCGAGTACGAGGCCGACGCCTCCGGTGCCCGCCTCACCGGCGACCCGCTCGCCCTCGCCTCGGCGTTGCGCAAGCTGGAGACGGGCACCAAGCGCGCCCCGCTGCCGCCCGAACCCCGGCTGGAGACCACCAGCCACCTCATGATCGCCAACCCGTTCCGCCCCGGCGACGTGTCCAAGCTCTTCTCGACCCACCCCCCGATGGGCGAGCGCATCGCCCGCCTGGAGGAGATGGCCGGCCACCGCCGCTGACGCCCACGTGCGGCCCGGCCCGCCCGCGGGTACGGGCCCTGTGCAGGACGGCTGACGGAGCGGCGGCTCCCGTCCTCCTGACGGGCGGGGCCCCCGGACGCATGGGAGGCTTGGGCAATGAAGGCGGTCAACATCGTCCTGAACGTCGTGTGGCTGATCATCTGGGGCCTGTGGATGGCCATCGGCTACGCCCTGCTGGGCCTGCTGATGTTCATCTTCATCATCACCATCCCCTGGGGGATCGCGTCCCTGAGGATCGCCAACTACGTGCTGTGGCCCTTCGGCCGCACCACGGTGGAACGCCGTGACGCGGGCGTCGGGTCGCTGCTCGGGAACATCATCTGGCTGATCCTCGCGGGGATCTGGCTCGCCATCGGCCACGTGCTCGCGGGCATCGGCTTCTGCCTGACGATCATCGGCATCCCGTTCGGCATCGCGAACTTCAAGATGGTGCCGATCTCCCTGGTGCCGCTCGGCCGCGAGATCGTCCCCGTCGACGCCCCGTACGCCACCCGCTGAGCCGCCCTCGCTCCCGGCGGCCTGGGTCAGTCCGGCTCGATGTTGTGGTTGAGGCGGAAGACGTTCTGCGGGTCGTACTCCCTCTTGACCCGGGCCAGCCGCCCCAGGTTGTGCGCGCCGAACCCGGCGATCACGCGGCCCTCGCCCTCGTCGCCGATGAAGTTGAGGTAGACCGCGCCGGAGGACCACTGCCGCACGTCGGCGCGGATGCCGTGCGCCCACCGCCGGGCCCGCTCGTCGTCCGCCGGGTCCGCCCACAGGCCGAACGGGTGCACGACCCACGGCGCCCGGCGCCAGGGCAGCGGGTAGTCGGCCGGAGGACGCGCCACGGCGCCGCCCACGGGGAACAGCACGTGCTGGGAGGGGGAGGGGACCACCATGTCCCGGGCCCGGGCGCAGAAGCGGTCCACGGCCTCGTCGGGGAAGTCGTCCAGGTACTCCGCCGACCAGTAGTTCCGGTAGCCCGGCGGGTCGTCGAACATGGACTGGAGGTCCGCGTACGGCAGCTCCGTCACCAGCCGGCCCTGCGGGCCGAGCGCGAGCAGCGGCTCCAGCACCTCGCGCGCCGCGTCCCCGGTGCCCGCGTACGTCACCAGGACGGCGCAGGTGAGCGCGCCCACCATGTGCTCCGGGACGAACTCCTCCGCAGGCCCGGTGAGGAAGAGCAGGCCCCCGCCCATCTCGTCCGGCGCCGACGCCAGCAGGGTGCGGTAGGCGCACAGCACCTCGGGGCCGGCGTCCGGCGGCCACAGCAGCAGGGCCACGGTGACCGCGGGCAGCGGGTGCAGCCGCAACGTGAGAGAGGTGGCGACGCCGAAGTTGCCGCCGCCCCCGTGCAACCCCCAGAACAACTCCGGGTTCTCGTCCTCGGCGGCCCGCACCATGGTGCCGTCCGCCGTCATCAGCTCGACTTCCACCAGGTTGTCGCAGGCCAGCCCGAACGCGCGCTCCAGCCACCCCGATCCGCCGCCGAGGGTGAAGCCGCCCACGCCCGTGGTGGACACCCGGCCCCCGGTGGTGACCAGGCCGTACGGCTGCGTCGCCCGGTCCAGGTGGCTCATCGTGGCGCCCCCGCCGACCCGTGCCGTGCGCGCCCCCGGGTCGACGACGCCGGCGTGCATGCGCCGCAGGTCGACGACGACGCCGCCGTCCGTCAGGGCATTCCCGGCGACACCGTGCCCGCCGCCGCGGACGGCGACCTCCAGCCCGCGCTCCCGTCCGAAGCGGATCGCCGCGGCGACGTCCTCCACCGTCTCGCACAGGGCGATCACGGACGGCCTGCGGTCGATCATCGCGTTGAAGAGCGTGCGGCTCTCGTCGTAGGACGGGTCGCCCGGTGCGACGACCTCGCCCGTGAAGCCGGAGCGCAGGGCGTCCAGGGTCGCGTCGTCCAGGACCCGGGGTGCCATCGGTGCTGCCCCCTCTCTCCACCTCCACGGTAGGACGGGGGCAGGGGCCCGGCACGTCGGCGCCGGGCCCGCGCGGTCAGTCCGCCAACCCGGCTGCCAGGGTCGCGCCCAGCTCCCAGCAGGCCTGCAGATCGGCCTTGGACGGCTCCCCGGTGACCGTCACCTCGGCCGCCGCCTGCTCCCAGCCCAGGCCCGTGGTGATCGACCGGATCCCCCGCACCGTCCCCGTCACGTCGTTGCCGCCGTGCACGTAGTAGCCGAACGGGCGGCCCCGCGTGCCGTCCAGGCACGGGTAGTAGACCTGGTCGAAGAAGTGCTTGAGCGCCCCCGACATGTAGCCGAGGTTCGCCGTCGTGCCCAGCACGTAGCCGTCCGCCGCGAGCACGTCGGAGGCGGTCGCCGCGAGGGCGGCCCGCCGCACGACGTCCACGCCCTCGATCTCGTCGGTGGTCGCGCCGGCGACCACCGCCTCGAACATCGCCTGGAGGTTCGGCGACGGCGTGTGATGCACGATCAGCAGGGTCGGCACTCAGCTCACTCCGACCGGCGCGGACGCCGGCAGGCTGTCCATGAACGAGCTCACCGAGAACACCGCGTTGCCGGGGCCGGCCGGGCCGTACCCGGGCGGCGAGCTCAGCCCGTACTCCTCCAGCGTCGCGCGGTACACGTCCAGCAGGCGGATGTGGTACTCCAGCGGCGCGCCCTCCGGGTTCGCCTTGCCCAGCGGGGTCGTCGGCTCCGGGCACCAGGTGGTGAAGCGCGGCGTGATGCCCCGCGACATGAAGAAGCGCAGGCCCTCCGCCGTGGAGTCGATCGCCTCCCCGACGCTGCCGAAGCCGAACGGCTCGGCCATCTCCACGCCCGCGACGAAGTTGGGGATCACGTTGCGCGGGCCGAAGATCTCCGCGGAGTCCAGGATGCGGCGGTGCCACTCGTCCCGGCCGACGTAACGCTCCTTGCCCGGGCAGTACAGCTCGAACAGACGGCGGTCCCACACCTCGTAGTTGGGGTGGTAGATCTGCACGCCGTAGTCCTTGAAGCGCTGCACGTCCCCCTTGGGCAGCGCCTGCGCGACGACCTTGCCGATCCAGCGGCCGGGGAAGCGCTCCTCGATGGCCTTCGCGTAGTGGCCGTAGAAGTCCGCCTCGTCCCGCCCGGCGACCTTGGAGGTGATCGCCCCGCCGGTGAGGGTGTAGGCGGTGGAGGACTTCGTCTCGTCGTACTTGTCGATGATCTCCAGCGCCTCCAGCACCTCCTCGACCGGCTTCACACCCGTGTAGGGGCGTCCGGCCGCCTTGTGCTGGCGCCAGTTGTGGTTGATGTCGCAGTACTGGCACTCCTCCTTGGCGCCGAAGTACTGGCACACGCGGAAGACCGTCAGATAGATCAGGTAGCCCCACTGGATCGTCGGCGCGACCTCCATCACCGACTTGCCGTTCTCCAGCGTGTGCCGGTAGTACGCCGGCATCGGCGGCAGGCCGACGTCCGCGATGCGCACCCCGTCGAGGTAGAGGCCGAGCACACCGCGCCCGCCCGCCCGCACGCGGTACGGCGAGGCCGGGTTCACCCGTACCGACACCACCGTGCGGCGCAGGTCGTACGGCCCGCCGGTGAGCACGATCTCCTCCGGCGGCCGCTTCAGCGCGGCGGCGCCCAGCTCGGGGAGGGTGCGGTGGTCGAAGGAGAAGATGAAGTACGACTTCGGCTTGACGTCGCCGTCCTCGTTGCCGCTGAGCGCGGACTCGTCGAACGCGATCCCGCCGCGCAGGAGGTCCTCCTTGATGACCGCCTCGCGGGGGACGTGCGGGAAGCGGCTCATCAGGTCCTCGACCAAAGCGGTGCGGCTTTGCATGCCCGGCTCCATCCTCGAGACACTGCCCCGGGTCCGCCGTCGACGGGCGGGGCGGTCCCGGGGAGACCTAACAGGAAGACACTACGCACCTACGGCGGCTTCCCGGGTGGCACCCTCCGAATGCGCCCCGTCGTGCGCGTGGCGAAGGCCCCGGCCGCCTCCTCGCGGCCGGGGCCTCGGCAAGACCTCGCTCAGCGGTAGTTCACGAACTGCAGCGCGAAGTCGAGGTCCTTGCCCTTCAGCAGCGCGATGACGGCCTGCAGGTCGTCCCGGCTCTTGGACGTCACGCGCAGCTCCTCGCCCTGGACCTGCGCCTTGATGCCCTTGGGCCCCTCATCGCGGATGATCTTGGCGACCTTCTTGGCGTTCTCCTGCGAGATGCCTTCCTCGATGGTCGCGAAGATCTTGTACTCCTTGCCGGACAGCTGGGGCTCGCCCGCGTCCAGCGACTTCAGCGAGATCCCCCGCTTGACCAGCTTGGTCTCGAAGACGTCCAGGATGGCCTTGACCCGCTCCTCGGAGTTGGCCTGCATCAGGATCTTGTCCCCGGACCACGAGATCGACGCGCCGACGTTCTTGAAGTCGTAGCGCTGCGAGATCTCCTTGGCGGCCTGGTTGAGGGCGTTGTCGACCTCCTGCCGCTCGACCTTCGAGACGATGTCGAAACTGGAGTCGGCCATCTTCTGTTGGCTCCTTGGCTCTGATCCGTCAGGTCCGCGACCCGCCTCCGGGCCGCCCCCGCAAGCCTAGCCACCGGACCCGCCCGAAGCGCTGATCAATAGGGTGGCGAAGCACCCCCGCGCATCGGGTATTGTTTACGACGTCGCCACGGGGACCGCACACAAGCGGCCCACGGAGACACTTCCCAGGCGGTGTGCCCGAGTGGCCAATGGGAGCGGACTGTAAATCCGTCGGCTTAGCCTACCCAGGTTCGAATCCTGGCGCCGCCACAGTGGAAACACAGCCCCTGAGCTGCGGAAACGCAGAGCAGGGGCTGTTTTGCTTGCTCCGGCGGGCGTTGGCCGCTGTCTCGCTCCGTCCCGTTCTCGGACGCTCTCCACCAGCGGTTGTGGACGGGGTGTGGACGGGAATCCGGAGCCCGACCTGCGGCTGTGGGGCATGCGTGGGACGGCTGGCTGCACCTTGGCTTCGCGGTCGTGGCCGCATTGTCAGTGGCCAGTGCGAGGCTCCCGGCATAGCCGTGCGAGGAGATCATCATGGGTACCTGGGCTACCGGCCCCTTCACCCATGCCGACCTTCCGCTCCGACCTCCGGAACCTGGCGGACGAAGCCCTCGGCCGCATCGTCAGCGACGAATCCGGATTGGCGTCGAACTGGGTCAACCCACGGGACGGCAGACAATGGCGTGCGACGCTCAACAGCCTTCGCGCCGTACTCGCCCCGCCGCCACCGACCATCCCGCTCTTTGACATCAAGCCATAGCGCGGAGCTCAAGAGTCCACTGTGCCGCCGGGGTTCATCGGCCACTGCATGTACCAGTCGAAGTCCGGTCCGTGGCTGAGCGCCTGGTCGGAGAGGAGGCGGCGTGGCCAGCAGGTCTGCCCACCGTTCGCCGAGATCGGTCTGCTGGCGCCGGAACAGCGCGCGACAAGGCCCCCCGCCCCCGCTTCCCACTGCCGTGATGAAGGCACGGTAGGAGGGAGGAAGGCTCATCCCGTGCTCCTGCTCGAAGCGAGCCATTCGGGATTCCGTGACCGGCGGGTCGAGCTGGTGGCGGTGACGTGCCGCACCGAATCGCCGATGGCCGGGGTCGGCTTCGGCCAGCGCGTGGGGCCGCTCGTGCACCTCCGTGGCGTTGCCCATGCGCCGATCGCAGGACGGTTTCCCGCGCCGGCGGACGACGACTCGGTGGAAGGGGACCGGAAACTCACTTCCGGTCCCCTTCCCGGCTGTCGCCGCCGGCGCGGGCGGGGTCAGTAGCTCAGGGCGGCGACCTCGGACGCGCCCGATTCCGTGCCGTCCGCGTAGAGGACCGTGACGCGGTAGTAGACCGTGGTGGCGGCCGGCTGGGTGCGGTCGGACCAGTACCAGTCGGTCGAGTTGCCCTTGGGCTCCGTGGCGAGCGCGTCGAAGGTCCCGCTCTCGCGGTTCCATCGGCTCACGGTGAAGGCCGTCACCGGGCTGCCGTTGGCGTTCTTTCCGTCGGTGAGGAACCAGTGGAGGGAGCCGGTCTCGTTGCTGTTCAGGTGGATCGGGGCGCCGGTCGCCGGTGGGGCGGTGGGGCGGAGGTCGGGTTCGGTGACCTCGGTGACGGTCGCGCCGGTGTCGGGGGTGAGCTGGTTGCCGTACTGGTCGACGGAGACGACCGCGTAGCGGATCCGTTGGCCGTCGGCCGCCGTCCGGTCGTGGAAGGTCGTCGCCTTGATCTCCCGCGGCCGCAGGGTCCAGGGGTCGATCAGCGGGGCGTACGTCCACCGCCCGTCGGCGAACGTGCCGCGCAGCACGCGGTAGTGGTCGAGGCCCGGTGCGGTGTCGGCGTCCCAGGTGAGGGTGACGCCGTTCTCCTTGGGGTCGGCGGTCAGGCCGGTGACCGGGGCGGGAGCCGTCGTGTTCCCGGAGACGGTGACGACGACCTCCTGGGACGGGGTGCCTCCGTTGCCCGCGTGGTCGACCGCGACCACCCCGTAGTAGTAGGTGGCGCCGGGCGGCGGCGCCGCGTCGGTGAACGTGGTGCCCTCGACCCCCGTGCCGACCACCTCCCGCGGGCCCCCGGTACCGCGCGGCTGGGCGTACCGGATGATCGTGTAACCCGCGAAGTCGTCGCTGGTCCGCTCGGAGGGGTCCCAGGTCAGCGTGACGCCTGCCTCGTCCTCCCGGCCGCGCGCGTTGAGTGCGGTGTCGACCGGACCCGTCAGGTCGCGGGTGTAGTACATCGCCGCGTGCGAGGCCGCCGACTCGTTGCCGTGCGTGTCGACGGCGGTGACCACGTAGTAGTGGATGTCGCCGGTCTGCGGCAGCGGCCCCGTGTAGCCGCCGTGCGACAAGGCGTCGCCGGTCACCCGGTTCTCCGGGGTGAGGGCGACCGGCAGGGACGTCGAGCGGTAGACGCGGTAGCCGGCCAGGTCGGGCTCGGAGTTGCTGTCCCAGTACAGGGTGATCGTGCTGGGGTAGCCCATGGCCCAGTTCTCCTCGACGCCCTTCGGGGCGGCGGGGGCGGCGCTGTCGACGGTCGTGATGCCGAGGTCGGCGGTGCCCGGCGAGGTGTTCCCGGCCTTGTCGTAGGCGCGGACCTCGTAGTAGTAGACGTTGCCGTCCTTCGGGACGGTCGTGTCGGTGTACGAGGTGGAGGTCGTCGTGGCGATCGGCTTCGAGGGGTAGGAGGCGCCCTTCAGCCGGCGGTAGACGCGGTACCCGGCGAGGTCCATCTCCTTGTTCTTGGCCCAGCCGACCTTCGTGGACGCGGTGGTCGCGCTGTAGGCGACGGTGGTCCCGGCCGGGACGAGGGGCTTGACCTTGTCGACCGTCGCCGACGTGCGGGGGGCGTAGCCGAACGTGACGTTGGCCGAGCCCGTCCAGTTGACGAAGTCGACGCGCAGGGTGTGCTTGCCGGAGGGGACGGTGACGTTGGCGGTCTTGCGCACCGTGGACGACACGTTCTTCCACAGGTCGACCTTGCGGACGCCGTCGAGGTAGACGCGGATGCCGTCGCGGGAGGAAGCGGTGAACGTGAACGGCCCACCCGAACCGAAGTCGCGCGTGGTGGACCAGCGGACGCCGAAGTTGTTGACGGGCAGGCCCTTGTAGGGCGCGCCGGTGCCCCAGTTCTGGTCGATCGCCGAGTCGCAGTCCGTGTGCCTGGGTGTCCCGGAGAACGTGGTGTTCGCGTAGAACGTTCGCTTGAAGACCGGCGAGGTGCAGGTCACGGCGGCGGAAGCGGGCGTGGCCGCGGTGAGCAGGCCGCCCGCTGTGGCGAGCACGACGGTGGCGGCCGTGGCGACCGTGGCGCTTCTGGGTCGGTTCATGCGTTCCTTCGCTTCCGGTCCTCGGCGGCATGGCGGCACCACCGACGATCAGGACCGATGAGGAACGCGCTTGGTTGTACGCCCCGGACCTCGATGTCCACGGCTTCTGCCGCGGCGTAGGAGCAGGAAGACGGCCTTGGCCAGGACGACGGCCACGAGGGCGCCGACGGCCCAGTGCTTCCAGGGGCCGGACGTCAGGAGCAGCCCGCCCAGGCCCAGGTGGGCGACGACGACCAACACGACGACGGCTGCGAGGCCGAGCTTCGTGCGCCGTCGCGCCGGGTACCGGGCCGGGTGGCCGGTACGGACGTGGCCTTCGGCCTGCTGCGACCGCTCGACGCCCATGATGAGGAACCCCCCACCTTCCGTGGTCGGTGTGCTCTTCGACCATGACGACAGGGCGGCGGGGCGGTATGTGACACCGGCCGTGCGACGGGTCCCCTCCTCCCGGGGTCAGCGCCAGTAGGTGTCGTGGCTGAGGCGGTGGTGGTGGCTGTCGTACTGGTCGACGGTGGCGATGGTCCTGCCGTCGGGGACGGCGACGGCCCAGGCGCGGTAGTCGGTGCCGGGGACGGTGACGGTGGTGGCCTTGAGGTGGGTGCCGTCGGTGAGGTTGACGATGCCGTACGCGACGGCGGCCTCGGGGTTGGAGACCATGAGGCGGGAGCCGGTGGTGCCCTTGTCGTGCGGGCCCCACAGGCCCGTGCCGCCGCTGCCGGCGGGGTCGTGGGCCCCGGTGACGGGCTGGCAGTCGGACCAGGGGCCGCCCTGGTGGTCGATGCGGATGCCGCCGATGTACATGCGCTGGCACAGCAGCGCCGTGCCGGGGGCGGTGGTGCCGTCGGGGAGCGCGGGGAGGCGGTAGCCCTCCGGCAGCGTCGGGTGGAACTCCAGCGCGACCGACCAGGGGGCGCCGCCGGTCGTGCCGCCGGCCACCCGGACGGTGACGGGGCCGGGCGACGCGGTGGCGGTCGGGCTCGCCGCCGGGGAGGAACGGTCCGCGGGGCCGGCGGAGGGGCGGGCCCCCTGGATCGAGACCGCCACGGCGACGGCGAGGACGCAGGCGGCACCGGCCACGGCGCCGACGGCGACCGCCGCGCGGTGGCGCTTCCTGTGCGCCCGCGCGGTGGCGAGGATCCGGTCGACGGGGGCCTGGGAGGCGGGGTAGGCGTCGCGCGACCGGGCGAAGGCGTCGCGCAGCCAGTCCTCTTGGGCGGGGCGGCGGTCGTGGTCGGGAGTCATCGTGCCTCTGCGGGGCGGCTGGACGGGTGAAGACGGGCGAGGGTCGCCCGGTTGCGCAGTTTGTCCAGGGCCCGGGAGGCCTGGCTCTTCACGGTGCCGACCGAGCACCCGAGGACGTCCGCCACTTCCTCCGCTGACAGGTCCTCGCAGTAGCGCAGCACGACGACCGCCCGCTGCCGCTCCGGTAGTCCGGCGAGCAGGCGGGCCAGGGCGTCGTACCCGTCCACGCCCCCGACACCCGCCCCGTCCTCGGGGGCGGGGCGGGTGTCGGGCAGCGACGGGAGGAGGAGGTGGGCGATCCTGCGGCGGCGGTGCCGGCTGCGGTTGGTGTTGACCAGCGCCCGCCGCACGTAGTGCTCCGCGTGCTCGGGCCGCAACCGCCCCCAGTGCGGGTACACCTTGGCCAGCGTCGACTGCACCAGGTCCTCCGCTTCGTGGAAGTCCGCGGTGAGCAGGTACGCGGTGTGCGTCAAGGCGCGCCAGCGGGCGGCGACGAAGCGGGTGAACTCCGCGTCCGGTTCGCTGCCCTCGGCTCGGTGGTCACGTGGCTGCACGGCAGGAGGTGCCCGTCCTTCTTCCTGGGATCAGCGCCAGTAGGTGTCGTGGCTGAGGCGGTGGCGGTGGCTGTCGTACTGGTCGACGGCGGCGATCGTCCTGCCGTCGGGTATGGCGACGGCCCAGGCACGGTAGTCGGTGCCGGGGACGGTGACCGTGGGAGCCTTCAGACGGGTGCCGTCGGTGAGGACGACGACGCCGTACGCGACGGCGGCCTCGGGGTTGGAGACCATGAGGCGGGAGCCGGTGGTGCCCTTGTCCTGGAAGCCCCACAGGCCCATGCCGCCGCTGCCGGCGGGGTCGTGGGCGCCGGTGACGGGCTGGCAGTCGGACCAGGGGCCGCCCTGGTGGTCGATGCGGACGCCGTCGATGTACATGCGCTGGCACAGCAGCGCCGTGCCGGGGGCGGTGGTGCCGTCGGGGGACGTGGGAAGGTCGTAGCCCTCCGGCAGCGTCCGGTGGAACTCCAGGGCCACCGACCAGCGCTTGCCGTCCACCCGGCCCTCGCCGATCAGCTGCGTGACGACCTTGGGCGCCTGCTTCCCGGGTGCGGCGACCGCCTTGGCGGCCACGGCGGCGGGTGCGCCGGCGCGGTGCGTGGCCGGGGCGGACGGGGCCGACGGCGCCGCCATGGCGGAGGCGCCGAGCGACATCGCGCCGATCGCGACCGCCGTGGCGGCCGCCACGCCTGCCTTCCTGGCAAAACTGAGAGCCACGGAGCATTTCTCCTTCGAAGCCGCCACCCGGCACCGCGCCGGGCGGTCCTTGACGGCCGGCGCGTGGGCCCGCGCGCCGGCCTGCGGTGGCCACCGGATGTGGTGGCCGCCGCTTGGACGTCCATTCGTAGGTACTCCCGAATGTGCGCGGAGGGTTGCACGGCCGCGCAACTTCCTCCGGGACGCGGCCGGTTGAGGTCGCACCGTACGGTGGCATCCGGCCGGTCCCGTCACGCGGGCCGCAGGGGAGAGGGAGCCGGGAATGGCAGGCCGGGCCCGTGGCCTCGGGCTCCGCGAGGCCCAGATCGTGGTGGGCGAACGCCACGACCACCACGGCGAACGGATCGTCCGCACCCCCGACAGCCCCCTCGACACGGAATCCCTGCACGCCCGCGCCGCCGGCTTCCCCGGCCGCGTCGCCGCGATCGAGGCGGTGTGGGACGGCGACACCGTGCACGACCGGTTCGTGGAGCTGCTGGCGATCACCGCGGACCCTGCGGGCGAGCACCACCTGGCCAGTCGACCCATCGCGGCACCGCGGTGCGGTACCTGGGCGAGGAGAGGGACGTGGGCCGGCGCCACCCTTCGGCGGTCGCCGCCGACCGGGCAGGCCGGGCCCTGGCCTCCGTCCTCTCGGTCCCCTTCCACTCCGCGAGTCCGCACACCCCGGACGACGAGGCGCCGCGCCTGCGGCTCTGAGCGACGCGAGGGCCACCGGGAGCCACCTGGAGCCCCTGGTGGGCATCGGTACCACCCGGGCACTTCCGGTATTTCGGGATGAGATGTACGAAAGAGGGGAAAGTGGTTGAACGTGGCACGCAGCTGTCGCGTACCTCCTGCTGAGGGAGGAGGGATGCCTGTGTGATCCGCGCTGACCGCACCGACACGCTCTGCCGGACTCCTACGGACGGCCGACGCCGCCCGCCGGGGCCTCGGGAGCAGAAGAGGTTTCCCCATGAACTACATAGCCGAGCGATTGCGCGTCCAGCCGCAGGCGGAGGACGCCGTACCGGTGCGCCCGCGGGTGAGCGCCGGTGACTGCGGCCTGCTGCTGATCCGGCTCACCTTCGGTGTCCTGATGGCGGGGCACGGGCTCCAGAAGCTCTTCGGATGGTTCGGCGGCCAGGGGCTCACCAGCACCGGCAAGGGTTTCGAGATGATGGGCTACTCGCCGGGGAAGGTCTTCGCCGCCATCTGCGGGGCCTCGGAGTTCCTGGGCGGCGTGGGCCTGGCGCTGGGGCTGTTCACCCCGCTCGCCGCGGCGGCGCTCATCGGCGTGATGATCAACGCCATGGTCACGGTGACCGGTGCCCGCGGGCTGTGGGACGAGCAGGGCGGCATCGAGTACAACCTGGCCATCACCGTCGTCGCCCTCGGGATCGCCGCCATCGGCCCCGGGCGGCTCGCGCTGGACCGGTACTTCCGCTGGGGGAGGGGCGGCTGGGCCGATGCCGCCGTCGCGCTGGCCCTGGGCGGCGTGGGGGCGCTGGTCGTCCTGAACCTGTAGGCCGGGCCCCCGTACCGGGGGCACCTGCCGGTGACCCCGGGGCGCAGACGGCCCCGGGGTCACCTGACGTCCGACGCGGGCGCCGCAGCAAGCTCACCCCTACGAGTGACGCGTGAGGCGTGCGCAGGAAATCGAACACATGATTGAATCCTGTGCATGGCCAACACCGTGTTCCCGCCCGACCTGGTGCAGGCGCAGCGCGAATGGCACCGCACCTACGCGCAACTCGCCGCGGAGCCCGCCCATGCGGCGGTCCTGCGGCGACGCCTGCTCTGGCTCTCCTGCCGGCTGTTCTGGCACCCGTACTGGCGCACCGGCCCCGGCCGGTTGCCCGCGGCCCGCGTGGAGCTGCGGCGGCAGGCGCGGGCCGCTCAGAACCCGAGGTCGGACAGACCGGGATGATCGTCGGGCCGTCGTCCGAGCGGCCAGTGGTACGCGCGCTCCGCCTCGGCGATCGGGGTGTCGTTGATGCTGGCCAGCCGTACGCGCATCAGGCCCTCGTCGTCGAACTCCCAGTTCTCGTTGCCGTACGAGCGGTACCAGTTGCCGGAGTCGTCGTGGCACTCGTAGGCGAAGCGGACCGCGATGCGGTTGCCGTCGAAGGCCCAGAGCTCCTTGATGAGCCGGTACTCCTGCTCCCTGGTCCATTTGCGGGTGAGGAACGCGACGATCTCCTCCCGGCCGTTGACGAACTCGCCGCGGTTGCGCCACCGGCTGTCGGGTGTGTAGGCGAGGGACACCTTCTCGGGGTCGCGGCTGTTCCAGGCGTCCTCCGCGAGGCGGACCTTCTCGATCGCGGTCTCGCGGGTGAACGGGGGTGCCGGGGGCTTCATCGGCATGGTCTCTCCGTGACGTCAGGGGGATGGCGCTGGTCGTCCCGATACGATCAAGTGCAGCCCAGAGCCGGACTGATCGCATCTCGGCCGTCCCCCCTCTACCCGTCCGCTCGCGCCCGCATCCCGCGCCCCGTGGAATGCGCGGGTCGGTGTACTGCTGTGACCTCAAGGCCGCCCGGGAGATCGGCTTCGACGAGGCCTTCCCGTACGTGGACTTCACCAAGCCCCTCGGCCAACGGCGCATCGGCATCCGGCGGATTCACCCGGAGCCCGGAGCCCGGCGCCAAGGCCCACAGGGCTGCCCGTAGTGCGGTTCAGTTCCCGGCGACGTCCTTCACGGCGACCGACACCGGGGTGTGACCCTCGATCAGTTCCAGGGTGAGCCCCGCCGTCGAGGGCGTGTCGAGCAACTCCGCCAGCACCGCCGCGACGTCGTCACGGGTCACCGAACCGCGCCCGGTGGAAGCGGCGAGCCGGACCCGCCCCGTGCCCGGGTCGTCGGTCAGATGGCCGGGGCGGACGATCGTCCAGTCCAGGGCGGCGCGCCGGCGCACCTCGGCGTCGGCGGCGCCCTTGGCGCGCAGGTAGGCGGCGAAGACCTCGTCGGTGCCGGAGCGGGACCCGGCGTCGGCCCCCATGGCGGAGACCATCAGGTAACGGCGTACGCCCGCGCGTTCCGCGGCATCGGCCAGCAGCACGGCGGCGTCCCGGTCGACGGTCTCCTTGCGGGCGGCGCCGCTGCCCGGCCCCGCGCCCGCCGCGAAGACGACCGCGCCGGCCCCGGCCAGTGCCTGGGCCACCTCGTCCACCGATGCCGACTCCAGGTCGAGCACGATCGGCTCGGCGCCGGCCTCGCGCAGGTCATCGGCCTGTTCCGGCGTGCGGATGATGCCCGCCACCTCGTCCTCGCGCGCGGCGAGCAGCCGCTCCAGCCGCAGCGCGATCTGTCCATGTCCACCAGCGATCACAGTGCGCATGCCACCGACGCTACGCCCGGCGCGCCGTTCATGCCGGGTCACGTCGGCTCCTCGACTGACGCGGCAGGTCGAGCGCCAGGGTGTCGGTGTACTCGCGTACCGCGCTGGTCCGGGAGACGACCCGCCCCCGGTGGATGACGATCCGGCTGTACGCGAGCGAGAGCGCGCTCTCCAGCCGGTCGGCCCGTACCGCGAGCAGCTCGGCGGGGAAGCCCGCCTCCACCCGCACCTCGGGCAGCCCCATGACGGCGCGGGCGTCCCGGCTCACCGCCTCGTACGCCTCCCCCGGGGCGCACTCGCCGTGGGAGGCGAGCAGGAAGGCGGCCTCCAGGGGGTCGCCACGGCCGACGGGGTTGGTCAGGTCGCGCAGCGCGCCGCTGCCCGCGGCGATCCGGACGCCGGCCGCCCGCAGGGTCCGCACCGGCGCGGTGCCGCCGCGGCGCAGCGACTCCAGGGCGCCGCAGCCGCCCTGCGGGAGGGCGGTCAGCGAGACCCCGGCGGCGGCGAGCTGCCCCGCCAGACGGACGGTCGTGTCGTACGGGAGCCGGGCCAGGCCGCCGCAGGGGCCGAGGGCGACGCCGGGGCGCAGTCCTCCCGCCATCGCGGCGAGCCGGGAGAGCCGGGCCGGGTCGGCGGCGTCGGTGTGCAGGTCGACCGGGAGGCCGAACTCGGCGGCCACGGCGAGCACGGCCTCCGCGTACCCGCCCGGGTCGGGGTCGAGGTCGGGGCAGCCGCCCACCACGTCGGCGCCCATCTTGAGGGCGTCGCGGAGCACGGCGAGGCCGTCCGCGCCGGCGGGCCCGGTGAGCACCCGGGGCACCGCCACGGTCCGCACGTCGACCAGGCCGCGCAGGGCGCGCCGGGCCTGCAGCGCCGCCTCCAGGGCGCGCAGCCCCTGTACGTCGCCGATGCGGATGTGCGTGCGGACCGCGGTCGCGCCGTGGCCTAGCTGGTGGAGGGCGCCCTCGGTGACCCGCCGCTGCACGTCCTCGGCGTCGTACGAGGGCGGTCCGGCGGAGCCGGCGGTCAGGGCGGTGTCGAGGTGGGCGTGGGGTTCGGCGGGGGCGGGCAGCAGGAGGTAACCGCCGAGGTCGACACGGGTGCCCTCGTGGAGGCTGCCGGCGGTGCCGACGGCCTCGATGCGCGCTCCGGCCAGGCGCACGTCGACGGTGCGGCCGTCGGCGAGGCGGGCACCGCAGAGCAGGAGGGCGGGGGCTGGGGCGGTTTCGCCCAGCGGCGGGTCGGTGGGCTGCTGCGGCTGGCTGTCGGTCATCGCGCTCCTCGGGGCCGGAGGCAAGATCACGCGGTTCCGAGCCTAGGGCGCGGTGCCCGGTCCGTCCGGGAAGAGCGAATAGTCGTACTGGTGACGTCAAGTGACGTATGGGGCCGAGCGGCTGGGGCGGCGGAGGCGGGAGGTGGTCCGGCGACTGCCCGCAAGATACGGATTTCACCTTCGGCGGCGGACCGTGTAATGTCTTCCTCGCTCGCCCCAATAGCTCAGTCGGCAGAGCGTCTCCATGGTAAGGAGAAGGTCTACGGTTCGATTCCGTATTGGGGCTCTGGTGATCGGATGACCCGCCACCCGGCGGGTGATCTTTTCATCGAAGCGGCGTAGCTCAGTCGGTAGAGCAAGCGGCTCATAATCGCTGTGTCACCGGTTCAAGTCCGGTCGCCGCTACCCCGCGTAGCCGATTGTGGGATCGGTCCTTCAATCGGCTACTCTTTCCGTGTTCAAACCTTATTGCCGTTCGTCAAGGAGCACTCACGTGGCCGCCACCGACGTCCGCCCGAAGATCACGCTGGCCTGCGTGGAGTGCAAGGAGCGGAACTACATCACCAAGAAGAACCGGCGCAACGACCCGGACCGTCTTGAGATGAAGAAGCACTGCCCGCGCTGCAACGCGCACACCGCGCACCGCGAGACGCGCTGACCCAGGCCGTAAGACCGAAGAGGCCGCCCCTGTCACCGGGGGCGGCCTCTCGGCGTTGGCGGACCCGCCGACGTGCAGACCACAGCTCCAGGAGGTGCCGATGGCGCTGGACCAGTCCTTCGTGGGGCGGACGTATCCGCCCACCGCTCCCTACGAGGTGGGCCGGGAGAAGATCCGCGAGTTCGCCGAGGCCGTCGGCGACCCGAACCCGGTCTACACCGACCCCGACGCGGCCAAGGCCCTGGGCCACCCGGACGTGATCGCGCCGCCGACCTTCCCGTTCGTGATCACGTACAAGGCCTCGGGGCAGGTCGTCCTCGACCCGGAGCTGGGACTGGACTACGGCCGGGTGGTGCACGGCGACCAGAGGTTCAGCTACACCCGCCCCGTGCGGGCCGGTGACCGCCTGTCGGTGACGGTCACCATCGAGGCCATCAAGTCGCTCGCGGGCAACGACGTCATCGACGTCCGCGGCGAGGTCCACGACGAGAGCGGCGAGCACGTGGTGACGGCGCTCATGAAACTGGTGGCGCGCGCGCCGGAGGGTGAGTGAACCGATGACGGCGAAGATCTCCTACGACGAGGTCGAGGTCGGCACCGAGCTGCCGGCGCGGTCCTTCCCCGTGAACCGCGCCACGCTCGTGCAGTACGCGGGCGCCTCCGGTGACTTCAACCCGATCCACTGGAACGAGAGGTTCGCCACGGAGGTCGGCCTGCCGGACGTCATCGCGCACGGCATGTTCACCATGGCCTCGGCGATCCGCGTGGTGACGGACTGGGCGGGCGACCCGGGCGCGGTCGTGGAGTACGGGGTCCGCTTCACCAAGCCGGTCGTGGTGCCGAACGACGGCACGGGCGCGCTGATCGAGGTCAGTGCCAAGGTCGCGGCCAAGCTGGACGACGACGAGCGCACGGTCCGGGTGGACGTCACGGCCCTCAGCGCCGGGCAGAAGGTGCTGGGCATGTCGCGCGCGGTGGTCCGGCTGGCGTAGCCGTGAGGAGAAGGCGGCGGGGCGTCCCGCCGCCTTCCTCTTGCTCCCGTTTGTTATTGACTGATAACTTACTTGGCATGGCAGGTGACGGCATGCGGATGAGCGCGGAGGAGCGCCGCGAGGCGGCGATCCGCGCGGCGATGACGGAGTTCGGCACGGGTGGCTACAACGGCACCTCCACCGGCGTCATCGCCAAGCGCATGGGTGTGTCGCAGCCGTACCTCTTCCGGCTCTTCCCCAACAAGAAGGCGTTGTTCATGGCCGTCGCGGCGCGGTGCGTCGAGACGATCGAGGCGCACTTCGAGAAGGCGGCCGAGGGGCTGGAGGGGGAGGAAGCCTTCGAGGCGATGTGCGGCTCGTACCAGGAGCTCATCGGGGACGGCGACGTCCTGCGGATGCAGTTGCAGATGTACGTGGCCGCCGTCGACGACGAGGAGATCCGCGAGGCCTGCCGGCGCGGCTGGCTGGGCCTGTGGGACTTCGTCAGGGCACGTACGGGGGTGGGCGACCGCGAAGCGGCGGAGTTCTTCGGCACGGGGATGCTCGTGAACGTACTGGTGGCGCTCGGTGTCCCACAGCACGAGCGCGGCTGGGCGGGGATCGAGGACCTCTACGCCGACCGCTTCCCGGGGAAGGGCTGACGGGTCGCGTCGGCCTGCCGTGGGGCCCACCCATGTCCATGAAAGTTATTGATCGATTACTAATCAGCTGGGGGAGTTCATGGCACAGCAACCGACGGAGGGCCGGCGCGGCAGCGTCGTCTGGGCACTCGTCATCACCAGCGTCGCCGGGTTCATGGCGGCGCTCGACAACCTGGTCGTCACCACGGCGCTGCCCTCCATCCGCGCGGACCTGGGCGGCGCCCTGGAGGACCTGGAGTGGACGGTGAGCGCCTACACGCTCACCTTCGCCGTCCTCCTGATGTTCGGCGCCGCCCTGGGCGACCGTTTCGGCCGCCGGCGCATGTTCCTGGTGGGCCTCGGCGTCTTCTCCGCGGCCTCCGCCGCCGCGGCCCTCGCCCCCGGCATGGGCGAACTCATCGCCGCCCGCGCCGTCCAGGGCGTCGGCGCCGCGATCCTCATGCCGCTGACCCTCACCCTGCTCTCGGCCACCGTGCCGCCCGAGCGGCGCGGCATGGTGTTCGGCATCTGGGGCGCGGTGAACGGTCTCGCGGTCGCCGCCGGACCGCTCATCGGCGGCTCGCTCACCGAACACATCTCCTGGCAGTGGATCTTCTGGCTGAACGTCCCGATCGGCGTGCTCCTCCTGCCCCTCGCCCGGCTGCGGCTCGCCGAGAGCCGCGGCCCCGACCCCCGGCTCGACGTGACCGGCACGGTGCTCGCCAGCGCGGGTCTGTTCGGCATCGTCTACGCCCTCGTCCGCGGCAACGCCGACGGCTGGACCAGCGGCCCGGTCCTCGGCGGACTCGTCGGCGGCGGTGTGCTGATGGCCCTGTTCGTCCGGCACGGCATCCGCGCCCGCAACCCGATCCTGCCGATGCGGCTCTTCCGCAGCCGCGCCTTCGCCGCCGTCAACACGGCCAGCCTGCTGATGTTCCTCGGCATGTTCGGCTCGATCTTCCTGCTCAGCCAGTTCCTCCAGGGCGTCGCGGGCTACTCCCCGACCGAGGCGGGGCTGCGCATGCTGCCCTGGACGGGCATGCCGATGATCGTCGCGCCCATCGCGGGCTTCCTCTCCGACCGCATCGGAGGCCGCCCGGTCGTCGCCGCCGGACTCGCCCTGCAGGCGGTGGGCCTCGGCTGGTTCGCCGTGGTGATCGAGCCGGGGGTGTCGTACGTGGCGCAGGTGCCGGCGCTGATCGTGAGCGGCATCGGGATGGCGATGTACTTCGCCCCGAGCGCCAACATCGTCATGGGCAGCGTCCGGCCGGAGGAGCAGGGCATCGCCTCGGGCGCCAACAACGCCCTCCGCGAGGTCGGCGGGGCCCTCGGCGTCGCGACCCTCGCGGCGGTCTTCTCCGCCCAGGGCGGCTACGAGTCGGCGGCGCGGTTCGTCGACGGCCTCACTCCCGCCCTCTGGGTGGGCGCGGCCGCCGTCGCGGTCGGAGCGCTCGCGGCCCTCCTCATCCCGGGCCGACGCGCCACGAAGGCCCCCGAGCTGGTCCCCGCCCCGCCCAAGTCCCTGGTCGACGCGACGCCCTGACGCCCCGTCCGGCGCGCGTCACCACCGGCCGGCCCGGTGGTGACGCGCGCTCCGGGCTACCCGGACCCCGTCCGCCCCGCGGGCGTCCATCCCTCGCTGCGGATGTCGAGCGCCAGGTCGCGGTCGTGGACCTCCTCGCCGCACGCGCGGCAGTACTCGACAGGGTCCACCGGATGGTCGTCCCGGTGCCGGAGTACGACCGGCGGCTCGTCCACCGCCCACTTGTCGCCCCACGTCACCAGGGACCGGATGACCGGCGCGAGGTCACGCCCCGCCTCCGTCAGGTGGTACTCGTACCGCGGCGGCCGCTCGCTGTAGGCGCGCCGCTCGACGACGCCGGCCTCCTCCAATGCGCGCAGCCGTGCGGTGAGGCGGTCGCGCGGAGCGCCCGTGTTGCGGGCGATGGCGTCGAAGCGCCGGTTGCCGTAGAGGATCTCGCGGACCGCGAGCAGCGCCCACTTCTCGCCGACGACGGACAACGCCGCGGCCGCCGAGCAGGGGCGCCCCGGCAGTGGGGGCACAGGTGTGGTCGGGCTCACCGGGCCAGTCTCACACGGAAGGTTGTGATGTCAAACCCTCTCGCCCTACCCTCGTCCTCACGCGATAGTTGGAAAATCAAACTAGCTACGCACCGCACCCTCAGGAGGCGAGAACGTCATGCGCGACGCCGTCATCGTCGAAGCCGTCCGCACCCCCATCGGCAAGGGCAAGCCGGGCGGGGCGCTCGCCGGGACGCACCCGGTGGAACTGCTCGCCCACACCCTCAAGGAACTCGTCGGCCGCAGCGGGATCGACCCGGCGCTGGTCGACGACGTCATCGGCGGCACCGTCGACCAGGTCGGCGAGCAGGCCATGAACACCACCCGCTGGGCCTGGCTGTCGGCGGGCTTCCCCGACTCCGTCCCGGCCACCACGGTCGACCGGCAGTGCGGCTCCTCCCAGCAGGCCGTGCACTTCGCCGCGCAGGGCGTCATCGCCGGCGCCTACGACGTCGTCGTGGCCTGTGGCGTGGAGTCGATGAGCCGGGTGCCCATGTGGTCCAACGTGCCGCCCGGCGCGGACCCGTTCGGCCCCGGCGTCGCCGAGCGCTTCCCGGGCGGACTCGTGCCGCAGGGCGTCAGCGCGGAGCTGATCGCCGCCAAGTGGTCGCTGGGCCGGGAGGCGATGGACGCCTTCGCCGCCGAGTCGCACCGCAAGGCCGCCGCCGCCTGGTCGGCCGGCGCCTTCGACGCCGAGGTCGCGCCGCTGGCCGGACTCACCACGGACGAGTCCGTCCGTCCCGCGACCACCCCGGAGATCCTCGCCGGACTGCGCCCCGCCTTCGCCGACCCCGGCTACGCCGAGCGCTTCCCGCAGATCGACTGGTCGGTCACGGCCGGCAACAGCAGCCCGGTCAACGACGGGGCCTCCGCCGTGCTGATCACCAGCAGCGAGACCGCGGAGCGCCTGGGACTGCGCCCGCTCGCCCGGCTGCACAGCTTCGCGGTCACCGGCTCCGACCCCCTGCTGATGCTGACCGGGGTCATCCCGGCCACCGAGCGGGTGCTGCGCCGCGCCGGGCTGGACCTGGCGGACGTCGACCTGTTCGAGGTCAACGAGGCCTTCGCCAGCGTCGTCCTCGCCTGGCTGCAGGAGACCGGCGCCGACCCGGCCAAGGTCAACGTCAACGGCGGCGCCATCGCGCTGGGCCACCCGCTCGGCGCCAGCGGCACCCGGCTGATGACCACCCTCGTCCACGCCATGCGGGCCCGAGGCGCGCGCTACGCGCTGCAGACCATGTGCGAGGCGGGCGGCCTCGCCAACGCGACGGTCCTCGAGGCGCTCTGATCCGTACGGGGCGGGCGGTATCCCTGGCGGGGCCGCCCGCCCCGTAACCTGAATGCCGTGCACGTACTCCACGACGCCCCGCTCGCGCCCCTGACCACCTTCCGCCTCGGTGGCCCCGCCACCCGCCTGGTGACGGCGACCACGGACGCCGAGGTCGTCGAGGCCGTCCGGGAGGCGGACGCGGCCGGGACGCCGCTGCTGGTCATCGGCGGCGGCAGCAACCTGGTGATCGGCGACGAGGGCTTCGCGGGCACCGCGCTGCGCATCGCCACCAGCGGGTTCGAGCTCAGCGGCACCGCGTTGGAGCTCGCGGCGGGCGAGGTCTGGACGGACGCCGTCGCCCGCACCGTGGAGGCGGGCCTGGCGGGCGTCGAGTGCCTGGCCGGCATCCCGGGCTCCGCCGGGGCCACGCCCATCCAGAACGTGGGCGCGTACGGCCAGGAGGTCGCCAGCACGATCACCGAGGTGGTCGCGTACGACCGCACCACCGGCGAGACGGTCGTCCTGGACAACGCCGCCTGCGCCTTCTCCTACCGGCACAGCCGTTTCAAGGCGGACCCCGCGCGCCACGTCGTGCTGCGCGTGCGCTTCGCCCTGGAGGACGCCGGCGGCATGTCCGGCCCGCTGAAGTACGCGGAGACGGCCCGCGCCCTCGGCGTCGGGACGGGCGACCGGGTGCCCCTGGACACCGCCCGCGAGACGGTGCTGAAGCTGCGCTCGGGCAAGGGCATGGTGCTGGACCCGGAGGACCACGACACCTGGTCGGCGGGCTCCTTCTTCACCAACCCGGTCCTCACCCAGGCCGGTCACGCGGACTTCCTGGCCCGTGTCCACGACCGCCTCGGCCCGGACGTCACGCCCCCCGCCTACCCCGCCGGCGACGGCCGCATCAAGACCTCCGCCGCCTGGCTGATCGACAAGGCGGGCTTCGCCAAGGGCTACGGCACCGGCCCCGCGCGGATCTCCACCAAGCACACCCTCGCCCTCACCAACCGGGGCGGGGCCACGACCGCCGACCTGCTCGCGCTGGCCCGCGAGGTCGTCGAGGGCGTCCACGCGGCCTTCGGGATCACCCTGGTCAACGAGCCGGTGACGGTCGGCGTCAGCCTCTGACCCGCCGCCGGGCGCCCCTCGTACTAGTACGCCACCCCGACCGCCTGCTTCAGCGTCGCCGCGTCGTCGACCACCGCGAGCATCGCGTGCGCCACGTCGGCGCGGCCGATGGTGAGGCCGCCGCGCAGATTGGCGTTGAGCGCGGTCCGGTAGACCCCGGTCAGCGGCTTGTCGCTGAGCTTCGGAGGCCGTACGGCGGTCCAGTCGGTGGCGCTGCGGCGCATCTCCTCCTCCATCGCCCGCAGGTCGTCGTAGACGGGCCGCAGCAGCCCCGAGACGACGGGTGCGGTGATCCGGCCGAGCAGCGTCTCGTCCTGCGGCACCGGGCCCAGTGGGGCCGCGCTGACCGCCACGAAGCGGCGCACGCCCTCCGCCTCCATGGCCCGCAGGACCGGACGGGTGACCTCGGTGGCGATCCCCGCGTCCTTGCGCCGGCGCGGCCCGAGACCGGAGAGCACCGCGTCCCGCCCGGCGACCGCCGCGCGCAGCGGCTCAGGGTCGGTCAGCGACGCCGTGACGACCTCCAGGCCGGATCCGGTCACGGGCAGCCGTGCCGGGTCGCGCACCACCGCGGTGACGTGGTGCCCCGCGGCCAGCGCCTGGCGCACGATCTGCCGGCCGATGCCTCCGGTCGCGCCGAACACCGTGACGTCCATCGTTCCCTCCCAGGTGGGTGAGTACTCACTCACCTTTAGGGTGAGTGCATGCTCACCCCCGAGTCAACACCCACCCGGACGCGGATCCTGGACGCTGCCGAGCGCCTGATGCGCACCATCGGCCTCGCCCGCACCACCACCAAGGAGATCGCGAAGGCGGCCGGCTGCTCGGAGGCCGCGCTCTACAAGCACTTCAGCAGCAAGGAGGAACTGTTCGTCCAGGTGCTCAAGGAGCGGGCGCCACGGCTCGGGCCGCTCATGGCCGAGCTCACCGCCGACCCGGGCGACCGCAGCGTCGAGAGCTGCCTCACCGACATCGCGCGCACCGCGGTCCTCTTCTACGAGTCCAGCGTGCCGATCGCCGCCTCGCTCTTCGCGGAGCCCGCGCTGCTGGCACGGCACCGTGACGCACTGCGCCCCATGGGCTCCGGGCCGCACGTGCCGCTGCGGGAGCTCGCCCGCTACCTGCGCGCGGAGCGTGACAGCGGGCGCATCCGGGCCGACGCCGACCCCGAGGCGGTCGCCGCGCTGCTGCTCGGCGCGTGCTTCCAGCGCGGCTTCCTCAACTGCTACCTGGGCGAACCCGTCGACGACCAGCCGCTGGACGACTTCGCGGTCGCCGTCGCCCGCACCGTCCTGGCCGGGATCAGCCGCTGAGCCAGTCGTCGATCCCCGCCAGGAGCTTGGTCCGCACGCCTTCCGGCGCCGCGGAACCGCGCACCGACTGGCGGGCCAGTTCGGCCAGCTCCTCGTCGGTGAAGCCATGTGCGTCCCGGGCCAGTTCGTACTGCGCGGCGAGCCGGGAGCCGAACAGCAGCGGGTCGTCGGCGCCCAGCGCCATCGGCACCCCGGCGTCGAAGAGGGTGCGCAGCGGCACCTGCTCGGGCTGCTCGTAGACGCCCAGGGCGACGTTGGACGCGGGGCAGACCTCGCAGGTCACGCCGCGCTCGGCGAGCTTCGCCATCAGCCGCGGGTCCTCCGCCGCCCGTACGCCGTGACCGATGCGGCTGGCGTGCAGGTCGTCCAGGCAGTCGCGCACGCTGCCCGCGCCCGCCAGCTCGCCGCCGTGCGGGGCCGCCAGCAGGCCGCCCTCCCGGGCGATGGCGAAGGCGCGGTCGAAGTCCCTGGCCAGACCCCGGCGCTCGTCGTTGGAGAGCCCGAAGCCGACCACCCCGCGGTCCGTGTAGCGCACCGCGAGCCGGGCCAGCGTACGGGCGTCCAGCGGGTGCTTGGTGCGGTTGGCGGCGACGAGGACGGCCATGCCCACGCCCGTGTCCCGGGAGGCGGTCTCCACGGCGTCCAGGATGATCTCCAGGGCCGGGATCAGCCCGCCCAGGCGGGGCGCGTACGAGGTGGGGTCGACCTGTATCTCCAGCCACCCCGATCCGTCGCGGGCGTCCTCCTCGGCGGCCTCGCGCACCAGACGGCGGATGTCGTCGGGGGAGCGGAGCACGGAACGCGCGATGTCGTACAGGCGCTGGAAGCGGAACCACCCGCGCTCGTCGGTCGCGCGCAGACTGGGCGGCTCGCCCGAGGTCAGTGCCTCGGGGAGGTGCACCCCGTACTTGTCGGCGAGCTCCAGCAGGGTCGCGGGCCGCATCGAGCCGGTGAAGTGCAGGTGGAGGTGCGCCTTGGGGAGGAGGGATACATCGCGTGCCATCCACAGATCCTGCCGCACCGGCGGGGGGTGCCGGTACCTCTTTCGGCCGCTTTCCCCGAACGAGCGCTTGCCCGCACACACACGCGGGCCCCCGGACCGGCCGGTCCGGGGGCCCGCGGGGCGGTCGGCTCAGGCCTTGGCCTCGCCCAGCAGCTTCTGCAGCCGGGAGACTCCCTCGACGAGGTCCTCGTCACCGAGCGCGTACGACAGGCGCAGGTAGCCGGGGGTGCCGAAGGCCTCGCCCGGGACCACGGCGACCTCGGCCTCCTCCAGGATCAGCTCGGACAGCTCCACCGAGCTCTGCGGCCGCTTGCCGCGGATCTCCTTGCCGAGCAGCGCCTTGACCGACGGGTACGCGTAGAACGCGCCCTCGGGCTCGGGGCAGACGACACCGGGGATCTCGTTGAGCATCCGCACGATGGTCTGGCGGCGGCGGTCGAAGGCCTTCCGCATCTCGGCCACGGCCACCAGGTCACCGGAGACGGCGGCCAGGGCGGCGACCTGCGCGACGTTGCTCACGTTCGAGGTGGCGTGCGACTGCAGGTTGGTGGCGGCCTTGACGACGTCCTTGGGGCCGATGATCCACCCCACGCGCCAGCCGGTCATGGCGTAGGTCTTGGCCACGCCGTTGACGACGACGCACTTGTCGCGCAGCTCGGGGAAGAGCGCGGGCAGCGAGACCGCGGAGGCGCCCCCGTAGACCAGGTGCTCGTAGATCTCGTCGGTCAGCACCCACAGGCCGTGCTCGACGGCCCAGCGGCCGATCGCCTCGGTCTCGGCCTCGCTGTACACGGCGCCGGTCGGGTTGGAGGGCGACACGAAGAGCACGACCTTGGTCTTCTCCGTGCGGGCGGCCTCCAGCTGCTCGACGGAGACCCGGTAGCCGGTCGTCTCGTCGGCGACCACCTCGACCGGGACACCGCCGGCCAGCCGGATCGACTCGGGGTAGGTCGTCCAGTACGGCGCCGGGACGATGACCTCGTCACCCGGGTCGAGGATCGCGGCGAAGGCCTCGTAGATGGCCTGCTTGCCGCCGTTGGTGACCAGGATCTGGGAGGGGTCGACCTCGTAGCCCGAGTCGCGCAGCGTCTTGGCGGCGATCGCGGCCTTCAGCTCCGGCAGGCCGCCGGCCGGGGTGTAGCGGTGGTACTTCGGATTGCGGCACGCCTCCACGGCCGCCTCGACGATGTAGTCGGGCGTCGGGAAGTCGGGCTCGCCGGCTCCGAAGCCGATGACCGGTCGCCCGGCGGCCTTGAGGGCCTTGGCCTTCGCGTCCACGGCGAGCGTCGCGGACTCGGAGATCGACCCGATGCGGGCCGACACGCGTCGTTCAGTTGCAGCGGTCATGCCTGCATCGTCGCAGACCCGGGGGTACCGGAGCACACGAGTTCACGTTCCGGTCGGAACCGCGCGCAACCGCGCCGAACCGCGCCCGGACGCGCGACGCATTCGACGCCCGGCCCGCGAACACGTACACTCATCCGTCGATGGCCCCCGCGAGCTGATCTTGGCTGCACACATCGTGCAGCCGCTCGGATGCGGTACGTTGGGGGGCACTCAAAGGGTCGTAGCTCAATTGGTAGAGCACTGGTCTCCAAAACCAGCGGTTGGGGGTTCGAGTCCCTCCGGCCCTGCTACACGCAGGCAGACGCTTTGAGGATTGTTTCGGCAAACGACCCGGATTCAGGTGAGGACGAGTGACGGAAGCCCTGGGCTCCACCGCGACGCCTGAAAGCGGTCGTCCCGACGGTGAATCCACGGACGCCGGCTCCAAGAAGCCCCGCCGCGGCGGCAAGCGCGGCAAGAAGGGGCCCCTCGCGCGCCTCGCGCTCTTCTACCGCCAGATCGTCGCGGAGCTCCGCAAGGTCGTCTGGCCCACGCGCAGCGAGCTCATCACCTACACCAGCGTGGTGATTGTCTTCGTTGTGGTCATCATCGCGCTCGTTACCGTGATTGACTGGGGATTCAACAAGGGCGTCTCGTACGTCTTCGGGTGATTCCTCCCGCGGAGGGCGCCCGCGGCGCCCGACCGCCTGTTCCACATCGTGAAGGAAGAAGCAGCGACCGTGTCTGACCCGAACCTGTACGACGCCGACGAGACCGTCGAGGGCGACGACACCGCGCTTGACATCGTCGAGGCCGCCGACGGCGACATCGACCAGGCGGAGGCTGCAGACGAGGCCGCCGGCGAGCCCGCCGAGCAGGCTGCCGTCCAGGTCGTCGACGAGGACGAGGACGAGGACGAGGCCACGGAAGAGGAAGCCGCGGAGGAGCAGGCCCCGGTGGACCCGGTCGCCTCGTTCCGCGAGGAGCTGCGCGCCCTCCCCGGCGAGTGGTACGTCATCCACACCTACGCCGGCTACGAGAACCGCGTGAAGTCCAACCTGGAGCAGCGCGCCGTCTCGCTGAACGTCGAGGACTACATCTACCAGGCCGAGGTGCCCCAGGAAGAGGTCGTCCAGATCAAGAACGGCGACCGCCGCACCGTCCGCCAGAACAAGCTGCCCGGCTACGTGCTGGTGCGCATGGACCTGACAAACGAGTCCTGGGGCGTCGTCCGCAACACCCCCGGCGTCACCGGCTTCGTCGGCAACGCCTACGACCCGTACCCGCTGACGCTGGACGAGGTCACCAAGATGCTCGCCCCGGAGACCGAGGAGCAGGCCGCTGCCGCCGAGGGCGGCGAGGGCGGTGCCGCCCCGAAGCGCAAGGTCGAGGTCCAGGTGCTGGACTTCGAGGTTGGCGACTCGGTCACGGTCACCGACGGCCCGTTCGCGACGCTGCAGGCCACGATCAACGAGATCAACCCGGACTCGAAGAAGGTCAAGGGCCTCGTCGAGATCTTCGGTCGCGAGACCCCGGTCGAGCTCAGCTTCGACCAGATCCAGAAGAACTAGCAGCCCGGAACACCGGAAGAGCCCCTGCCCGCGGTCACCCGCCGGGCGGGGGCTCTTTCGCGTACGGGGGGCGGTCCCGCGGCGGTGGGTGAGAGGCGCGCAGACGGCCGCTACGGGCGGTTTCCGGGGGTCCTCGGGGGTGCCGCCGGGTCGTCTCTGACCTGCTCGGTTTCAGGGCTCGGCACGATACCCGCTATCGTGGTGCGGTATGCCTGCTCGCAGGCAGGAAAACTCTCACTAGGACCCGGAGAGAGCACATGCCTCCCAAGAAGAAGAAGGTCACGGGGCTTATCAAGCTCCAGATCAACGCCGGCGCGGCCAACCCGGCCCCGCCGGTGGGCCCGGCGCTGGGTCAGCACGGCGTCAACATCATGGAGTTCTGCAAGGCCTACAACGCGGCCACCGAGTCGCAGCGTGGCTGGGTGATCCCGGTGGAGATCACGGTCTACGAGGACCGTTCCTTCACCTTCATCACCAAGACCCCGCCGGCTTCCCGCATGATCCTCAAGGCCGCGGGTGTGGAGAAGGGCTCCGGCGAGCCGCACAAGACCAAGGTCGCGAAGCTTACGCGTGACCAGGTCCGCGAGATCGCCACGACCAAGCTGCCCGACCTCAACGCGAACGACCTGGACGCCGCCGAGAAGATCATCGCCGGCACCGCGCGTTCCATGGGCATCACGGTCGAGGGCTGACCACACCACCAGCAGTTCCGTGGCAGGGCCTGCTCGGCCCGCACCACGACTCCTCAGGACACACAGGAGCAGTAGTGAGCAAGCGCAGCAAGTCTCTCCGCGCTGCGGACGCCAAGATCGACCGGGAGCGTCTGTACGCGCCCCTCGAGGCCGTCCGTCTCGCCAAGGACACCTCCACCAGCAAGTACGACGGCACCGTCGAGGTGGCCTTCCGTCTGGGCGTCGACCCGCGCAAGGCCGACCAGATGGTCCGTGGCACCGTGAACCTTCCGCACGGCACCGGTAAGACCGCCCGGGTCCTGGTCTTCGCGACCGGTGACCGTGCCGAGGCCGCGCGTGCCGCGGGCGCCGACATCGTCGGCGCCGACGAGCTCATCGACGAGGTCGCCAAGGGCCGCCTGGACTTCGACGCCGTCGTCGCCACCCCGGACCTCATGGGCAAGGTCGGCCGCCTCGGCCGCGTCCTCGGTCCCCGTGGTCTGATGCCGAACCCGAAGACCGGCACCGTCACCCCCGACGTGGCCAAGGCCGTCACCGAGATCAAGGGCGGCAAGATCGAGTTCCGCGTCGACAAGCACTCGAACCTGCACTTCATCATCGGCAAGACCTCGTTCGGTGAGCAGCAGCTGGTCGAGAACTACGGCGCGGCCCTGGACGAGATCCTCCGTCTGAAGCCGTCCGCCGCCAAGGGTCGCTACATCAAGAAGGCCGCCATCAGCACCTCGGTGGGCCCCGGCATCCCGGTCGACCCGAACCGCACCCGTAACCTCCTCGTCGAGGAGGACCCGGCCTCCGTCTGACCGGGTCGGGCCCCTGGGCCCGTGCAGTTGTGAACCGGCCCCGCGCCTCTCCGGAGGTGCGGGGCCGGTTTTTTCGTACGACCGTGTCGGCGCCGTGCGTTACCGTGGCAAGCGGTTCCACGGGGACCCGGGGACGACGGACGGCATGGGGTGGGGATTTCATGAGCTTGTCGGCAGCGAAGCGTCTGGGAGTCGGTCTGGCGGCCGTGGCCGTCGTGGTCGGGCTCGCGGGCTGCGACGACGGCGACGGGGGCGGCAAGAAGCGCAAGAAGGCCGAAGCGCCGCACGGGGCGGTCCAGGGGCAGGGCGAGATCGCCAAGGCCATCCAGGCCGCCTTCGAGAAGACCTCGGAGGCGAAGTCCGCCAAGGTGCGCATGACGCTCACCCTGCCGGCCGGCGCGCAGGGCGGCGGCACGATGCGGATCGCCGGAGTGCAGGGGTGGGACCCGGCGGTCATGGACGTCACCATGGAGGGCTCGGCCTTCACCGCCGCCGACCCGGACGCCCCCTCCCGGATCCGCATGATCATGCTGGACCAGGCCATGTACATGGACATGGGGGCGAAGCAGGCCGCCGAGATGGACGGCAAGCGCTGGATGAAGCTGGACCTGAAGGCAGCGGCCGAGGTGAGCGGCAGCGAAGAGCTGCAGAAGCAGATGACCGGCGGCCTGGACAACATGAACCAGGACCCGGCCGAGCAGCTCGCCCTGCTGCTCCAGTCGCCCAGCCTGAAGCACGTCGGCGCGGAGAAGGTAGGCGGCGTCCAGGCGGACCACTACAAGGGCACGCTGACCTTCGCGGAGATGGTGGAGGCCAACAAGGCCACCGGCGTCCTGTCCGAGAAGGAGCGCAAGGCCCTGGTCGCCAACGCCGAGAAGGCGGGCATCAAGGGCTACGACACCGAGATCTGGGTCAACCAGGACCACTACCCGGTGAAGATGGTCGTGGGCGTGAGGACGCCCGAGGGCACGCTCCGCATGAACGCCTCCTACTCCGACTACGGCACCGCGGTGAGCGTCCAGGCGCCGCCGGCGAAGGACACCGTCGACCTCTTCGGGATGCTCGGGGACATGAAGGCCTCAGGCGCCTGACCGGGGGCTCCGGCCTCACGGGCTGACCTGCCCCGACACCGGATTTGCCTGGTGCGGATCCGTTCGCGTACTCTTCAACGGAAGCCAAAGACCGCTGGTTGCTGGCGCGCCCGTGAGGGTGCGGCAGCCGAAGGATCCGCTGATGCGGACGGCCCGCGCAGGTGACAGTGGATGCACTCCCGGGAACGCTCCTCGCGATTCCGGTCGAGTCACGCCCCGTGCGCCTGCGCCGGGGCGTTTGTTTTGCCCGGCCCCTTCCCGTGCGGTCCGAATCACCCGGAAGGAGGCCGAGGCTCTATGGCGAGGCCCGACAAGGCCGGTTCGGTTGCCGAGCTGACGGACAAGTTCCGCAGCTCCAACGCCGCCGTGCTGACCGAGTACCGCGGTCTCACCGTGGCGCAGCTCAAGACGCTGCGCCGTTCGCTCGGTGAGAACGCCCAGTACGCCGTGGTGAAGAACACGCTGACCAAGATCGCGGCCAACGAGGCCGGGATCACCGCTCTGGACGACCTGTTCGCGGGTCCGACGGCGGTCGCCTTCGTCACCGGTGACCCGGTGGAGTCGGCGAAGGGTCTCCGTGACTTCGCCAAGGAGAACCCGAACCTCATCATCAAGGGCGGTGTGCTTGACGGCAAGCCGCTGTCCGCCGATGAGATCAAGAAGCTCGCGGACCTCGAGTCCCGCGAGGTGCTGCTCGCCAAGCTGGCGGGTGCCATGAAGGCAAAGCAGGGCCAGGCCGCTGCTGTCTTCCAGGCCCTGCCTTCGAAGCTCGTCCGCACCGTGGAAGCGCTGCGCGAGAAGGTCGAGCAGGGCGGTGCCGGTACGCCGGCTCCCGCCGAGGACGCGGAGTAGTCACTCCCGTGCTCTAGCGGGCCCGTACGCCCGCCGACATGTACATCCGGCACCTGCCGAATTAGTGGAAGGACCGCCATCATGGCGAAGCTCAGCCAGGACGACCTGCTCGCGCAGTTCGAGGAGATGACCCTCATCGAGCTCTCCGAGTTCGTGAAGGCCTTCGAGGACAAGTTCGACGTCACCGCCGCCGCCCCCGTCGCCGTCGGCGTTGCGGGCCCGGGTGCCCCGGTCGCCGAGGCCGTCGAGGAGAAGGACGAGTTCGACGTCATCCTCACCGGCGCCGGCGAGAAGAAGATCCAGGTCATCAAGGTCGTGCGCGAGCTGACCTCCCTGGGTCTGAAGGAGGCCAAGGACCTCGTCGACGGCACCCCGAAGCCGGTCCTCGAGAAGGTCAACAAGGAGGCCGCCGAGAAGGCCGCCGAGTCCCTCAAGGCCGCGGGCGCGTCCGTCGAGGTCAAGTGATCCCTGCCCCTTCCGAGGGGCTGATCAGCCGCGGGGCGGCCACCCTTTCGGGTGGCCGCCCTCGGTCGTTTGCGTGGTGCGTCACCCGGTCCGGCGACCGACCCGGGTAGGGTGATCATCACTGTTCCGGGACCGTCGGCTTCCTCGAGCTGTGACGATCTCCGCGGGGCGGAGGCCTTGACGAACCGCACGCAGCGCGCGATTCTCAGGACGCGTCGTCACATCGGCCATGGACCGAGGCATGGAACGAAGGCGATGCGGGAATGCCTAGCGTGGCAAGCGTGAAAGAGGGCATGACGGCTCACAACAAGGGGCTCCTACCGACCCCTCCGGAGGACGAGATTGGTGCAGTACCGGTCTCCGAAACTCTGCACTGGACATCAGTGTGCCAAGTGGCTACACTGACCCTTTGCGCTGCCTGTTAGCTGCCGCCTGGCCCGTCACCAGGGGCAAGCCCAAGCCTGAGCACACATGAGGAACCGTCCTGACCAGGGCCTCCTTGTCTGCGCCCGGGGGCGGAAGCCGGTACGCGCGTAGTGAGTCCGAGCCCTCGGAAGGACCCCCTCTTGGCCGCCTCGCGCAACGCCTCGACTGCCAATTCGAACAACGGCGCAAGCACCGCCCCGCTGCGCATCTCTTTCGCGAAGATCAAGGAGCCCCTCGAGGTCCCGAACCTCCTCGCGCTGCAGACCGAGAGCTTTGACTGGCTCCTCGGCAACGCCGCCTGGAAGGCTCGCGTCGAGGCGGCCCTGGACAGTGGCCAGGACGTCCCCACCAAGTCCGGTCTGGAGGAGATCTTCGAGGAGATCTCGCCGATCGAGGACTTCTCCGGGTCGATGTCGCTGACCTTCCGCGACCACCGTTTCGAGCCTCCGAAGAACTCGATCGACGAGTGCAAGGAGCGCGACTTCACGTACGCGGCCCCGCTCTTCGTCACGGCCGAGTTCACCAACAACGAGACCGGCGAGATCAAGTCCCAGACGGTCTTCATGGGCGACTTCCCGCTCATGACCAACAAGGGCACCTTCGTCATCAACGGCACCGAGCGTGTCGTGGTGTCCCAGCTGGTGCGCTCGCCGGGTGTCTACTTCGACAGCCAGATCGACAAGACGTCCGACAAGGACATCTACTCCGCCAAGGTCATCCCCTCCCGTGGTGCCTGGCTGGAGATGGAGATCGACAAGCGCGACATGGTCGGTGTCCGCATCGACCGCAAGCGCAAGCAGTCCGTGACCGTCCTCCTGAAGGCGCTCGGCTGGACCACCGAGCAGATCCTCGAGGAGTTCGGCGAGTACGAGTCCATGCGCGCCACCCTGGAGAAGGACCACACCCAGGGCCAGGACGACGCGCTGCTGGACATCTACCGCAAGCTGCGTCCGGGCGAGCCGCCGACCCGTGAGGCCGCGCAGACGCTGCTGGAGAACCTCTACTTCAACCCCAAGCGCTACGACCTGGCCAAGGTCGGCCGCTACAAGATCAACAAGAAGCTGGGTGCCGACGCGCCGCTCGACGCCGGCGTGCTGACCGTCGAGGACGTCATCTCGGCGATCAAGTACCTGGTCAAGCTGCACGCGGGCGAGACCGAGACCACCGGCGACAACGGTTCCTCCGTGGTCGTCGAGGTCGACGACATCGACCACTTCGGCAACCGTCGTCTGCGCAACGTCGGCGAGCTCATCCAGAACCAGGTCCGTACGGGTCTGGCCCGTATGGAGCGTGTCGTTCGCGAGCGGATGACCACCCAGGACGTCGAGGCGATCACGCCGCAGACCCTGATCAACATCCGGCCGGTCGTCGCCTCCATCAAGGAGTTCTTCGGCACCAGCCAGCTGTCCCAGTTCATGGACCAGACGAACCCGCTGTCGGGCCTGACCCACAAGCGCCGTCTGTCCGCGCTGGGCCCCGGTGGTCTGTCCCGTGAGCGGGCCGGCTTCGAGGTCCGTGACGTGCACCCGTCCCACTACGGACGCATGTGCCCGATCGAGACCCCCGAAGGCCCGAACATCGGTCTGATCGGCTCGCTGGCCTCCTACGGCCGGGTCAACGCGTTCGGTTTCGTGGAGACCCCGTACCGCAAGGTCGACGAGAACGGTGTCGTCACCGACGAGGTCAACTTCCTCACGGCCGACGAGGAGGACCGCTTCGTCATCGCCCAGGCGAACGCCCCGCTGACCGACGACAACCGCTTCGCGGAGTCGCGCGTCCTGGTGCGCCGCCGTGGTGGCGAGATCGACTACGTCCCCGGTGAGGACGTCGACTACATGGACGTCTCGCCGCGCCAGATGGTGTCGGTCGCGACCGCCATGATCCCGTTCCTCGAGCACGACGACGCCAACCGCGCGCTCATGGGATCGAACATGATGCGCCAGGCCGTGCCGCTGCTCAAGGCGCAGGCCCCGCTGGTCGGCACCGGCATGGAGTACCGCTGCGCGGTCGACGCCGGTGACGTCATCAAGGCCGACAAGGACGGTGTGGTCCAGGAGGTCTCCGCGGACTACGTCACCGTCGCCAACGACGACGGCACCTACAACACCTACCGGGTCGCCAAGTTCTCCCGCTCGAACCAGGGCACGTCCTTCAACCAGAAGGTCGTCGTGGACGAGGGCGCCCGCGTGATCGCCGGCCAGGTGCTTGCCGACGGCCCGTCCACCGAGCGCGGTGAGATGGCGCTGGGCAAGAACCTCCTGGTGGCGTTCATGCCGTGGGAGGGCCACAACTACGAGGACGCGATCATCCTCAGCCAGCGTCTGGTGCAGGACGACGTCCTCTCCTCGATCCACATCGAGGAGCACGAGGTCGACGCCCGTGACACCAAGCTCGGCCCCGAGGAGATCACCCGGGACATCCCGAACGTCTCCGAGGAGGTCCTGGCCGACCTCGACGAGCGCGGCATCATCCGCATCGGTGCCGAGGTCGTCGCCGGCGACATCCTGGTCGGCAAGGTCACCCCGAAGGGCGAGACCGAGCTGACCCCGGAGGAGCGCCTGCTGCGCGCGATCTTCGGCGAGAAGGCCCGTGAGGTCCGTGACACCTCGCTGAAGGTGCCGCACGGCGAGACCGGCAAGGTCATCGGCGTGCGCGTCTTCGACCGCGAGGAGGGCGACGAGCTGCCGCCCGGCGTGAACCAGCTGGTCCGCGTCTACGTGGCACAGAAGCGCAAGATCACCGACGGTGACAAGCTCGCCGGCCGCCACGGCAACAAGGGCGTCATCTCCAAGATCCTGCCGATCGAGGACATGCCGTTCCTGGAGGACGGCACCGCGGTCGACATCATCCTCAACCCTCTGGGTGTCCCGTCCCGGATGAACCCGGGACAGGTCCTGGAGATCCACCTCGGCTGGCTCGCCGCCCAGGGCTGGGACGTCTCCGGCATCGGCGACGAGTGGGCGCAGCGCCTCACGGCGATCGGCGCCGACCAGGTGGAGGCCGGCACCAACGTCGCCACCCCGGTGTTCGACGGTGCCCGCGAGGACGAGATCGCCGGTCTCTTCGAGGCCACGATCCCGAACCGCGACGGCCAGCGCCTGGTGCTGCCCTCCGGCAAGGCCCGGCTCTTCGACGGCCGCTCCGGCGAGCCGTTCCCGGACCCGATCTCGGTCGGCTACATGTACATCCTCAAGCTGCACCACCTGGTGGACGACAAGCTGCACGCCCGTTCCACCGGTCCGTACTCGATGATCACCCAGCAGCCGCTGGGTGGTAAGGCGCAGTTCGGTGGTCAGCGCTTCGGTGAGATGGAGGTGTGGGCCCTTGAGGCGTACGGCGCGGCCTACGCGCTGCAGGAACTCCTCACCATCAAGTCCGACGACGTCCTGGGCCGCGTGAAGGTCTACGAGGCGATCGTCAAGGGCGAGAACATCCCCGAGCCGGGCATTCCCGAGTCCTTCAAGGTGCTCATCAAGGAAATGCAGTCGCTCTGCCTCAACGTGGAGGTGCTGTCCTCGGACGGCATGTCCATCGAGATGCGCGACACGGACGAGGACGTCTTCCGCGCGGCGGAGGAGCTCGGTATCGACCTGTCCCGGCGCGAGCCGAGCAGCGTCGAAGAGGTCTGACGGGCCGGCCGGGGAGCTGCCGTGAGCAGCTCCCCGCCTCCCCCGGACCGTTCAGACATGTTTGACTTTCGACCCCGAAAGAGGGATTGACGACAAAGTGCTCGACGTCAACTTCTTCGACGAGCTGCGGATCGGCCTTGCGACCGCGGACGACATCCGACAGTGGTCCCATGGCGAGGTCAAGAAGCCTGAGACCATCAACTACCGCACCCTGAAGCCCGAGAAGGACGGACTCTTCTGCGAGAAGATCTTCGGCCCCACCCGGGACTGGGAGTGCTACTGCGGCAAGTACAAGCGTGTCCGCTTCAAGGGCATCATCTGTGAGCGCTGCGGCGTCGAGGTCACTCGCGCCAAGGTGCGTCGTGAGCGGATGGGCCACATCGAGCTGGCCGCCCCCGTGACCCACATCTGGTACTTCAAGGGCGTTCCGTCGCGGCTGGGCTACCTGCTCGACCTCGCCCCGAAGGACCTCGAGAAGGTCATCTACTTCGCCGCCTACATGATCACGTGGGTGGACGACGAGCGTCGTACCCGCGACCTGCCCTCGCTGGAGGCCCAGGTCTCCGTCGAGCGTCAGCAGATCGAGCAGCGCCGTGACTCCGACATCGAGTCCCGGCAGAAGAAGCTCGAGGCCGACCTCGGCGAGCTGGAGGCCGAGGGCGCCAAGTCCGACGTGCGCCGCAAGGTGCGCGAGGGCGCCGAGCGGGAGATGAAGCAGCTGCGCGACCGCGCCCAGCGCGAGCTGGACCGGCTCGACGAGGTGTGGTCCCGCTTCAAGAACCTCAAGGTCCAGGACCTGGAGGGTGACGAGCTGCTCTACCGCGAGCTGCGGGAGCGCTTCGGCACCTACTTCCAGGGTTCGATGGGTGCCGCGGCGCTGCAAAAGCGCCTGGAGTCCTTCGACCTGGACGAGGAGGCCGCCAAGCTCCGCGAGATCATCCGTACCGGCAAGGGCCAGAAGAAGACCCGTGCGCTCAAGCGCCTCAAGGTCGTCTCCGCGTTCCTGCAGACCACCAACAAGCCCCAGGGCATGGTGCTGGACTGCGTCCCGGTGATCCCGCCGGACCTGCGTCCGATGGTGCAGCTGGACGGTGGCCGCTTCGCGACCTCCGACCTGAACGACCTGTACCGCCGCGTCATCAACCGCAACAACCGCCTCAAGCGCCTCCTCGACCTCGGTGCCCCCGAGATCATCGTGAACAATGAGAAGCGCATGCTCCAGGAGGCCGTCGACGCGCTCTTCGACAACGGCCGTCGTGGTCGCCCGGTCACGGGCCCCGGCAACCGTCCGCTGAAGTCGCTGTCCGACATGCTCAAGGGCAAGCAGGGCCGGTTCCGCCAGAACCTGCTCGGCAAGCGCGTCGACTACTCGGCCCGTTCGGTCATCGTCGTCGGCCCGCAGCTCAAGCTGCACCAGTGCGGTCTGCCCAAGGCCATGGCGCTGGAGCTCTTCAAGCCGTTCGTGATGAAGCGCCTGGTGGACCTGAACCACGCGCAGAACATCAAGTCGGCCAAGCGCATGGTCGAGCGCGGCCGCACGGTCGTGTACGACGTGCTCGAAGAGGTCATCGCCGAGCACCCGGTGCTGCTGAACCGTGCGCCGACCCTGCACCGCCTCGGCATCCAGGCCTTCGAGCCGCAGCTGGTCGAGGGCAAGGCCATCCAGATCCACCCGCTCGTCTGCACCGCGTTCAACGCGGACTTCGACGGCGACCAGATGGCCGTGCACCTGCCGCTGTCCGCGGAGGCGCAGGCCGAGGCCCGCATCCTGATGCTGTCCTCGAACAACATCCTCAAGCCCGCCGACGGCCGTCCGGTGACGATGCCGACGCAGGACATGGTCCTGGGTCTGTTCTTCCTCACCACGGACGCGGAGGAGCGCGAGCTCCGGGGTGAGGGCCGGGCGTTCGGCTCGACCGCCGAGGCGATCATGGCCTTCGACGCGCGCGAGCTCTCGCTCCAGTCGCGGATCGACATCCGGTTCCCGATCGGCACCGTCCCGCCGCGTGGCTGGACCCCGCCGGCGGACGTCGAGGGCGAGGAGCCCTGGCAGCTGGGCGACTCCTTCCGGCTGAACACGACCCTGGGCCGTGCGCTCTTCAACGAGCTGCTGCCCGAGGACTACCCGTTCGTGGACTACCCGGTGGGCAAGAAGCAGCTCTCCGAGATCGTCAACGATCTCGCCGAGCGCTACCCGAAGGTCATCGTGGCGGCGACGCTCGACAACCTGAAGGCGTCCGGTTTCCACTGGGCGACCCGTTCCGGTGTCACCGTGGCCATCTCCGACGTCGTCGTGCCCGAGGCCAAGAAGGCCATCATCGCGGGCTACGAGGCTCAGGACGAGAAGGTCCAGAAGCAGTACGAGCGCGGTCTGATCACCAAGGACGAGCGCACGCAGGAGCTCATCGCGATCTGGACCAAGGCGACCAACGAGGTCGCCGAGGCGATGAACGCGAACTTCCCGAAGACCAACCCGATCTTCATGATGGTCGACTCGGGTGCCCGCGGAAACATGATGCAGATGCGTCAGATCGCGGGTATGCGTGGCCTGGTGTCCAACGCGAAGAACGAGACCATCCCGCGGCCGATCAAGGCGTCGTTCCGCGAGGGTCTCACCGTGCTGGAGTACTTCATCTCCACCCACGGTGCCCGTAAGGGTCTCGCGGACACCGCTCTGCGTACCGCCGACTCCGGTTACCTGACGCGTCGTCTGGTCGACGTCTCCCAGGACGTCATCATCCGCGAGGAGGACTGCGGCACCGAGCGCGGCCTCAAGCTGGCGATCGCCGAGCGCTCCGAGGACGGTTCGCTGCGCAAGACGGACGACGTCGAGACCAGCGTGTACGCGCGCTGCCTCGCCGAGGACGTCGTGGTGGACGGCAAGGTGCTGGCCACCGCCGGCACCGACCTGGGCGACGTGCTCATCGAGCAGCTCATCCACAACGGCGTCGAGGAGGTCAAGACCCGCTCGGTCCTGACCTGCGAGTCCGCGGTGGGCACCTGCGCGATGTGCTACGGCCGTTCGCTCGCGACCGGCAAGCTGGTGGACATCGGTGAGGCGGTCGGCATCATCGCCGCCCAGTCCATCGGTGAGCCCGGCACCCAGCTGACGATGCGTACCTTCCACACCGGTGGTGTGGCCGGTGACGACATCACGCAGGGTCTGCCGCGTGTCGTCGAGCTCTTCGAGGCGCGTACCCCCAAGGGTGTCGCCCCGATCTCGGAGGCGGCGGGCCGCATCCGGATCGAGGAGACCGAGAAGACCAAGAAGATCGTCATCACCCCGGACGACGGTGCCGAGGAGATCGCCTACCCGATCTCCAAGCGTGCCCGGCTGCTGGTGGGCGAGGGCGACCACGTCGAGGTCGGCGAGAAGCTGACCGTGGGTGCCACCAACCCGCACGACGTGCTGCGCATCCTGGGTCAGCGGGCCGTCCAGGTCCACCTGGTCGGGGAGGTCCAGAAGGTCTACAACTCGCAGGGTGTGTCGATCCACGACAAGCACATCGAGATCATCATCCGGCAGATGCTCCGCCGGGTGACGATCATCGAGTCCGGCGACGCGGAGCTGCTGCCGGGCGAGCTGGTCGAGCGCGGCCGCTTCGAGACCGAGAACCGTCGGGTCGTGGCGGAGGGTGGCCACCCGGCCTCCGGCCGTCCGCAGCTGATGGGTATCACCAAGGCCTCGCTGGCCACCGAGTCCTGGCTGTCGGCCGCCTCCTTCCAGGAGACGACCCGGGTCCTCACCGACGCGGCGATCCACGCCAAGTCCGACTCGCTGCTGGGCCTCAAGGAGAACGTCATCATCGGTAAGCTCATCCCGGCCGGTACGGGTCTGTCCCGCTACCGCAACATCCGGGTCGAGCCGACCGAGGAGGCCAAGGCCGCGATGTACTCGGCCGTCGGCTACGACGACATCGACTACAGCCCGTTCGGCACCGGCTCCGGCCAGGCCGTCCCGCTGGAGGACTACGACTACGGCCCGTACAACGGCTGAGTCGTCCGCTCGAAGCCGCTGGGCGGCCATCCCTCGGGGTGGCCGCCCAGCGGCTTTGTGCCGCCCTGGACGGGCCTGTGGGGGCCTTCCAGGGCGGTACGGGCGGGGGAGGGGCGGCACGGACCGGCCGACCGTGTGACGGGGCGTCCTGGGAACGTGGTTTTCCGGGCATAATGGAGCGATGCGGGCTGCGAACGATGATCGCGAGCGTACGGTGGACGTGCTCAAGGCTGCGTTCACCGAAGGGCGGTTGACCCAGCCGGAGTTCGAGGACCGGGTCGGGCTGGCCTACCAGGCGGTGACGTACCAGGAGCTGTACGGGCTCACCGCGGACATCCCGCGCCCACGCCGGCTCCCCGCGCCTCCGCCGCCGGTCAACGCCAAGGCGGTCGCCTCGCTGGTCTGCGGTGCGGTGGGCATGTTCGGACTGGTGATCCCCGGGATACCGGCCGTGGTGCTGGGGCACATGGCGCGCCGGGAGATCCGGCGCACGGGCGAGCGGGGCGACGCGCTCGCGGTGTGCGGACTGGTGATGGGGTACCTTCTGACCGCGTTCACGGTCGCGATCACGGCGATCGTCGTTATGGTGGTAGTGGCGGTCAGTCACGGCTGAGTGCGTTCTCGCGAGCTCCCCGCGGGGCCCGGCGGGAGGGTGCGGCATCGGCCGAGACCATATGTTTTGACCGAAGGCTGGGCGCTGGGTACGCTCTGACCTTGTGCCTGGGGTGTGCCCGGGTTCTCGTGCGTGCACTTGTCCGTGCGGGACACCGAGGCCGATACACCGACAAATATGCAGTTTCGCTTCGGCGGAAATCGTATGAGGTGCGCGACACACCCGACCGCGTGGGTCGGCGTGAGCCGCTGAAACCCCAGGTTAGAAGTATCGAGTCGGCACACAGAAACCGGAGAAACGGTGCCTACGATCCAGCAGCTGGTCCGAAAGGGCCGGCAGGACAAGGTCGAGAAGAACAAGACGCCCGCACTGAAGGGTTCCCCTCAGCGCCGCGGCGTCTGCACGCGCGTCTACACGACCACCCCGAAGAAGCCGAACTCTGCCCTGCGCAAGGTCGCGCGTGTGCGACTGACCAGCGGCATCGAGGTCACCGCTTACATCCCGGGTGAGGGTCACAACCTGCAGGAGCACTCCATCGTGCTCGTGCGTGGTGGCCGTGTGAAGGACCTGCCGGGTGTTCGCTACAAGATCATCCGCGGCTCGCTCGACACCCAGGGTGTCAAGAACCGCAAGCAGGCCCGCAGCCGCTACGGCGCCAAGAAGGAGAAGTAAGAATGCCTCGTAAGGGCCCCGCCCCGAAGCGCCCGGTCATCATCGACCCGGTCTACGGTTCTCCTCTGGTGACGTCGCTCGTCAACAAGATCCTGCTGCACGGCAAGCGCTCCACCGCCGAGCGCATCGTGTACGGCGCCCTCGAGGGCCTGCGCGAGAAGACCGGGCAGGACCCGGTCATCACGCTCAAGCGCGCCCTGGAGAACGTCAAGCCCTCCCTCGAGGTCAAGTCCCGCCGTGTCGGTGGCGCGACCTACCAGGTGCCGATCGAGGTCCGCCCCGGCCGCGCCAACACCCTGGCGCTGCGCTGGCTGGTGGGTTACTCCCGCGCCCGCCGCGAGAAGACCATGACCGAGCGTCTGATGAACGAGCTGATGGACGCCAGCAACGGTCTGGGCGCCGCGGTGAAGCGTCGCGAGGACACCCACAAGATGGCCGAGTCCAACAAGGCCTTCGCGCACTACCGCTGGTAGTCCGCGCCCCCATCGAGAGAACCGAGAGAAGACTGAAGCCTTATGGCTACCACTTCACTTGACCTGGCCAGGGTCCGCAACATCGGGATCATGGCCCACATCGACGCGGGCAAGACGACGACCACCGAGCGGATCCTGTTCTACACCGGTGTCTCGTACAAGATCGGCGAAGTCCACGACGGCGCTGCCACCATGGACTGGATGGAGCAGGAGCAGGAGCGCGGCATCACGATCACGTCGGCCGCGACGACCTGCCACTGGCCGCTGGAGAACGTCGACCACACCATCAACATCATCGACACCCCGGGTCACGTCGACTTCACCGTCGAGGTGGAGCGCTCGCTGCGCGTGCTCGACGGTGCCGTGACGGTGTTCGACGGTGTCGCCGGTGTCGAGCCGCAGTCCGAGACCGTCTGGCGTCAGGCGGACCGCTACGGTGTGCCGCGCATCTGCTTCGTCAACAAGCTCGACCGCACCGGCGCCGAGTTCCACCGCTGCGTCGACATGATCGTGGACCGCCTCGGTGCGGTTCCGCTGGTCATGCAGCTGCCGATCGGTGCCGAGGCCGACTTCAAGGGCGTGGTCGACCTCGTCCAGATGAAGGCCCTCGTGTGGTCCGCCGAGGCCACCAAGGGCGAGATGTACGACGTCGTCGACATCCCCGACACCCACACCGAGGCCGCCGACGAGTGGCGCGGCAAGCTGCTCGAGGCCGTCGCCGAGAACGACGAAGAGATGATGGAGCTGTACCTGGAGGGCACCGAGCCCAGCCAGGAGCAGCTGATGGCGGCCATCCGCCGCATCACCCTCGCCTCCAAGGGCGGCGCGGGCTCCGTCACCGTCACCCCGGTGTTCTGCGGAACCGCGTTCAAGAACAAGGGCGTCCAGCCCCTGCTCGACGCGGTCGTGCGGTACCTGCCGTCGCCGCTGGACGTCGAGGCCATCGAGGGCCACGCCGTCGGCGACGCCGAGCAGATCATCAAGCGCAAGCCCTCGGACGACGAGCCCTTCTCCGGCCTCGCGTTCAAGATCATGAGCGACCCGCACCTCGGCAAGCTCACCTTCGTCCGGGTGTACTCGGGCCGCCTGGAGTCCGGCAGCTCCGTGCTGAACTCCGTCAAGGGCAAGAAGGAGCGCATCGGCAAGATCTACCGCATGCACGCGAACAAGCGTGAGGAGATCGACTCGGTGGGCGCCGGCGACATCGTCGCCGTCATGGGCCTGAAGCAGACCACCACCGGTGAGACGCTGTCCGACGACAAGAACCCGGTGATCCTGGAGTCCATGGACTTCCCGGCTCCGGTCATCCAGGTCGCGATCGAGCCCAAGTCCAAGGGCGACCAGGAGAAGCTGGGTGTCGCCATCCAGCGCCTCTCGGAGGAGGACCCCTCCTTCCAGGTCCACTCGGACGAGGAGACCGGCCAGACGATCATCGGCGGCATGGGCGAACTGCACCTCGAGGTGCTGGTCGACCGCATGAAGCGCGAGTTCAAGGTCGAGGCGAACGTGGGCAAGCCCCAGGTCGCCTACCGCGAGACCATCCGCAAGGCGGTCGAGCGGATCGACTACACGCACAAGAAGCAGACCGGCGGTACCGGCCAGTTCGCCAAGGTGCAGATCTCGCTGGAGCCGCTGGAGGGCGGAGACGCCTCCTACGAGTTCGTCAACAAGGTCACCGGTGGCCGCATCCCCCGCGAGTACATCCCGTCGGTGGACTCCGGTGCCCAGGAGGCCATGAAGTTCGGCATCCTGGCCGGCTACGAGATGGTCGGCGTCCGCGTCACCCTTCTCGACGGTGGCTACCACGAGGTCGACTCCTCCGAGCTGGCGTTCAAGATCGCCGGTTCGCAGGCCTTCAAGGAGGGCGCCCGCAAGGCGAGCCCCGTCCTCCTCGAGCCGATGATGGCCGTCGAGGTCACCACGCCCGAGGAGTCCATGGGCGACGTCATCGGCGACCTCAACTCCCGCCGTGGCCAGATCCAGGCCATGGAGGAGCGCAGTGGTGCCCGGGTCGTCAAGGGCCTGGTACCGCTGTCGGAGATGTTCGGCTACGTCGGCGACCTCCGCAGCAAGACGTCGGGTCGCGCGAGCTACTCGATGCAGTTCGACTCCTACGCCGAGGTTCCCAAGAACGTCGCCGAGGAGATCATCGCGAAGGCCAAGGGCGAGTAACCCAGCAGTTGTTCCCGCACTAGGCTTGACCGGGAGGCTTGGGGGCATTCCGCCGCGAACCGCAAGGGGAGCGTCGGATGCCCCGGCCGCCCGTAACCCAGCAAAGATCACCCTGGCGCCGATGAAGTAAGGCGTACAGCAACTCCACAGGAGGACCCCAGTGGCGAAGGCGAAGTTCGAGCGGACTAAGCCGCACGTCAACATCGGCACCATCGGTCACATCGACCACGGTAAGACCACTCTTACCGCTGCGATCACCAAGGTGCTGCACGACGCGTACCCGGACCTGAACCCCTTCACGCCGTTCGACCAGATCGACAAGGCGCCGGAGGAGCGGCAGCGCGGTATCACCATCTCCATCGCGCACGTCGAGTACCAGACGGACGCGCGTCACTACGCGCACGTCGACTGCCCGGGTCACGCGGACTACATCAAGAACATGATCACCGGTGCCGCGCAGATGGACGGCGCCATCCTCGTGGTCGCCGCCACCGACGGTCCGATGCCGCAGACCAAGGAGCACGTGCTCCTGGCCCGCCAGGTCGGCGTTCCCTACATCGTCGTCGCCCTGAACAAGGCCGACATGGTGGACGACGAGGAGATCCTGGAGCTCGTCGAGCTCGAGGTCCGTGAGCTGCTCTCCGAGTACGAGTTCCCGGGCGACGACCTGCCGGTCGTCCGCGTCTCCGCGCTGAAGGCGCTGGAGGGCGACAAGGAGTGGGGCGAGAAGCTCCTCGGCCTGATGAAGGCCGTGGACGAGTCCGTCCCCACCCCCGAGCGCGACGTCGACAAGCCGTTCCTGATGCCGATCGAGGACGTCTTCACGATCACCGGTCGTGGCACCGTCGTCACCGGTCGTATCGAGCGCGGCATCCTCAAGGTCAACGAGACCGTCGACATCATCGGCATCAAGACCGAGAAGACCACCACCACGGTCACCGGCATCGAGATGTTCCGCAAGCTGCTCGACGAGGGCCAGGCCGGTGAGAACGTCGGTCTGCTGCTCCGCGGCATCAAGCGCGAGGACGTCGAGCGCGGCCAGGTCATCATCAAGCCGGGTACGGTCACGCCGCACACCGACTTCGAGGCCCAGGCCTACATCCTGTCGAAGGACGAGGGTGGCCGTCACACCCCGTTCTTCAACAACTACCGCCCGCAGTTCTACTTCCGTACCACGGACGTGACCGGCGTCGTGACCCTCCCCGAGGGCACCGAGATGGTCATGCCGGGCGACAACACCGCCATGACGGTCGCGCTGATCCAGCCGATCGCCATGGAGGAGGGCCTGAAGTTCGCCATCCGCGAGGGTGGCCGGACCGTCGGCGCCGGCCAGGTCACCAAGATCCTGAAGTAAGGATCCCGGCGATCTGCCGCTTGCCGTAGGCGAGCTGTACGAGGGCCCCGGCCCACCGTTCACGCGGTGGGCCGGGGCCTTCGGCGTTCGGGGGCTCCGGGGCCCGGGCCCGGAAGCCGCCGGGGGCCGGCGGGCTAGACCGGGGTGCGCAGCTCCGGCCGCCAGATCCAGGGCGTGGCGTCGGTCCCGAAGCCCACGACGGCCGGCCGGGCCCCGGGGCGGGTGTGCAGGGCCGGGAAGCCGTACCCGGGGGCGCCCCGGCGCAGCGCGCCGGCCGGGTGCGCGAGGCCGGCGACGTGGACGGCACCGTCGGCGGCGCGTCCGGCGAGCAGCCCGTGGGCCTGGGCGAGGGGACCGTAACCGTCGAAGAGCCGCGGCCGGCCGGGCCCGAGCGCCGCCCTGACCACGCCGAGCCGGTGGACGAGGAGTCCGTCGCTCGCGGGCAGGCGGTAGACCAGGGACAGCGAGCCGTCGGGCTCCGCCGCGGCCGCCGGGGGGTCGGCGGGCCCCGGCAGCGCGGTCAGCACGCGGCAGAGGAGCGGCCGGCCCGGCGCGTCCTGGGACCAGTGGTGCACGGCGGTCCGCCCGGCGGCGAACACGTGCACCCTCCCGTCGCGGTCCACGACCGCGCTCAGCCCGTCCTGCACCTCGCCGCCGCCCAGGTCCTGCCAGCCGGTCCACGTGCCGTCGGGCTCCCGTACGCGCGTGCTCAGGCCCTTGGCCGCGTTGCGCACGAACAGGTGCACCCGTCGGTCCGGCGCGGCCACCGCGACGGGGACGCCGATCCTGCGCCCCCGGTCCGGGTCGTCCTCGGGCGAGCCCAGTCCCACCCAGTCACGGCCCTCCGCCAGCACCACGACGTCACGGGTGTTGGCCGCCCGGTCGCTCTCCAGGGCGGCGAACCGCAGCGCGAACAGCAGGGGTCCGCCGCCGGCCGGGTCGGTGACGACGCTCAGCGCGGGGGCGAGCGGTCCGCCGCCCAGGTCCCGCGGCGTGCCCCAGCGCCCGCTGCCGGGGGCGGTCTCCCGCCAGCGCACCGCGCGTGTGCCGAGCACGCCGTGGGCGACCAGCCGCCCCTGCGCGTCGGTCCCCGGTACGAGGCGGGCGCCGGGGTGGCGGTAGTGGGTGCTGCGCACCCAGCCCTTGCGGTTGGCGAGCGGTCTGCCCATGCCGACCTGGTAGTCGCCGCAGCCGGAGGGGTCGCCGCACGGCCAGTCCGGGGCGCCTCCGTACGGGGCGAGGTAGCCGGCCTTCCGGCGCAGCAGCGCGGGCGGGAGGTTGTAGGGCCAGTGGTGGTTGTAGTAGCCGCGGTAGGCCGTCGTCAGGAAGGCGGGCGCGATGCCTTCGCTGCGGGCGACGTCCTCGGCGTAGCGGGCGATCGCCTTCCAGGCGAACAGCGCGGTCGCGGTGTGGTCCCAGTGGTCGCTGTAGCCGAGTTGCTCGACGTCCCGTCGCCGGGTGGCCGCGTTGGCCTCCATGTCCGGGTCGGGGTCGAGGGTGTGGACGAGGGTCGGCCGGTGGTGCCGCAGCAGTCCGGCGAGCACGTCCACCAGGACCTCGTGGGTGTAGGTGTCCCTGGCGGCGTTCGGTGAGCCCGCCGAGGTGAAGGTCGGCAGGGTCATGCCGGGCAGCTGCCACAGCTGCGGCAGCCCGACCCTGTCGGTCGTGCCGTGCATGGCGAGGTTGAGGAAGACCAGCACCGCTTCCCGGTCGCCCACGCGCAGCGTGTCGACCTCGGCGGTCATGCCGTGGGCCAGCCGCGTGGTGCCGCGCCGCCAGGGCGTGAAGATGTCGGCGCCCAGCATCGCCGCGTACGCCTGCCGCAGGCCCTGGTGACGGGCGGCGGAGTAGGCGGCCTTGTCGGGGGCCGGACGCGGCCGTCCCGGTGGGCGGTTGACCCCGTGCGCCTCGCCCGCGGTGACGTAGACCGACACCACGGGGACGCCCGCCTCGACGGCCTGCACGGTGTCGGGGTTCATGAAGTACAGCTCGTCGTCGGGGTGCGCCAGCACCTGGAACAGCCGCGCCCCGCCCGCCGGGGCGCGGAACGCCAGGGGGGCGGGCGCCGGACCGGTGGCCGGGCCCGCGGACCGGGAGCAGCCGCCCAGGGCGAGGGCCGCGGAGCCGGTGGCGAACGCGGCGAGGAAGCGCCGACGGGTGGGGACGATCTTCACGCCACGCTAGAGGGCCGTTCCGCCCGGGAGGTTGCGGGGCACCGCCGCGACGTGCGCCACTCGGGCGACGCGTGTACGTCATCGGGGCGTCCCCTCACCCGCTCGCCCGATTGGCACGCTGCGCGAGCAGCGGGTGACCACTCGGTGTTACGACTTGTGACGTTCGGTGCACACCCGTACGAGTCCCCCGAGGAGCCCGCCATGCGCCTGTCCCAGCGCCGGGCAGTGGTCGTCGCCGCGGTCCTGACGGCCGTCCTGCCCGCCCTCGGCGGGGCCGCCGCGACGCCGGAGCCGCCCGGGGCCCCGCTGCGGATGGCGGCGCAGGGGGGCATCACCGGGCAGTACCTGGTGATGCTGCGGCCGGGTACGGACCCGGGCTCGGTGCTGCGCAGCGTCGAGGCGCAGCCGATGTTCACGTTCACCAGCGCGCTGGTGGGCTTCGCCGCCCGGCTGACCGACGGCCAGGTCTCCCGGCTGCGCGCGGTGCCCGGGGTGGAGGCCGTGGAGCAGGACGCCGAGGTCGCGGCACCGAAGCCGGCGACGCAGGTGGCCGCGGCCGCCGCCGAGACGTCCTGGGGCCTGGCCCGGATCGGCAACCGGGCCCACGACGGCGGCGCCTTCAGCGTGCGGGCGACGGGAGCCAAGGTCACCTCGTACGTCATCGACACCGGCATCGACTTCGGGCACGCCGAGTTCGGGGGACGGGCGGTGCCCGGATTCGACGCGGTGGGGGACGGCCGGGACGGCACCGACTGCAACGGCCACGGCACGCACGTCGCCGGGACGGTCGGCGGTGCCACCACCGGGGTCGCCCGGGCGACGAAGCTGGTCTCGGTGCGGGTGCTGGGCTGCGACGGCCGTGGCTCGGTGGCCACCGTGGTCGCCGGGATGAACTGGGTGGCCGCCCACGCGGTGAAGCCCGCGGTCGCCAACCTGTCGACCGGCGGCGCCCGCAGCGAGACGGCCGACCGTGCGGTGGAGGGCCTGGCGGCCGCGGGGGTCTTCCCGGCCGTCGCCGCCGGCAACTCCGACGAGGACGCCTGCCAGGCCTCCCCGGCCGCGGCGCCCGGCGCGTTCACCGTCGCCGCGATCGACGAGTCGGACCGCAAGGCGTCCTTCAGCAACTGGGGCGGCTGCGTGGACATCAGTGCCCCGGGGACGGGGATCACCTCCGCGGCCATGGGCGGCGGCCTGGTCCGCATGAGCGGCACCTCGATGGCCGCCCCGCACGTCACGGGGGTGGCGGCGCTCTACAAGGACACGTACGGGGACGTCTCCACGTCCTTCCTCGCCTCCTGGCTGCTGGCCAACGCCACGTCCGGCGTGCCCGTCGACGCCCCGGCCGGCACCCCGCGCCTGCTGGTGTACACATCCGGACTGTGACCCGGGTTTGGGGGAGCGGCGGCGGGGGGTAAGGTACTGCGCCCCGATTGGCGTCCGAGGCGTCCGGTATGGCAGACTAGCCGGGTTGCTCGGTCGAGTGCCGATGCTGCGCGCCTCCCGTCGGGAGGACCGGAAGCGAGTCCCACAGTACTCGTCGTCACTCTCCGCCCCAGGCGGGGTGGCGGACGTACGGGAATCTTCCGGGAAGCGTCAGCGGGGTGCTCACCAGGTGCTCGGTGGGTGTCTTCTCCCACGTATCCCCTCCCTGAGGGTCTCCGCCATGCGGTGATTTAAGGGAAGGGAAGCGACACGCCCGACCGCGTGGGTCGGAGAAGACGGTCGAACCACCGAGTTCCAGAGCGCTGACTAGCAGACAGGACTACGAAGTAGCCATGGCGGGACAGAAGATCCGCATCCGGCTCAAGGCCTACGACCACGAGGTCATCGACTCCTCGGCGAAGAAGATCGTCGAGACGGTGACGCGTACTGGTGCGCAGGTCGCGGGCCCGGTGCCGCTGCCCACTGAGAAGAACGTGTACTGCGTCATCAAGTCGCCGCACAAGTACAAGGACTCGCGCGAGCACTTCGAGATGCGCACGCACAAGCGCCTGATCGACATCCTCGACCCGACGCCCAAGACCGTTGACTCGCTGATGCGCCTGGACCTTCCGGCCGGCGTTGACATCGAGATCAAGCTCTGAGAGGCGCGGAACAGATGGCTAAGCAGATCAAGGGCATCCTGGGCGAGAAGCTCGGCATGACCCAGGTCTGGGACGAGAACAACCGTGTCGTCCCGGTGACCGTGGTCAAGGCCGGCCCGAACGTCGTGACCCAGGTCCGTACGAACGACGTCGACGGTTACGAGTCGGTCCAGATCGCCTTCGGCGAGATCGACCCGCGCAAGGTGAACAAGCCCCTCAAGGGCCACTTCGCCAAGGCCGACGTGACCCCCCGCCGCCACCTGGTGGAGCTCCGCACCTCCGACGCCGCCGAGTACACCCTCGGCCAGGAGATCACCGCGGAGGTCTTCGAGGCGGGCGTGAAGGTGGACGTCACCGGCAAGAGCAAGGGCAAGGGCTTCGCCGGTGTCATGAAGCGTCACAACTTCAAGGGCCTCGGCGCCGGACACGGCACCCAGCGCAAGCACCGCTCTCCCGGCTCCATCGGTGGCTGCGCCACCCCGGGCCGTGTGTTCAAGGGTCTGCGCATGGCGGGCCGCATGGGCAACGAGCGGGTCACCACCCAGAACCTGACCGTCCACGCCGTTGACGCGGAGAAGGGCCTGCTGCTCATCAAGGGCGCGGTTCCCGGCCCGAACGGCGGCCTCGTCCTGGTCCGCACCGCGGCCAAGGGGGCCTGAGGATATGAGCACCATTGACATTCTGTCGCCCGCGGGCGACAAGGCCGGGACCGTTGAGCTCCCGGGCGAGATCTTCGACGCGAAGGTCAGCATCCCGCTGATCCACCAGGTCGTCGTGGCGCAGCTGGCCGCCGCCCGTCAGGGCACGCACAAGGTCAAGACGCGTGGCGAGGTCCGCGGTGGCGGCAAGAAGCCGTACCGCCAGAAGGGCACCGGCCGCGCCCGTCAGGGTTCGACCCGCGCTCCGCAGTTCGCCGGTGGTGGCGTCGTGCACGGTCCCGTGCCGCGTGACTACTCGCAGCGGACCCCGAAGAAGATGAAGGCCGCCGCCCTGCGCGGTGCCCTCACCGACCGGGCGCGTCACAACCGCATCCACGTCGTGACCGGCGTCATCGAGGGCGAGTCCCCGTCGACGAAGGCCGCCAAGACGCTGCTGGGCAAGATCAGCGACCGCAAGAACGTGCTGCTCGTCGCCGACCGCGCCGAAGAGGCCGCGTGGCTGTCCGCCCGCAACCTGCCCCAGGTGCACATCCTGGAGGCCGGCCAGCTGAACACGTACGACGTGCTCGTCTCCGACGACGTGGTCTTCACCAAGGCCGCCTTCGACCGCTTCATCGGTAACGGCGCCGCCGAGACCGAAGGGAGCGACGCCTGATGGCCGAGCAGACCGCGATCACCAGCCGGACCTTTACGGACCACCGTGACATCCTGGTCAAGCCGGTGGTCTCCGAGAAGAGCTACGCGCTGCTGGACGAGAACAAGTACACGTTCGTCGTCGACCCGCGTGCCAACAAGACCCAGATCAAGCAGGCCGTCGAGGCGGTCTTCCAGGTCAAGGTCACCGGGGTCAACACGATCAACCGTCAGGGCAAGCGCAAGCGCACCAAGACCGGTTTCGGCAAGCGCAAGGACACCAAGCGCGCCATCGTGACCCTCGCTGAGGGCGACCGCATCGACATCTTCGGCGGCCCGGTCTCCTAACGGGGACCGGAACGTTCAGAAGTCCGGAATCTTCCGAGGACTGAGAAATGGGTATCCGCAAGTACAAGCCGACGACCCCGGGCCGTCGTGGCTCCAGCGTCGCCGACTTCGTCGAGATCACGCGGTCCACGCCGGAGAAGTCGCTGGTCCGCCCCCTGCACAGCAAGGGCGGCCGTAACAACACCGGTCGTGTGACCGTTCGCCACCAGGGTGGTGGACACAAGCGCGCCTACCGCGTGATCGACTTCCGTCGTCACGACAAGGACGGCGTGCCGGCCAAGGTCGCGCACATCGAGTACGACCCCAACCGCACCGCTCGCATCGCGCTGCTGCACTACGCGGACGGCGAGAAGCGCTACATCCTGGCCCCGGCCAAGCTGAACCAGGGTGACCGCATCGAGAACGGCGCCGGCGCCGACATCAAGCCCGGCAACAACCTCCCGCTGCGTCACATCCCGGTGGGTACGACCATCCACGCCATCGAGCTGCGGCCCGGCGGCGGCGCGAAGCTGGCGCGCAGCGCCGGTGCCTCCGTCCAGTTGCTGGCGAGGGAGGGCTCCATGGCCACCCTCCGCATGCCGTCCGGTGAGGTCCGCCTGGTCGACGCCCGCTGCCGCGCCACCATCGGCGAGGTCGGCAACGCCGAGCAGTCGAACATCAACTGGGGCAAGGCCGGCCGTATGCGCTGGAAGGGCGTCCGCCCGACCGTCCGCGGTGTGGCCATGAACCCCGTCGACCACCCGCACGGTGGTGGTGAGGGCAAGACCTCCGGTGGTCGCCACCCGGTCAGCCCGTGGGGTCAGAAGGAGGGTCGTACTCGCTCGCCGAAGAAGGCCAGCAGCAAGTACATCGTCCGCCGCCGCAAGACGAACAAGAAGCGCTAGGAGCGGGTTTAGATGCCGCGCAGTCTCAAGAAGGGGCCCTTCGTCGACGACCACCTGATCAAGAAGGTGGACGTTCAGAACGAGGCCGGTACCCACAACGTCATCAAGACCTGGTCCCGCCGCTCGATGATCATCCCGGCGATGCTGGGCCACACGATCGCGGTGCACGACGGCCGTAAGCACGTCCCGGTGTTTGTCACCGAGTCGATGGTCGGCCACAAGCTCGGCGAGTTCGCGCCGACCCGCACCTTCCGCGGCCACGAGAAGGACGACCGCAAGTCGCGTCGTCGCTGATCTGCGGAGAGCGAAGACCATGACAGACACCGAAGGGACAACCATGGAAGCCAGGGCCCAGGCGCGGTACATCCGCGTCACGCCCATGAAGGCCCGCCGCGTGGTGGACCTCATCCGTGGCATGAGCGCCACGGAGGCTCAGGCGGTCCTGCGTTTCGCCCCGCAGGCCGCGAGCGTGCCGGTGGGCAAGGTGCTCGACAGCGCCATTGCCAACGCCGCGCACAACTACGACCACACCGACGCCGAGTCGCTGTACATCAGCGAGGCGTACGTCGACGAGGGCCCGACCCTGAAGCGGTTCCGTCCGCGTGCCCAGGGTCGTGCCTACCGGATCCGCAAGCGGACCAGCCACATCACCGTGGTCGTCAGCAGCAAGGAAGGAACCCGGTAATGGGCCAGAAGGTTAACCCGCACGGGTTCCGGCTCGGCATCACCACGGACTTCAAGTCCCGGTGGTACGCCGACAAGCTGTACAAGGACTACGTCAAGGAAGACGTCGCCATCCGCCGGATGATGACGCAGGGCATGGAGCGGGCCGGCATCTCCAAGGTGGAGATCGAGCGCACCCGTGACCGCGTCCGCGTCGACATCCACACCGCCCGGCCGGGCATCGTCATCGGCCGTCGCGGCGCGGAGGCCGACCGCATCCGCGGCGACCTGGAGAAGCTGACCGGCAAGCAGGTCCAGCTGAACATCCTCGAGGTCAAGAACCCGGAGACGGACGCTCAGCTGGTGGCCCAGGCCGTTGCCGAGCAGCTGTCCTCCCGCGTCTCCTTCCGTCGTGCCATGCGCAAGAGCATGCAGAGCACGATGAAGGCCGGCGCCAAGGGCATCAAGATCCAGTGCGGTGGCCGTCTCGGCGGCGCCGAGATGTCCCGCTCGGAGTTCTACCGCGAGGGCCGCGTTCCGCTGCACACGCTGCGCGCCAACGTCGACTACGGCTTCTTCGAGGCCCGTACGACCTTCGGCCGCATCGGTGTGAAGGTGTGGATCTACAAGGGCGACGTCAAGAACATCGCCGAGGTCCGCGCAGAGAACGCTGCCGCCCGCGCCGGCAACCGCCCGGCCCGTGGCGGTGGCAACGACCGTCCGCAGCGCCGCGGTGGCGAGCGCGGCGGCCGTGGCCGTCGTCCCCAGGGTGACGCCCAGGCCCCCAAGGCCGAGGCGACCACCGCTGAGGCTCCGGCTGCGGAGACCACCGGAACGGAGGCCTGACCCCCATGCTGATCCCCCGTCGGGTCAAGCACCGTAAGCAGCACCACCCGAAGCGTGATGGCATGGCCAAGGGTGGCACCGAGCTGGCGTTCGGTGAGTACGGCATCCAGGCCGTCACCCCCGCGTACGTGACGAACCGGCAGATCGAGTCCGCTCGTATCGCCATCACCCGTCACATCCGCCGTGGTGGCAAGGTCTGGATCAACATCTACCCGGACCGTCCGCTCACGAAGAAGCCGGCCGAAACCCGCATGGGTTCCGGTAAGGGTTCCCCGGAGTGGTGGATCGCGAACGTCAAGCCCGGTCGGGTGATGTTCGAGCTGTCCTTCCCGAACGAGAAGGTTGCGCGTGAGGCGCTCACCCGAGCCGCCCACAAGCTTCCGATGAAGTGCCGGATCGTCCGGCGCGAGGCAGGTGAGCTGTGATGGCGGCCGGTACCAAGGCGACCGAGCTGCGTCAGCTGGGCGACGAGGAGCTCGTCGGCAAGCTGCGTGAGGCCAAGGAGGAGCTGTTCAACCTCCGCTTCCAGGCGGCCACCGGACAGCTCGAGAACAACTCCCGGCTGAAGGTTGTCCGCAAGGACATCGCCCGGATCTACACCCTCATGCGTGAGCGTGAGCTCGGCATCGAGACGGTGGAGAACGCCTGATGAGCGAGAAGAATGTGACTGAGAGCAGCGAGCAGCGCGGTGACCGCAAGACCCGTGAGGGTCTCGTGGTCAGCGACAAGATGGACAAGACCGTCGTGGTCGCCGTCGAGGACCGTGTGAAGCACGCCCTGTACGGCAAGGTCATCCGCCGTACCAACAAGCTCAAGGCGCACGACGAGCAGAACGCCGCGGGCGTCGGCGACCGTGTCCTCCTGATGGAGACCCGGCCGCTGTCCGCGAGCAAGCGCTGGCGCGTCGTCGAGATCCTCGAGAAGGCCAAGTAAGACTGCTCGGCCGGCCGGGCCGCGCGACCCGTTCGCGCGGCCCGGCCCCGGCCGGCACGTAATTCCTGCGGGGGGTTCCCCGCAGGACGGTTCCGCCAGGCTCTCCGGGCCAGCCCCGGAGGGAACCGGCAGACGATCAGGAGATA
>NZ_JARAVL010000022.1:0-105405 GCF_033792725.1 Streptomyces sp. PA03-5A | reverse complement strand
CCGGCCGGCACGTAATTCCTGCGGGGGGTTCCCCGCAGGACGGTTCCGCCAGGCTCTCCGGGCCAGCCCCGGAGGGAACCGGCAGACGATCAGGAGATAGACGTGATCCAGCAGGAGTCGCGACTGCGTGTCGCCGACAACACGGGCGCGAAGGAGATCCTTTGCATCCGTGTCCTCGGTGGCTCCGGTCGCCGCTACGCAGGAATCGGTGACGTCATCGTCGCCACCGTCAAGGACGCGATCCCCGGTGGCAACGTGAAGAAGGGCGACGTCGTCAAGGCGGTCGTCGTGCGCACCGTCAAGGAGCGCCGCCGTCCCGACGGTTCGTACATCCGCTTCGACGAGAACGCGGCCGTCATCCTCAAGAACGACGGTGACCCCCGCGGCACCCGTATCTTCGGCCCCGTGGGCCGGGAGCTGCGCGAGAAGAAGTTCATGAAGATCATCTCGCTCGCGCCGGAGGTGCTGTAACCGATGAAGATCAAGAAGGGCGACCTGGTCCAGGTCATCACCGGTAAGGACAAGGGCAAGCAGGGCAAGGTCATCGCGGCCTACCCGGCTGAGGACCGTGTCCTGGTCGAGGGTGTCAACCGGGTCAAGAAGCACACCAAGGCCGGCCAGACCGCGCGTGGTTCGAAGACCGGCGGCATCATCACGACGGAGGCTCCCGTCCACGTCTCCAACGTCCAGCTGGTCGTGGAGAAGGACGGCAAGAAGGTCGTGACCCGCGTCGGCTACCGCTTCGACGACGAGGGCAACAAGATCCGCGTTGCCAAGCGGACGGGTGAGGACATCTGATGACTGCCACCACTTCGCCTCGTCTGAAGGCGCGCTACCGCGAGGAGATCGCGGGCAAGATGCGTGACGAGTTCCAGTACGAGAACGTCATGCAGATCCCCGGTCTCACCAAGATCGTGGTCAACATGGGTGTGGGCGACGCCGCCCGCGACTCCAAGCTGATCGAGGGCGCGATCCGCGACCTCACCACGATCACCGGCCAGAAGCCGGCCGTCACCAAGGCCCGGAAGTCCATCGCGCAGTTCAAGCTGCGCGAGGGTCAGCCCATCGGCGCCCACGTCACCCTCCGCGGTGACCGCATGTGGGAGTTCCTGGACCGTCTGCTGTCGCTCGCGCTCCCGCGCATCCGCGACTTCCGCGGTCTGTCGCCGAAGCAGTTCGACGGCCGAGGCAACTACACCTTCGGTCTCACGGAGCAGGTCATGTTCCACGAGATCGACCAGGACAAGATCGACCGCACCCGGGGTATGGACATCACCGTGGTGACCACGGCGACCAACGACGCTGAGGGCCGCGCGCTCCTCCGTCACCTCGGCTTCCCGTTCAAGGAGGCGTGAGCCGTGGCGAAGAAGGCTCTTATCGCGAAGGCCGCCCGCAAGCCCAAGTTCGGCGTGCGTTCCTACACGCGCTGCCAGCGTTGTGGCCGTCCGCACTCCGTGTACCGCAAGTTCGGCCTGTGCCGCGTGTGCCTTCGTGAGATGGCGCACCGCGGTGAGCTGCCGGGCGTGACCAAGAGCTCCTGGTAACCACCAGGGGCTCTCGGTAAGCAGATGAGTGGCGGGAGCCCAGCCCTGCATACCGTAAGGTAGAAGGGTTGGGCGCCCGCCGCCCATGACCGTCTTACTACGCCGTAGGTCCCCGCGCCGCACCCGTCCCCAGTCTGATGGGGGAGAGGGATGGCGCATATAGGAAACCCCGGCGAGAGAGGCCTAAGGCCATCACATGACCATGACTGACCCGATCGCAGACATGCTGACGCGTCTGCGGAACGCGAACTCCGCGTACCACGACGAGGTCACCATGCCGTTCAGCAAGATCAAGTCGCACATCGCGGAGATCCTCCAGCAGGAGGGTTACATCACCGGCTGGAAGGTCGAGGACGCCGAGGTCGGCAAGAACCTCGTTCTCGAGCTGAAGTTCGGTCCGAACCGCGAGCGCTCGATCGCCGGCATCAAGCGCATCAGCAAGCCCGGTCTGCGGGTCTACGCAAAGTCCACCAACCTGCCGAAGGTGCTCGGCGGCCTGGGCGTGGCGATCATCTCCACCTCCCACGGGCTCCTCACCGACAAGCAGGCAAACAAGAAGGGCGTGGGTGGGGAAGTCCTCGCCTACGTCTGGTAGTCGGGAAACGGAGGTATAGCCATGTCGCGTATTGGACGGCTGCCCATCCCGGTTCCCGCCGGCGTGGACGTCACCATCGATGGCCGGACGGTCTCGGTGAAGGGCCCCAAGGGTTCCCTGACCCACACCGTTGCCGCGCCGATCGAGATCGTCAAGGGCGAGGACGGCACCCTGCAGGTGTCGCGTCCGAACGACGAGCGCCTGAACAAGGCCCTGCACGGCCTGTCGCGCACGCTGGTGGCGAACATGATCACCGGCGTGACCGCGGGCTACGTGAAGAAGCTCGAGATCAGCGGTGTCGGTTACCGCGTCCAGGCGAAGGGCTCCAACCTGGAGTTCGCCCTGGGCTACAGCCACCCGATCGTCGTCGAGGCCCCCGAGGGCATCTCCTTCAAGGTCGAGAGCCCCACCAAGTTCTCGGTCGAGGGCATCGACAAGCAGAAGGTCGGCGAGGTCGCCGCGAACATCCGCAAGCTGCGGAAGCCCGACCCGTACAAGGCCAAGGGTGTCAAGTACGAGGGCGAAGTCATCCGCCGCAAGGTCGGAAAGGCTGGTAAGTAAGCCATGGCATACGGTGTGAAGATCGCCAAGGGCGATGCTTACAAGGGCGCCGCCAAGAAGCGCCGCCACATCCGCGTCCGCAAGCGGATCTCGGGCACCGAGGCGCGTCCGCGCCTGGTCGTGACCCGCTCCAACCGCGGTATCACGGCGCAGGTCATCGACGACCTCAAGGGCCACACCGTGGCCTCGGCGTCGCACCTGGACACCTCCATCCGAGGCGTCGAGGGTGACAAGACCGAGCAGGCCAAGAAGGTCGGCCAGCTGGTCGCCGAGCGCGCCAAGGCGGCCGGTGTCGAGACCGTCGTGTTCGACCGTGGTGGCAACCGGTACGCCGGGCGCATCGCCGCCCTTGCCGACGCCGCCCGCGAAGCCGGGCTCGGTTTCTGAGCCGGTTCCGTAGCTAGCGGAAACAGAGAGAGGTAATCCAATGGCTGGACCCCAGCGCCGCGGTGGCGGTGCCGGTGGCGGCGAGCGGCGGGACCGGAAGGGCCGTGACGGCGGCGCAGCTGCCGCCGAGAAGACCGCGTACGTTGAGCGCGTCGTCGCGATCAACCGCGTCGCCAAGGTTGTGAAGGGTGGTCGTCGCTTCAGCTTCACCGCGCTGGTCGTGGTGGGCGACGGTGACGGCACCGTGGGTGTCGGTTACGGCAAGGCCAAGGAGGTGCCGGCCGCCATCGCCAAGGGTGTTGAGGAGGCCAAGAAGCACTTCTTCAAGGTCCCCCGTATCCAGGGCACCATCCCCCACCCCATCCAGGGCGAGAAGGCCGCGGGCGTCGTCCTGCTCAAGCCTGCTTCCCCCGGTACGGGTGTGATCGCCGGTGGTCCGGTGCGCGCCGTTCTGGAGTGCGCCGGCATCCACGACGTCCTGTCGAAGTCGCTCGGCTCCGACAACGCGATCAACATCGTGCACGCCACGGTGGCCGCTCTCCAGGGGCTGCAGCGCCCCGAGGAGATCGCCGCCCGTCGTGGCCTGCCCCTCGAGGACGTGGCCCCCGCGGCTCTGCTCCGGGCGCGTGCTGGGGTGGGTGCGTAATGGCTCGCCTCAAGGTCACGCAGGTCAAGTCGTACATCGGCAGCAAGCAGAACCACCGTGACACCCTGCGTTCGCTCGGCCTGAAGCGGCTGAACGACGTTGTGGTCAAGGAGGACCGCCCGGAGATCCGCGGCATGGTCCAGACCGTCCGCCACCTCGTCACGGTCGAGGAGGTTGACTGACATGGGCACCGACAACACGTCGAACCCGCTGAAGGTCCACAACCTCCGTCCGGCCCCCGGTGCCAAGACCGCCAAGACCCGTGTGGGTCGTGGTGAGGCGTCCAAGGGCAAGACGGCCGGTCGTGGTACCAAGGGCACGAAGGCCCGCTACCAGGTTCCGGCACGCTTCGAGGGTGGGCAGATGCCCCTCCACATGCGTCTGCCGAAGCTCAAGGGCTTCAAGAACCCGTTCCGCACCGAGTTCCAGGTCGTGAACCTGGACAAGCTGACCGCGCTCTACCCCGAGGGTGGCGAGGTCACGGTGGCCGACCTGGTCGCCAAGGGTGCCGTGCGGAAGAACCAGCTCGTCAAGGTGCTGGGCACCGGCGAGGTCTCCGTGGCGCTGCAGGTGACCGTCGACGCGGTCTCCGGCTCCGCCAAGGAGAAGATCACCGCCGCGGGCGGCTCGGTCACCGAGCTCGTCTGAGAGTGATGCCACATCCAGCCGGGGATGTTCCGCACTTTCGTGCGGGGCATCCCCGGTTGGTCATTCCGGGGACGGACGCTCGCCGGTAAGGTGGGCCGGGCTGGTCTTGCGGAGCCTGTGCGCTGACGCGGGTCAGGCAACCCCCATCGTTTTGCAGTTCGACCATTCGTAGCTTTCAACACCGTCACCTCCCGCCGAAGAAGCGGGGGGCGCAGGAGGCACCGTGCTCACCGCGTTCGCCCGGGCGTTCAGGACGCCCGACCTGCGCAAGAAGCTGCTGTTCACGCTGGGCATCATGGTGCTGTTCCGGCTGGGAGCGCACATTCCGATCCCTGGGGTCGACTACCAGGTGGTCAACTCCTGCATCAAGGCGGTCGGCGGGAACCAGGGCCTCTTCGGCCTGGTGAACCTCTTCAGCGGCGGCGCGCTTCTGCAGCTCACGATCTTCGCGCTCGGCATCATGCCGTACATCACCGCGAGCATCATCCTGCAGCTGCTCACCGTGGTCATCCCGCGCCTGGAAGCCCTCAAGAAGGAGGGCCAGGCCGGCCAGACCAAGATCACGCAGTACACGCGCTACCTCACCGTGGCGCTGGCGATCCTGCAGGGCACCGGCCTGGTGGCCACCGCCCGTTCCGGCAGCCTCTTCCAGCAGTGCCCCGACCGCTTCAACATCGTCCCCGACCAGTCGATCTTCACCACGATCACGATGGTCATCACGATGACCGCGGGTACCGCCCTCATCATGTGGCTGGGCGAGCTCATCACCGACCGCGGCATCGGCAACGGCATGTCGATCCTGATGTTCCTGTCGATCGCGGCCGGCTTCCCCGGCGCCCTCTGGGCGATCAAGAAGTCCGGGAAGATCGCGGACGGCTGGGTCGAGTTCGGCGCGGTCATCCTGGTGGGTCTGGCGATGGTCGCCCTCGTCGTCTTCGTCGAGCAGGCGCAGCGCCGCATCCCCGTGCAGTACGCGAAGCGCATGATCGGCCGTCGTTCGTACGGAGGAACGTCCACCTACATCCCGCTGAAGGTGAACCAGGCGGGTGTGATTCCCGTCATCTTCGCGTCATCGCTCCTGTACATCCCGTCACTGGTCGTCCAGTTCAGTGGATCCACGTCTACCTGGGCAAACTGGGTCAGGGACAACCTGGTCAAGGGTGATCACCCGATCTACATCACCGCGTACTTCCTGCTGATTGTCTTCTTTGCCTTCTTCTACGTGGCCATCTCGTTCAACCCCGAAGAAGTCGCGGACAACATGAAGAAGTATGGTGGGTTCATCCCGGGCATCCGGGCTGGTCGTCCCACCGCGGAGTACCTCAGCTACGTGCTCAACCGCATCACGTGGCCGGGCGCGATGTACCTGGGTCTGATCGCCTTGGTGCCCACCGTGGCGCTGGTGCTGTTCAACGCGAACCAGAACTTCCCGTTCGGCGGGACGAGCATCCTGATCATCGTGGGTGTCGGCCTGGAGACCGTGAAGCAGATCGAGAGCCAGCTTCAGCAGCGTAACTACGAAGGGTTCCTCCGCTGATGCGCATCGTCCTCGTCGGGCCCCCCGGGGCCGGCAAGGGTACGCAGGCTGCGTACCTTGCCAGGAACCTGTCGATCCCGCACATCTCCACGGGCGACCTCTTCCGGGCGAACATCAGCCAGGGCACGGAGCTGGGCCGCAAGGCCCAGGAGTACATGGACGCCGGCCGGCTGGTACCCGACGAGATCACCATCGGCATGGCCAAGGACCGCATGCTGCAGCCGGACGCCGGGAACGGCTTCCTGCTCGACGGCTTCCCGCGGAACGTGGGCCAGGCGCAGGCGCTCGACAAGATCCTCGCCGAGGCCGGGATAGCGCTGGACGCGGTGCTGGACCTCGAGGTTCCCGAGGAGGAGGTCGTCAAGCGGATCGCCGGTCGCCGGCTGTGCCGCAAGAACGGCAGCCACGTCTTCCACGTGGTGTACAACCCGCCGGCCGATGAGAACGTCTGCGACGAGTGCGGCGGCGAGCTTTACCAGCGGTCGGACGACACCGAGGAGAAGGTGCGGGTCCGGCTGGAGGAGTACCACAGCAAGACCGAGCCGATCATCGACTACTACAAGCAGCAGGGCCTGGTGCGCACCATCTCGGCCCTGGGCAAGGTCGCCGAGGTGACCAAGCGGGCGATGGACGCGCTGCACGACAAGAAGGACTCGGGCGACAGCGCCGCCTGAGCACATGCGTGACCGGTACGGCCGCGGTGTCCCCCAGGACCCCGCGGCCGTACCGTTGAGGTATCCGGTGGGACGAAGGAAGGCCAGGACCGATGGTGGAGATCAAGAGCCCCGAGCAGATCGCGAAGATGCGCGCGGCCGGCCTGGTCGTCGCCGCGATCCACGAGGCCACCCGTGAGGCGGCCGTCCCGGGGGCCACCACCAAGGACCTGGACGACGTGGCCCGCAAGGTCCTCGCCGACCACGGGGCCAAGCCGAACTTCCTGGGGTACGGTGGTTTCCCCGCCACCATCTGCACCTCCGTGAACGACGTCGTCGTCCACGGCATCCCGGACACCGCGACCGTCCTGAAGGACGGCGACGTCATCTCGATCGACTGCGGCGCGATCGTCGACGGCTGGCACGGCGACGCCGCGTACACGGCGTTCGTGGGCAGCGGCCACGCTCCGGAACTGGTGGAGCTCAGCCGGGTGACCGAGGAGTCCATGTGGGCCGGCATCGCCGCCTTCCGCAAGGGTGACCGTCTGGTCGACATCTCCCGTGCCATCGAGACGTACATCCGCAGGCAGCCGAAGCCCGGCGGCGGCAAGTACGGGATCATCGAGGAGTACGGCGGCCACGGCATCGGTTCGCAGATGCACATGGACCCCCACCTGCTGAACTACGTGTCCCGCAAGCGCGGCAAGGGCCCCCGCCTGGTGCCCGGCATGTGCCTGGCCATCGAGCCGATGGTCAGCCTCGGCACCCCGCTCACCCACGTCCTCGAGGACGAGTGGACGGTCAAGACCGACGACGGCACCTGGTCCTCGCACTGGGAGCACTCCGTCGCGCTCACCGAGGAGGGCCCGCTGGTCCTGACCGCCCGCGACGGCGGCAAGGCCAAGCTGGCGGAGTACGGGATCACGGCCGCGCCGGACCCGCTCGCCTGAGCGCCCCGCCCGCCGCGCTTACCGATCATCTTTCGCGGGCATACACCCCGGATTCGTCTTTCCAGATCGGCTGACGTAGACTGTCACGTCGGCCCGCGTATGCCTTCAGGCATGCCAAAAGCCGACCAAGGTAGCCGATCCCGAAAGCAGGACATGGCCAAGAAGCAAGGCGCCATCGAAATCGAGGGCACCGTGATCGAGTCTCTGCCGAACGCTATGTTCAAGGTGGAGCTGCAGAACGGTCACAAGGTCCTCGCGCACATCAGTGGCAAGATGCGCATGCACTACATCCGCATCCTTCCCGATGACCGGGTCGTTGTGGAGTTGTCCCCTTACGACCTCACGCGCGGACGGATCGTCTACCGCTACAAGTAGATCTCAAGACCCGGAGAACCTGACATCCCATGAAGGTCAAGCCGAGCGTCAAGAAGATCTGCGACAAGTGCAAGGTGATCCGCCGTCACGGCCGGGTCATGGTCATCTGCGACAACCTGCGCCACAAGCAGCGCCAGGGCTGACGCACGCCGACCTGCACCTCGCAGTTCTTCGCGCGACGCGAAACACATGTACATACGCAGCGCCCGTCCGGCCGGAACGCTCCGGCTGACGGCACCTCCGGCGGGGGCCGGAGACCTGATCCGTACCTGGTACGGCGGTCAGGAACGGCGCTGTGGAAGACCCCCGGACACCAACAGGAGCCATTGAATGGCACGCGTTTCAGGTGTCGACATCCCGCGCGAGAAGCGTGTGGAGGTCGCCCTCACCTACGTCTTCGGCATCGGCCGCACCCTGGCCAAGGAGACCCTCGCCGCCACCGGCGTGAACCCGGACACCCGGGTCCGCGACCTGGACGAAGAGGACCTGGTCAAGATCCGCGAGTACGTGGACGCCAACATCAAGACCGAGGGTGACCTCCGTCGCGAGATCCAGGCGGACATCCGTCGCAAGGTCGAGATCGGCTGCTACCAGGGCCTGCGCCACCGTCGCGGCCTGCCGGTCCACGGCCAGCGGACCCACACCAACGCCCGCACCCGCAAGGGCCCGCGTCGCGCCATCGCCGGCAAGAAGAAGCCGGGCAAGAAGTAGTCCTCAGCGGACGCTCGTCAGCGGTCTTCGCTGTAGGACCGACCACCTCCACCGGGAGTAACCACATATGCCTCCGAAGGGCCGTCAGGCCGGCGCCAAGAAGGTGCGCCGCAAGGAGAAGAAGAACGTCGCTCATGGGCACGCCCACATCAAGAGCACGTTCAACAACACCATCGTTTCGATCACGGACCCGTCCGGCAACGTGATCTCCTGGGCCTCTGCCGGCCACGTCGGCTTCAAGGGCTCGCGCAAGTCGACCCCGTTCGCCGCGCAGATGGCCGCCGAGTCGGCCGCGCGCCGCGCGCAGGAGCACGGCATGCGCAAGGTCGATGTGTTCGTCAAGGGCCCCGGCTCCGGCCGTGAGACCGCGATCCGCTCCCTCCAGGCCACCGGCCTCGAGGTCGGCTCGATCCAGGACGTCACTCCGACCCCGCACAACGGATGCCGCCCGCCGAAGCGCCGGCGCGTCTGATCAGCAATCCGCTGAGCAGGTAGGAGACAAACAGGAATGGCGCGTTACACCGGGGCCGACTGCAAGCGTTGCCGTCGGGAGAAGCAGAAGCTCTTCCTCAAGGGGAGCAAGTGCGAGAGCGCGAAGTGCCCGATCGAGATCCGTCCTTACCCCCCGGGTGAGCACGGACGCGGGCGCACCAAGGACAGCGAGTACCTGTTGCAGATGCGCGAGAAGCAGAAGTGCGCGCGCATCTACGGTGTCCTTGAGAAGCAGTTCCGCGGGTACTACGTGGAGGCGAACCGCAGGTCCGGCAAGACCGGTGAGAACCTGCTCCGCATCCTCGAGTCCCGGCTGGACAACGTGGTCTACCGGGCGGGCTTCGCCAAGTCGCGTGATCATGCGCGGCAGCTGGTCCGTCACGGCCACTTCCTCGTGAACGGCGTCAAGACCGACATCCCGTCGGCCCGTGTCGTCGCGAACGACATCGTCGAGGTCCGCGAGTCCTCCCGTAACCTGACGCCCTTCGTGGTGGCCCAGGGGGAGGCCGGCGAGAGGACCGTCCCGGCCTGGCTGGAGGCGATCCCCTCGCGTCTGCGGATCCTCGTGCACAACCTGCCCGAGCGCCCGGTCATCGACACCCAGGTGCAGGAGCAGTTGATCGTCGAGCTCTACTCGAAGTAGCAGCGCTCACGGTCCCGGGCGGTGCGGTGCTCCTGGCGCCGCGCCGCCCGTACCCTTGAAGCCTCGGCATCAAATAGTGGGTGCCGAAGACTGGAGGCATCACCCCATGCTGATCGCTCAGCGCCCTTCGTTGGCCGAAGAGGTCGTCGACGAGTTCCGTTCCCGGTTCGTGATCGAGCCGCTGGAGCCGGGCTTCGGCTACACCCTCGGCAACTCGCTCCGCCGTACGCTCCTCTCCTCGATCCCGGGTGCCGCCGTCACCTCGATCCGGGTCGACGGCGTCCTGCACGAGTTCACCACCGTGCCGGGTGTCAAGGAGGACGTCACCGACCTCATCCTCAACATCAAGCAGCTCGTCGTCTCCTCGGAGCACGACGAGCCCGTCGTGATGTACCTGCGCAAGCAGGGCCCGGGTGTGGTCACCGCCGCCGACATCGCGCCCCCGGCCGGTGTCGAGGTGCACAACCCCGACCTCGTCCTGGCCAGCCTGAACGGCAAGGGCAAGCTGGAGATGGAGCTGACCGTCGAGCGCGGTCGCGGCTACGTCTCGGCCGTCCAGAACAAGCAGCAGGGCCAGGAGATCGGCCGCATCCCGGTCGACTCCATCTACAGCCCGGTGCTCAAGGTCACCTACAAGGTCGAGGCGACCCGTGTCGAGCAGCGCACCGACTTCGACAAGCTGATCGTCGACGTCGAGACCAAGCAGGCCATGCGTCCGCGCGATGCGATGGCCTCGGCCGGCAAGACCCTGGTCGAGCTGTTCGGGCTCGCCCGCGAGCTCAACGTCGACGCCGAGGGCATCGACATGGGCCCGTCCCCCACGGACGCCGCCCTGGCGGCGGACCTCGCGCTCCCGATCGAGGAGCTCGAGCTCACCGTCCGTTCCTACAACTGCCTCAAGCGTGAGGGCATCCACTCCGTGGGTGAGCTCGTGGCACGCTCCGAGGCCGACCTGCTCGACATCCGCAACTTCGGTGCGAAGTCGATCGACGAGGTCAAGGCGAAGCTGGCCGGCATGGGCCTGGCCCTGAAGGACAGCCCGCCCGGATTCGACCCGACCTCCGCCGCCGACACCTTCGGTGCGGACGACGACGTCGACGCCGGTTTCGTGGAGACCGAGCAGTACTGATCTGACTGCCCCCAGGCGTCCGCCTGGGGGGCCTGACACCGGTACCTGACACGGCCGGTGCAGAGATTGAGGAGAAACACCATGCCGAAGCCCGCCAAGGGTGCCCGTCTGGGCGGCAGCGCCGCGCACGAGCGTCTGCTTCTCGCGAACCTCGCGAAGTCGCTGTTCGAGCACGGTCGCATCACCACCACCGAGGCCAAGGCGCGCCGTCTGCGTCCGGTCGCGGAGCGCCTGATCACCAAGGCGAAGAAGGGCGACATCCACAACCGTCGCCTGGTACTGCAGACGATCACGGACAAGGGCATCGTCCACACGCTCTTCACCGAGATCGCCCCGCGGTACGAGAACCGCCCGGGTGGTTACACCCGCATCACCAAGATCGGTAACCGCCGCGGCGACAACGCGCCGATGGCCGTCATCGAGCTGGTGGAGGCGCTGACCGTGGCCCAGCAGGCCACGGGTGAGGCGGAGGCCGCGACCAAGCGCGCGGTCAAGGAGGCCGAGGCCAAGACCGAGGCTCCGGCCGAGGTCGAGGACAAGGCCGAGGCCACCGAGGCTCCGGCCGAGGAGTCCAAGGACGCCTGACGTCCTGACCGGACGGGCCCGCACCCAGATCTCTGGGGGCGGGCCCGTCCGCGTGTTTGAGAGGATCTGCGGGTGAGTGTGGCGAGCGATGAGGTGGAGCCCGGGTACGTCCGGGTGCGGCTGGACCTGGCGTACGACGGGGCCGAGTTCTCCGGCTGGGCGAAGCAGCGAAACCGGCGGACCGTGCAGGGGGAGCTGGAGTCGGCCCTGCGGACGGTGCTGCGGCTGCCCGAGCCGGTCGAGCTGACCGTCGCCGGGCGTACGGACGCGGGTGTGCACGCCCGCGGGCAGGTCGCGCACGTCGACCTGCCGGTGGACGTCTGGGCGGCGGAGGGCGGCAAGCTGCTGCGCCGGCTGGCGGGACGGCTGCCCTGGGACGTACGGGTGTGGAAGGTCTCGCAGGCCCCGGCCGGCTTCAACGCGCGCTTCTCCGCGATCTGGCGCCGCTACGCCTACCGGGTCGGCGACCACCAGGGCGGGGTCGACCCCCTGCTGCGGGGGCACGTGCTGTGGCACGACCGGCCGGTGGACGTCGACCTGATGAACGAGGCGGCGCGCAAGCTCCTCGGCGAGCACGACTTCGCGGCCTACTGCAAGAAGCGGGAGGGCGCGACGACCATCCGCACCCTCCTGGAGCTGCACTGGGAGCGGGACGCCTCCGGGCTGGCGGTGGCGACCGTACGGGCGGACGCCTTCTGCCACAACATGGTGCGCGCCCTGGTCGGGTCGATGCTGCTGGTCGGCGACGGCCACCGGCCGGCCGGTTTCCCCGGGGAGGTGCTGGCGGGACGGGTCCGGCACTCGGCGGTCAACGTGGTGCGGCCGCACGGGCTGACCCTGGAGGAGGTCGGCTACCCGGCGGACGAGCTGCTGGCCGCGCGCAGCCGCGAGGCCCGCAACATGCGTACCCTGCCGCTGCCGCGCGCCTGAGGGGCGGCGCCGCGGCGCACCGGGCCGCCGCCGGCCCGTGCGTTCATCTGCGGCGCCGCAGTGCCGTGACCACCTGGGTGAGGACGTAGCCCGAGCCCAGGGACGTCAGCACCAGCGGGACGGGGCGGAGGCGGTCGTGGAAGGCGCCCCACCAGGAGAAGCAGGCGGCCGGGACGAGCAGCAGCAGGTAGAGCGCGCGCATCGCCCACCAGCGGGCGGGGAGGCGCACCGGCGTGCCCCGCGGGGGGAGCGGCATCGCGCCCGTCTCCGTGGTGAGGGTGTCCCTGACCCCGGAGAGGAAACCGCGCGGGGCGAGCACCCGGGCGCCGGGCACCCCGTCGAGCGCGGCCGGACGCTCCCCGAAGCCCTCCGGCAGCACCGGCAGGCCCAGTGCCGCCACCGTGTCCGCGAGCCGCCGCCCCGGGGCGTCCATGCCGCGCAGCAGCGCCGTGAGGGGCCGTGCGTCGTGGACGCCGTAGGCCGCGGCGAAGGCGGCGGCCGTGGCGCCGGCGGCGTCCAGCGAGGGTACGGGCGCCCCCGGTGCCCACTCGTGCGCGGCGACCTTCCTGCCCCTGGCGTACAGCGTGATCCCGTACCGGTCGCCCGAGCGCTGCAGGACGACCGCGGGCCACTTCTCGCCCGCCGTGAACAGGTCGACCGCGCCCGCCAGACTGCCTTCCCCGGTCAGCTCGACATGGGTGAAGTCCGCCCCCGCCGGGGCCAGCCGCAGCCCGGTCCGGCACAGCAGCGCCGCTTGCGCGACGGCGGTGAGCGGTGCGGAGGCCACCGCCAGGGCGCGCGGCGCCCAGTCGGGGGCGTCGGCCGGTACGGGGACCGCGGGCGGGGTGCCGAAGAACGGCGTGCGGGTGGCGACCTGCATCCGCACCCCGGTGCGGAAGTCCAGGAACTCCTGGCGGGGGTCCGCGCCCAGGTGGGCCCAGGGGAAGCTGGTGGCGTGCACGCCGATGTCGCGGAAGACGCGCAGCGCCTCCTCCCAGCGGCCCGCGCGCATCAGCATCAGCGCCAGGTGGTTGCGGAACCCCGCAGCCTCCGGGTCGCCGGGGTCGTACCAGCCGGACAGCTCCAGGGCGCGGTCCACGGCGGCGGCGATGCGGGCGGGCTCGACGGCGTCCGCGCCGGACGCGTCGTCGGCGGCGGGTCCGCCCGCGACGATCTCGTACTCGACGGCCGCGAGCAGCGGCAATGAGTTGATCTTCGAGCCGGGCAGCGCCTCCTCGGCGGCCTGCTCGGCGAAGTCGAACATCTCGCGGTGGGTCCCGTACCACTTGGCGCACAGGTACTGCAGGGCGGAGGCGTGACAGCCGTAGTGGTGCGGGGCGCGCTCGACGGCCTCGGTCCAGTACGCGTCGAAGATCTCCCGCGAGGACTGCATGCCCCGCGCGTGGGTGAGCGCGACGCGCCACGGCACGGGGTCGGCTGGGTTGAGCTCGGCGGCGGCGCCGATCACCGGCACCGCGTCCTTGAGCAGCGCGAAGAAGGCCTTGAACTGCTCCGGCGAGACCTCGGAGGCACGGGCGCCGCTGCGTATCTCCCAGGCCTGGAGGACGCACAGGTCGGCCTTGACCAGCGCCGCGTCCGGGTCCTCGGGCGCGGCGGCGAGCCAGGCGTCCAGCCACCCGGGGTTGTGGAGCGCGAACTGCGCCAGCTCGCAGACGTAGGTGTCGCGCAGTTCCCACTGGCAGCCCAGCCGGGTCGCGGACAGCAGCTCCCGGGCGGGCCCGTGGTCGCCGGTCCCCGCCGCGGCGAGCGCGCCGCGCAGCGGGACGCCGGGGACGTCCAGGACGACGGCCTCGTCCGGTGGCAGGCCGGCCCCGACGGCGGCGCCGTGGCGGAGCATGCGGGGCAGGGTCAGCAGCGTGCGCAGGGAGGGCATGGGCGGGGTCAGCAGGCCGGCGAGCCGGCCTCGGCGGGGCAGCGGCCGGAGCCGCCGGAGCCGACCCGTCCGAGGACCACGTGGCGCCGCTCCCGGGGGACGCCCGGGACGCCCTGCCGTCCCGGCGGTGCGGTCCATCCCTCGTCCGGGTGGTACGGCTGCAGCGGCCCGTCAGTCATGGCGCGGATTCTATAGAGGAGAAAACCAGTTTGGCGGCGGGCGACCGTGCTACGAGAATCCACGGCATGGGACATGTGGACGTTGCGCATCTGGAGTACTACCTGCCGGACGGCCGGGTGTTGCTGGGCGACGTCTCGTTCCGGGTGGGCGAGGGCGCCGCGGTGGCCCTCGTCGGGGCGAACGGCGCCGGCAAGACGACCCTCCTGCGGCTGATCTCCGGTGAGTTGAAGCCGCACGGCGGCACGGTCACGGTGAGCGGCGGGCTGGGGGTCATGCCGCAGTTCGTCGGCTCGGTGCGGGACGACCGCACCGTGCGGGACCTGCTGGTGTCCGTGGCGACGCCGCGGATCCGCGAGGCAGCCGCCGCGGTCGACGCCGCCGAGCTGGAGATCATGGCGCAGGACGACGAGGCCGCCCAGCTGGCCTACGCGCAGGCGCTCAGCGACTGGGCCGAGGCCCGCGGCTACGAGGCCGAGACGGTCTGGGACATGTGCACCACGGCCGCGCTGGGGGTTCCGTACGAGCGGGCCCAGTGGCGCGAGGTGCGGACGCTGTCGGGCGGCGAGCAGAAGCGGCTGGTGCTGGAGGCGCTGCTGCGCGGCACCGACGAGGTGCTGCTGCTGGACGAGCCGGACAACTACCTCGACGTCCCCGGGAAGCGCTGGCTGGAGGAGCAGCTGCAGCAGACCAGGAAGACGGTGCTGTTCGTCTCCCACGACCGGGAGCTGCTGGCCCGCTCCGCCGAGAAGATCGTCAGCGTGGAGCCGGGACCGGCCGGCTCGGACGTGTGGGTGCACGGCAGCGGCTTCGCCACGTACCACGAGGCGCGGCGCGAACGCTTCGCCCGCTTCGAGGAGCTGCGACGGCGCTGGGAGGAGGAGCATGCCCGGTTGAAGAAGCTCGTGCTGACCCTCCGTCAGCAGGCGGCGATCAGCCCCGACATGGCCTCCCGCTACCGGGCCGCGCAGACCCGGCTGCGGAAGTTCGAGGAGGCGGGGCCGCCGCAGGAGCCGCCGCGCGAGCAGGACATCCGCATGCGGCTGTCCGGCGGGCGCACCGGCATGCGCGCCGTCACCTGCGGGCGGCTGGAGCTGACCGGGCTGATGAAGCCGTTCGACCTGGAGGTCTTCTACGGGGAGCGGGTGGCCGTCCTCGGTTCGAACGGCTCGGGCAAGTCGCACTTCCTGCGGCTGCTGGCCGGCGACCCCGGCGTGCGGCACACGGGGGAGTGGAAGCTGGGTGCGCGGGTCGTGCCGGGGCACTTCGCGCAGACGCACGCGCACCCGGAGCTCGCGGGGCGCACCCTCGTCGACATCCTGTGGACCGAGCACGCGCGCGACCGCGGCAAGGCGATGTCCGCCCTGCGGCGCTACGAGCTCGACCGGCAGGGCGACCAGCGCTTCGACCAGCTGTCGGGCGGGCAGCAGGCGCGCTTCCAGATCCTGCTGCTGGAGCTGGCCGGGGCGACGGCACTGCTGCTGGACGAGCCGACCGACAACCTGGACCTGGAGTCGGCGGAGGCGCTGCAGGAGGGGCTGGAGGCGTTCGACGGGACCGTGCTCGCGGTGACGCACGACCGCTGGTTCGCCCGCAGCTTCGACCGGTACCTGGTCTTCGGTGCGGACGGGGTCGTCCGGGAGGCGCCGGAGCCGGTGTGGGACGAGACACGGGTCGCGCGGGAGCGGTGACCGGGGCCTCGGGGCCGGGGGCCCGGGGCCGGCGCCCCCGAGGCGGGCGGGCGGGGGCGGCCGGTGCGGGCACGCCCCCGCACCGGCTGTTTTGACCCGAACGGGCAGCCGCGGGTATTCTGCAGGTTCGTTATGCGTATTGGCTTGCTCGTTCTCACGTGAGAGGCCGCTACGCCGGTCCACCGGGCCGATGACCAGCGTTCACCTCGCGGTATGCGTCGCCGCAGGGTGACAGGGCTGTCGTGATCGTCCGGGTGGCCTTGTCAGTACCCACTCACTGAAGAAGCGAAGGCTACGACCGTGCGTACGTTCAGCCCCAAGCCCGGCGATGTCCAGCGCCAGTGGCACGTCATTGACGCGCAGGACGTCGTCCTGGGCCGTCTGGCGTCCCAGACCGCGTCCCTCCTGAGGGGCAAGCACAAGCCGATTTATGCGCCCCACGTCGACACCGGTGACTTCGTCATCATCATCAACGCCGACAAGGTGCACCTCTCCGGTAACAAGAAGCAGCAGAAGCTGGCCTACCGCCACTCGGGCTTCCCGGGCGGTCTGCGTTCCGTCCGCTACGACGAGCTGCTCGACAAGAACCCCGAGAAGGCCATCGAGAAGGCCGTCAAGGGCATGCTGCCCAAGAACAGCCTGGGCCGCCAGATGCTCTCCAAGCTGAAGGTGTACGCGGGTGCCGAGCACCCGCACGGTGCCCAGCAGCCGGTTCCGTTCGAGATCAGCCAGGTCGCGCAGGGCTAGTCCCGGCCACCACCGATACACAGAAAGCATCTGAGGAGCATCGTGGCCGAGACCACCCCTGAGACCCCTCTCGTCGAGGACGGCGAGATCGTGGAGACCATCGAGATCCCGGAGGAGTACACCTCCGAGTCCCTCGCCTCCCGCTTCGGCGAGCCCCAGCCGGCCGCCGGCACGGGCCGCCGCAAGGAGTCCGTCGCCCGCGTCCGGATCATCCCGGGCTCCGGCAAGTGGACGATCAACGGTCGCACCCTTGAGGAGTACTTCCCCAACAAGGTGCACCAGCAGGAAGTCAACGAGCCGTTCAAGATCCTTGAGCTCGACGGCCGTTACGACGTCATCGCGCGCATCAACGGCGGCGGCATCTCCGGCCAGGCCGGTGCGCTGCGCCTGGGCGTCGCCCGTGCGCTGAACGAGGCGGACGTCGACAACAACCGCGGCCCGCTCAAGAAGGCCGGCTTCCTGACCCGTGACGCTCGCGAGATCGAGCGCAAGAAGGCCGGTCTGAAGAAGGCCCGCAAGGCGCCGCAGTACAGCAAGCGCTAAGCATCACGCGCGCGCTGCACTGCACGTACGCCCCGGAGGCACTTTGTGCGTCTCCGGGGCGTACGCATTCCGGGGGGTATAGACGTATAACCGGATGGACGCCCGGCGAGTACGGGGCGGAGCACGGCAACATCTCGGAGGTAACGACGTGGGACGACTCTTCGGTACGGACGGTGTGCGCGGTGTCGCGAACGCGGATCTGACGGCTGAGCTGGCGCTCGGACTGTCGGTCGCGGCGGCGCACGTGCTCGCCGAGGCGGGCACGTTCGAGGGCCACAAGCCGGTGGCCGTGGTGGGACGGGATCCGCGTGCGTCCGGAGAGTTCCTGGAGGCCGCGGTGGTGGCCGGGCTCGCCAGCGCCGGCGTCGACGTGCTGCGGGTGGGCGTGCTGCCGACCCCGGCCGTGGCCTACCTCACCGGCGCGCTCGGCGCGGACCTGGGCGTGATGCTCTCCGCGAGCCACAACCCGATGCCCGACAACGGCGTCAAGTTCTTCGCCCGGGGCGGCCACAAGCTCGCGGACGAGCTCGAGGACCGCATCGAGTCCGTCTACGAGGAGCACCGCACCGGCGCCCCCTGGGACCGCCCCACCGGCGCCGGCGTGGGCCGCGTGCGTGAGTACGACCAGGGCTTCGACCAGTACGTCGCCCACCTGATCGGCGTCCTGCCGAACCGCCTGGACGGCCTGAAGATCGTCCTGGACGAGGCCCACGGCGCCGCGGCCCGCGTCTCGCCCGAGGCCTTCGCCCGGGCCGGCGCCGAGGTGGTCACCCTCGGTGCCCAGCCGGACGGCCTCAACATCAACGACGGCTGCGGTTCCACCCACCTGGACCTGATCAAGGCCGCCGTCATCGAACACGGCGCGGACCTCGGCATCGCCCACGACGGCGACGCCGACCGCTGCCTGGCCGTGGACCACCAGGGCAACGAGGTCGACGGCGACCAGATCCTGGCCGTCCTGGCCGTCGCCATGCGCGAGGCGGACCGGCTGCGGAAGAACACCGTCGTCGGCACGGTCATGTCCAACCTGGGGTTCAAGCTCGCCATGGAGCGCGAGGGCATCGAGCTGATCCAGACCGCCGTCGGCGACCGCTACGTGCTGGAGTCGATGAAGGAGCACGGCTACGCGCTCGGCGGCGAGCAGTCCGGCCACGTGATCATCCTCGACCACGCCACCACCGGCGACGGCACCCTCACCGGCCTCATGCTGGCCGCCCGGGTCGTCTCCACCGGCCGTTCGCTGGCCGAGCTGGCCACCGTCATGGAGCGGCTGCCGCAGGTCCTGGTCAACGTCCGGGACGTCGACAGGAGCCGTGTCGGGTCCTCCAGCGAGCTGTCCGCGGCCGTGGCCGAGGCGGAGGCCGAGCTCGGCAGCACCGGCCGCGTGCTGCTGCGCCCCTCCGGCACCGAGCCGGTGGTCCGCGTCATGGTCGAGGCCGCCGACATCGACCACGCCCGCTCGGTGGCCGGCCGGCTCGCCGACGTCGTGAAGTCCGCGCTCGGCTAGACCGAGGACGCGTCCGACACCGTACGCCGCCGCCTGCGCTGCATCGCCCAGAAGCCCTTCTGGGCGAGCAGCGTCAGGACGCCCGCGATGACGATCCCCGCCAGGTTGACGCCCAGTTGCGCCGAGGAGCCCCACAGCTCGCGGTAGTCGCCGTAGGTCAGGGCAAGGGCGGCGTTGGCGGCCGCCGGGACGGTGGTCACCGAGATCGCCACGCCGACCAGGGCGCCGGACTTGGCGGAGGTCAGCGAGAGGATCCCGGCGATCCCGGCGAGGAACGCCACCACGAAGGAACTGGCGTCCGGCTGCCAGATGAAGGCGGTCGACGGATGCGGCGCCGTGAAGTCGGCCACGCCGAAGACGCCCAGGACGTCCATCAGGTAGGCGAAGCCGCCGGTGAGCACCATCGCCACCGGGAAGCCCACCAGCAGCGCCACCAGCGAGCGCCGGGCCAGCCGCCCGTGGCGCTGGACCAGACCGGTGCACACCCCCGCCAGCGGGCCGAACTCCGGGCCGACCACCATCGCGCCGACGATCAGGATCGCGCTGTCGAGCATCACGCCGCAGGCCGCCAGCATCGTGGCCAGGGCCAGGAACGCCAGATAGGTGACGGTGAGGGTGGACTCCTCGTGGGTCGCGTCGGTCAGCGACTCCCACAGCACGGCGTCCGCGCCCTCCCCGGGCGCGTCCTCCTCGGCCTTCTCGGCGCGGGCCGACAGCGACAGGTCGATGTGCTCCACCGCGATCGAGCCCGTGTCGGCGACGCCCATGCGCCGCAGGGCCCGCAGCAGTTCGTCGCCCGCCTCGCGCGCCACGTCGCACATGACGATGTCCCCGCGCGGGTTGCGGGCCGCTCCGGGCAGCACGGCGAGGTGGGTGGCGCCCACGGTCCCCTCGACGAGGGACACGACCTCGTCGGTGCTCCCCTGCGGGACGATCATCCGGAGATGCAGCATGCGGGGCAGGCTACCCGGCGGCCGGTGGACTACAGCTTGCGCAGGGAGAGTTTCTGCACCTTGTGGTCGGGGCCCTTGCGCAGGATCAGGGTCGCGCGGCCGCGGGTGGGCAGCACGTTCTCCAGCAGGTTGGGCTGGTTGATGGCGCGCCAGGTGTGACGGCCGTACTCCATGGCCTCCACCTCGGAGACCTCGGTGTAGCGGTGGAAGTACGACAGCGGGTTCTGGAAGGCGGTCTCGCGCAGCTGGCGGAAGCGCGCCAGGTACCACTGCTCGATGTCCTCGGTGCGCGCGTCCACGTACACGCTGAAGTCGAAGTAGTCGGCGAGCGCGACCCGGGTGCGGCCGTCCTTGCCCGGCAGGGCGGGCTGCAGGACGTTCAGGCCCTCGACGATGAGGATGTCCGGGCGCCGGACGACCAGCTCCTCGTCGGGCACGATGTCGTAGATCAGGTGCGAGTAGACGGGCGCGCGCACCTCGTCCTTGCCGGCCTTCACGTCGGCCACGAAGCGCGTCAGGGCGCGCCGGTCGTACGACTCGGGGAAGCCCTTGCGGGACATCAGCCCGCGACGCTGGAGCTCGGCCTTGGGGAGCAGGAAGCCGTCGGTGGTGACCAGTTCCACCCGCGGGTGCTCCGGCCAGCGGGCGAGCAGCGCCTTCAGGATGCGCGCGGTGGTCGACTTGCCGACCGCGACGCTGCCGGCGACCCCGATGACGAAGGGCGTGCCGGTCTGCGAGCCGTGGCCCTCCCCGGTGTCGTCGAGGAAGGTGTTGACGGCGCCGCGCAGTCCGTGGGTGGCGCCGACGTAGAGGTTGAGCAGCCGCGACAGCGGCAGGTAGACGTCGATCACCTCGTCCAGGTCGATGACGTCGCCGAGACCGCGCAGGCGCTCGACCTCGTCCGCGGTGAGCGGCAGCGGCGTGCGGTCGCGCAGCGCGCTCCACTCGGCCCGCGTCAGGTCGACGTACGGCGTGGGCTCGGCGCGGCGGCGCGTCGGGTGGGGGGAAATCGTCGGCGGCACGGATTCATTGTTGCGCCGCGGTGAACTGCGCTCACGCCGGGGTCGGCCGGGCCGGCGCCGGCGCCGTCGTCAGCGGTATGTCAGCCCGTTGTCAGTGGCGTCCGGGACAGTGGTGCGCAACGGAGCAACACCGAGCGAACCATGACGGGGAGGACATCGCGGATGAGCTACGCGATCCAGGCGGAGGGCCTGGTCAAACGCTTCAAGGAGACCACGGCCCTGGCCGGCGTGGACCTGGCCGCGCGCAGCGGCACGGTGCTCGGCGTGCTCGGCCCCAACGGGGCGGGGAAGACCACGGCGGTGCGCATCCTGGCCACCCTGCTGCGGCCGGACGCCGGCCGGGCGCTCGTCGGCGGCCACGACGTGGTGCGGGAGGCCGGCGCCGTACGCGCGCTCGTCGGGCTCACCGGGCAGTACGCGGCCGTGGACGAGATGCTCACCGGCCACGAGAACCTGCTGATGATCGCCCGGCTGCTGGGCCTGCCGCGCCGTGAGGCCCGCGCCCGGGCGACGCGGCTGCTGGAGGAGTTCCGGCTCGCCGACGCCGGCGGCCGGGCCGCCAAGACGTACTCCGGCGGCATGCGGCGCCGCCTCGACCTTGCCGCCAGCCTGGTCGGCCGGCCGCGGGTGCTCTTCCTCGACGAGCCCACCACCGGCCTGGACCCGCACAGCCGCAACGAGCTGTGGGACATCGTCCGTGGCCTGGTCGGGGACGGTACGACGGTGCTGCTGACCACGCAGTACCTGGAGGAGGCCGACCAGCTCGCCGACGACATCGCGGTCATCGACCGCGGCCGGGTGATCGCCGAGGGCACCCCCGACGGGCTCAAGGAGCAGGTCGGCGGCCAGGTTCTGCAGGTGCGGCCGATGGCCGCGGCGGAGCTGGAGAAGGTCCACGCGATGGTCTCGGTGGTCGCCGGGCCCGGCGCGAAGATCGAGTCCGGCCTGGTCACCGCTGCGGTGAACGACCCGGAGCTGATGCCCGCCGTCGTACGGCGGCTGGACGAGGCCGGGGTGCGGGTGAGCGAGCTCACGCTGCGCCGCTCCAGCCTCGACGAGGTGTTCCTGTCCCTCACCGGGCACCGCGCGGTGAAGGAGACGACGACGGACGAGGACAAGACGGAGGCCCTGGTATGAGCGCCGTGACCGCGGACCTGATGCCGGTCGCCAAGGTCCGGCTCCGCGACGGGCTGCAGCAGACCTGCACCCTCGCCTGGCGCAACCTGGTGCAGATCAAGCACAACCCGATGGAGCTGATGGACCTCAGCGTCCAGCCCGTCATGTTCGTGCTGCTCTTCACCTACGTCTTCGGCGGCCAGATGGCCGGATCGCCCGACGCCTACCTGCAGTACGCGCTGCCCGGGATCATCGTGCAGAACGCCCTCTTCGCGACCATGAACACCGCGATGGGCCTCAACATCGACCTCACCAAGGGCGTCCTGGACCGGTTGCGCTCGCTGCCGATCGCCCGTTCCGCGCCGCTCATGGGGCGGGTCGTGGCGGACCTCGGCAAGCAACTGTGGTCGCTGCTGCTGATGCTGGGCCTGGGCGTGCTCATGGGCTTCGACGTGGACGGCGGCGTGCCCGGCGTACTGGGCGCGGCGGGCCTGCTGCTGGCCTTCGCGGTCGCCATGTCCTGGATGACGCTGCTGATCGGGATGCTGGTCTCCGAGCCGGAGAAGGTGATGACCTTCGGCTTCGTGCTGGTCATGCCGCTCACCTTCACCTCCAGCGCCTTCGTGCGCGCGGACACCATGCCCGGCTGGCTCAGGGCGTGGGCGGACGTGAACCCGGTCACCCGCCTGGCCGACGCCGTACGGGGATTGATGACCGGCTCCGGTGCGGTCGCCGGACCGGTCATGTGGTCGCTGCTGTGGGCCGCGGGGATCGCGGTGGTCTTCGTCCCGCTGGTGATGCGCGCCTACCGCGCGCGCAGCTGAACGCGCTTCCCGGGATGCCCCGGACCGTCCCGGTCCGGGGCCCACCGGCGTCCGCCGTCGGGTTCGACGTCCGCCGTCCGCCGCCTAGAGTTCTTCCCATGTGCGGAATCGTTGGATACGTGGGCGGCCAGTCCGCCCTCGACGTCGTCATCGCGGGTCTGAAGCGCCTGGAGTACCGGGGGTACGACTCGGCGGGCGTCGCCGTCCTCGCCGACGGCGGGCTCGCCGCGGCCAAGAGGGCCGGGAAGCTCGCCAACCTGGAGAAGCTGCTGGACGAGCGTCCGCTGCCGAGCGGCCCCGCCGGGATCGGGCACACCCGCTGGGCCACCCACGGCGGCCCCACGGACGCCAACGCGCACCCGCACCTGGACAACGCGGGCCGGGTCGCCGTCGTCCACAACGGCATCATCGAGAACTTCGCCGCCCTGCGCGCCGAACTCGCCGAGCGCGGCCACGACCTGCTCTCCGAGACCGACACCGAGGTCGTCTCCCACCTCCTCGCCGAGGCCTACTCCTCCACCGGGGACCTCGCCGAGGCCATGCGCCAGGTCTGCGGCCGCCTCGACGGCGCCTTCACCCTGGTGGCCGTCCACGCCGACGAGCCCGACGTCGTGGTCGGCGCCCGCCGCAACTCCCCGCTCGTCGTGGGCGTCGGCGACGGCGAGAACTTCCTCGCCTCCGACGTCGCGGCCTTCATCGCGTACACCCGCGAGGCCATCGAGCTCGGCCAGGACCAGGTCGTGGAGCTGCGCCGCGGGGGCGTCACCGTCACCGACTTCGAGGGCAAGCCCGCCGACGTCCGGCCGTACCACATCGACTGGGACGCCTCCGCCGCCGAGAAGGGCGGCTACGACTACTTCATGCTCAAGGAGATCGCCGAGCAGCCCAAGGCCGTCGCCGACACGCTGCTGGGCCGGATCGACGCGAGCGGACTGCTGACCCTCGACGAGGTACGGATCCCCGCCTCCGTGCTGCGCGAGGTCGACAAGATCGTCATCGTCGCCTGCGGCACCGCCTTCCACGCCGGAATGATCGCCAAGTACGCGATCGAGCACTGGACCCGCATCCCCTGCGAGGTGGAGCTCGCCAGCGAGTTCCGCTACCGCGACCCGATCCTGGCCCCGCGCAGCCTGGTGGTCGCCATCAGCCAGTCCGGCGAGACCATGGACACCCTCATGGCCCTGCGGCACGCCCGCGAGCAGGGCTCCAAGGTGCTGGCCATCTGCAACACCAACGGCTCCACCATCCCGCGCGAGTCCGACGCGGTGCTCTACACCCACGCCGGCCCCGAGGTCGCCGTCGCCTCCACGAAGGCGTTCCTCACCCAGGTCGTCGCCTGCTACCTCGTCGCCCTCTACCTGGGCCAGGTGCGCGGCACGAAGTGGGGCGACGAGATCCTCGCCGTCATCCGCGAGCTCTCCCAGATCTCCCGTCAGGTCGAGCAGGTCCTGGAGACCATGGAGCCGGTCCGCGAACTGGCCCGCTCCCTCAAGGACAAGAACACCGTCCTCTTCCTCGGCCGCCACGTGGGCTACCCCGTCGCCCTGGAGGGCGCGCTCAAGCTCAAGGAACTCGCCTACATGCACGCCGAGGGCTTCGCCGCCGGCGAGCTCAAGCACGGCCCCATCGCGCTGATCGAGGAGGACCTCCCCGTCGTCGTGGTCGTGCCGTCGCCGCGCGGGCGCTCGGTGCTGCACGACAAGATCGTCTCCAACATCCAGGAGATCCGGGCCCGCGGGGCGCGCACCATCGTCATCGCGGAGGAGGGCGACGAGTCCGTCGTCCCCTACGCCGACCACCTGGTGCGGGTGCCGCAGACCCCGACGCTGCTGCAGCCGCTGGTCGCGACGGTGCCGCTGCAGGTCTTCGCGTGCGAACTGGCCACGGCCCGCGGCAACGAGGTCGACCAGCCGCGGAACCTCGCGAAGTCCGTCACGGTCGAGTGAGCACGCCGTGATCATCGGGGTGGGCATCGACGTCGCCGAGATCGACCGCTTCGAGCAGTCCCTGGAGCGCACGCCCGGTCTGGCCGAGCGGCTCTTCCTCCCCGGCGAGCTCCACCTCCCCAGTGGGGCCCGCCGGGGCGGCGCCTCCCTCGCGGCGCGGTTCGCCGCGAAGGAGGCGGTCGCGAAGGCGCTGGGGGCGCCCGGTGGGCTGCACTGGTCGGACGCGGAGGTCGTCACGGAGGATTCGGGGCAGCCGCGGCTCATCGTCCGGGGGACGGTGGCGGCGCGGGCCGAGCAGTTGGGGGTGCGGACGTTCCACGTCTCGCTCAGCCACGACGCGGGGGTCGCGTCCGCGGTGGTCATCGCCGAGGGCTGACCCGGTCCGGCCTACCCCGTGTCGCCGCGTGCGGGGCGTTTGTTCTTGCGGTTTCCCTTGCGGCCGGGTGTCTGTGTGCGGGTTGCCTACGCCTGCGGCGGGCATCCCCCGCCCGCCCTCCCTCCCCCAGCCTTCGGCGGGGGGACCCCCATCCGGCGCGGTCGGTGCGGGTCTCGCAACGTGTGCCTGAGTCGGGGCCGCGCCGGCGCACTCCCCCAGCCTTCGGCCGGGGGCCCCCACAGCGCTCGCGGTTTACCCCGACATCGTTTGGCACCCGGGTCCGCCGCTCGTCTCCCCCAGCCTTCGGCCGGGGGGACCCCCATGGGCGCACCCCGCCGCACCCCCTCCCGTTGTGTGGGCGCATGACGGCCGGTGGGGGTGAGTAAGGCACTTGCGGCAACCCCGGACCGCTCTCTGAACCTCGTCCGGCCGTTAGTCGCCTCGACCGGCAGGAGGGGGTGTGGCGGGGTGCCCCCGCAGGCGACGAGCGGTGGGCGCGGGGCCGGATGTTGTGGGGCAGCGCCGCGAGCGCCGAGGTGGGGGTCCCCCCGGCCGAAGGCTGGGGGCGTGCCCCGGCGCGGCACCGACCCCACGACGACCGCGCGAGGCGGTCACTGACCGCGCCGGATGGGGGTCCCCCCGCCGAAGGCTGGGGGAGGGCGGGAGGGCGGGTGGACGCCTGCCGCAGGCGCAAACAACCCGCACACAAACACCCGGGCAGCCCGGCGCAGCCGCCCGCAGGCGGTACGCACCCGCGCACAGCCACCGGCCGGGCAGAGACGGACCGCGCACGGCGCGCAACCACGGCCCCGCGGTGGGAACATGGCCCCATGCGGGTGGCGTACAGCGTGGAGACCGTACGGGCGGCGGAGCGGGCGCTCATGGCGCGGGTTCCGGAGGGGGCTCTGATGCAGCGGGCGGCGGCCGGGCTGGCGGCCGCGTGCGCGAACGCGCTCGGCACCGGGGGCGGGGTCTACGCGGCCCGCGTCGTCGTGCTGGCCGGGAGCGGGGACAACGGCGGCGACGCGCTGTACGCGGGGGCGCGCCTGGCGCGGCGCGGGGCGGGGGTGACCGCCGTCCTGGTGGCGCCGCAGAAGGCGCACCGCGGTGGCCTGGCGGCCCTGCGCGCCGCGGGCGGCCGTGCGGTCGCCCCGGACGACGTGGACGCGGTGGCCCTGATCCACCGCGCCGACCTCGTGCTGGACGGCATCGTGGGCATCGGGGGCAAGGGCGGGCTGCGCCCCGAGGCGGTGCCGCTGGCGGAGGCCGCGCACGCGTCCCGGGCGGTCGTGGTCGCCGTGGACCTCCCCAGCGGGGTGGACGCCGACAGCGGCGAGGTCCGGGGCGTGGCGGTGCGGGCCGACATGACGGTGACGTTCGGGACGTACAAGCCGGGCCTGTTCGTGGACCCGGCCGCCGAGCACGCCGGCGCCCTGCGCCTGGTGGACATCGGCCTCGGCCCCTGTCTGGACGGCACCGCGCCCGACCTGGAGGCGCTGCAGCACGCCGACGTCGCCGCCCTCCTGCCGGGCCCGGACGCCGAGAGCGACAAGTACCGGCGTGGCGTGATCGGCGTCGTCGCGGGCTCGGAGCGCTACCCCGGGGCCGCCGTGCTCGCGGTGGCGGGGGCGCTGCGGGCGGGCGCGGGGGCCGTGCGGTACGTGGGCCCGGGGGCGCGGGCCGTGCTGGCCCGCTTCCCGGAGACGCTGGTGTCGGCCGGGCCGCCGCACAAGGCCGGCCGGGTGCAGGCCTGGGTGGTGGGCCCCGGGCTGGGCGACGGGCCGGAGGCGCGGCGCTCGGTGGACGACGTGCTCGCCTCGGACGTGCCCGTGCTCGTCGACGCGGACGGCCTGCGGCTGCTGGACCGGGCCGTGGTGCGCTCCCGCGCCGCGGGCACCGTGCTGACCCCGCACGCGGGGGAGGCGGCGGCGCTGCTCGGTGTGGCCCGCGAGGAGGTGGAGGCGGCGCGGCTGGACCATGTACGGAGGCTGGCCGAGGCGTTCGGCGCGACGGCGCTGCTGAAGGGCTCCACGACGCTCGTCGCGTCCCCGGAGCCGGGGGTGCCGGTCCGGGTCAATCCCACGGGGACGTCCTGGCTGGCCACGGCCGGCAGCGGTGACGTGCTCTCCGGTATCACCGGGTCCCTGCTGGCCGCCGGGCTCGCCCCGCGCGACGCGGCTTCCGTCGGCGCCTACCTGCACGGTCTGTCGGCGCGGGTCGCCGCGGGCCCGGTGGGCGCGCCGATCGCCGCGCACGACGTGGCCGCCGCCCTTCCTGACGCCTGGCGCGACATCAGGTCCTGATCCGCCGTCAATCAACTGGGCGAAACGGGTGGAGTCCGCCGACGTGGTGTTCCGCCGGGCGGCCGCACGTCAATTTGTGTGTTCATGGGAACGTATGCCAGAAGCAGGGTCCGGTTGCTCACCGCGGCAGTGGTCGCCCTTGCCGCACTCGGTGCGCACACGACGGCCGCCGCGGACGACGACTGGCCGGTGCCGGTGGACCGGCTCGTCCCCGGGGTCCCCTTCGGCCCTGCCGCCTCCCGGCAGGTGGACACCCCCGACCAGGGTGCGCTGCCCCGCACGATCGGCATGGCGCCGACCGGGCCCACGCGCAGCGCCGTGCTCTCCGAGGACGAGGGCGAGGACTGGGTGGATCCGCAGCTGGTGGAGTTCGTGCCCGCCAAGGACGTCGAGCGGGCGCGTACGTTCCAGCAGGAGCGGGCCGCCGAGGAGGAGGACCAGGACCCGTACTACGAGGAGGACGAGGAGGACGGGTCGAACCCGGAGCCCGCCGAGTACTGCACGTCCTTCACCGGCCCCTACCAGCGCGAGGTCGAGAAGCGGCTGCGGCTGCGTGTGAACGGCAGGCAGTCCGAGGCCGACTGCTCGGAGATCCGCCGTTACCAGAAGTCCAAGGGCATCGTGCCCGCCACCGGCTTCGCGGGCCCCACCACCTGGGGCTACCTCCGTCTCGACGAGGCCACCAGGAAGGGCCCCAACGCCTCCCGCCGGTGCCCGGCGCCGGCCCGGGGCAAGCGCATCGTCTGCATCGACCTCAACCGCCAGCTGTTGTGGGTGCAGAGCAGCAGCACCAAGGTCGTCTTCGGCCCCGTCGCCATCCGCAGCGGCCGCACCGGCTACCTCACCCGTACCGGCCGCTTCTCCGTCTACTGGCGCCACAAGGACCACGTCTCCGACATCTACGACGCCCCGATGCCCTACAGCCAGTTCTTCAGCGGCGGCCAGGCGATGCACGCCACTCCCGGGAGCGTCTACAAGGCGCCCGGATCGCACGGCTGCATCAACCTGTCCAACCGCAACGCGCGCCTGCTGTGGAACGTCCTGAAGATCCAGGAGGCGGTGTACGTGTGGGGCAGGAAGCCCGCCACGTGACGGCGGCACGGGGCCGGCCTGAGACACTGGGCGCGATGGATGAGACGAATCTGCGCGCCCAGGCCACGATCGACCTCGCCGCCCTGCGGTCCAACGTCGCGGCGCTGCGCGCCCGCGCACCCCGCTCCGGGCTGATGGCCGTGGTCAAGGCGGACGCCTACGGCCACGGGATGGTGCCGTGTGCCCGGGCCGCCCTGGAGGCGGGCGCGGGCTGGCTCGGCACGGCGACGCCCGACGAGGCGCTGGCCCTGCGCGCAGCCGGGATCACGGCCCCCGTGCTGTGCTGGCTGTGGACGCCGGGAGGGCCCTGGCGGGCCGCCGTGGAGGCGGACGTCGACGTGACGGTCAGCGCGCCGTGGGCGCTGCGCGAGGTCGCGGAGGCCGCCGCGGCCGCGGGCCGGACCGCGCGCGTCCAGCTGAAGGCCGACACGGGTCTGGGCCGCAACGGCGCCCAGCCCGCGGAGTGGCCCGACCTCGTCGCCGCCGCCCGCGCCGCCGAGACCGAGGGCCTGGTCAAGGTCACCGGGCTGTGGTCGCACTTCGCGTGCGCCGACGAGCCCGGCCACCCCTCCATCGCGGCGCAGCTCGCCGTCTTCCACAGCGCTCTGGAGACCGCGGAGCGCGCCGGGTTGCGCCCCGAGGTCCGGCACATGGCGAACTCCCCGGCCACGCTGACCCTGCCCGAGGCGCACTTCGACCTGGTCAGGACCGGGGTGGCGATGTACGGGATCTCGCCGGTCCCGCAGGTCGGCGGCCCGGCCGACTTCGGGCTGCGCCCGGTGATGACGCTGTCGGCGCGACTGGCCTCGGCCAAGCGCGTCCCCGGCGGCCACGGGGTCTCCTACGGGCACCACTACACGACGCCCGGCGAGACGACCCTCGCCCTGGTGCCCGTCGGGTACGCCGACGGCGTCCCGCGGCACGCCTCGGGCACCGGCCCGGTGCTGGTGGCGGGCAAGTGGCGGACGGTCGCCGGGCGGGTGGCGATGGACCAGTTCGTGGTCGACCTCGGGGGCGACGGGGCCGACGCGGGTGACGAGGCAGTACTGTTCGGCCCTGGTGACCGCGGTGAGCCGACCGCCGAGGACTGGGCACGGGCGGCGGGCACCATCGCATACGAGATCGTCACTCGGATCGGGACCCGGGTGCCGCGCGTCTACGTGGGTACGTAAACGCGTAGCCAAGGGGAAGCAGCGATACGACCATGACCGAGAGCGGTAGGGCAACGGGGGCGGCGATCGAGGCGGTGGCCGAAGCGGCCGCCGCTTCCGGTCGCTGGCAGCGCGCCGGGATCGTCGGCGCGGCCGTGGGCGTCGTCGCGGCGGGTGCCGCCGCGGGGGTGGCGCTGGAGCGGGCCACGGTGGGCCGGGGGATGCGCAAACGCGCCCGGCTCGCCCTCGACCTGGCCGGGCCGTACGGCTCGCTGCGCGGGATGCCGGGCAGGGTCGCCGCGGAGGACGGCACCGAGATCTACTACGAGGTCGAGGAGGCGGACCCGGCGGCGATCGACGCGGCCGCGCCGACGCGACGCTGGCAGTTCTTCCGCCGCAGCGGCCAGGCGCCGCCGCTGACCGTGGTCTTCAGCCACGGGTACTGCCTCAACCAGGACTCCTGGCACTTCCAGCGCGCCGCGCTGCGCGGGGCGATACGCGCCGTCTACTGGGACCAGCGCAGCCACGGCCGCTCCGGCCGGGGCAAGGACCAGGCGGACGGCGAGCCCGCCACGATCGACCAGCTCGGCCGCGACCTGAAGGCGGTGATCGACGCCGCCGCGCCGGAGGGCCCGTTGGTGCTCGTCGGGCACTCCATGGGGGGCATGACGGTCATGGCGTTCGCCGACCAGTTCCCCGAGGTGGTGGCCGAGCGCGTGGCCGGCTTCGCCTTCGTCGGCACGTCCTCCGGCAAGCTGGCCAGCGTGACGCTGGGCCTGCCGGCGGCCGGCGCGCGGGCGCTGCGGGCGCTGGCGCCGGGGGTGCTGCGGATCCTGGGCACCCAGGTCGACCTGGTGGAACGGGGGCGCCGGGCGACGGCCGACCTCTTCGCCGGGATCATCAAGCGCTACTCCTTCGGCTCCGAGGTGGACCCGGGCGTCGCGCGCTTCGCCGAGCGGATGATCGAGTCGACCCCGATCGACGTCGTCGCCGAGTTCTACCCGGCCTTCACCGAGCACGAGAAGAGCGAGGCCCTGGACGTGCTGGACGGCCTGCCCGGGCTCGTACTGGCCGGGGACAAGGACCTGCTGACGCCCAGTGAGCACAGCCGGGCCATCGCCGAGCGCCTGCCGGACACCGAGCTGGTGGTGGTGCCCGGGGCCGGGCACCTGGTGATGCTGGAGCACCCCGAGCTGGTCAACACGCACCTGGCGGCGCTGCTCGCCGAGGCGGCCGACGCCTCGCGCGCAGCGGTCCCGCAGGCGCTGCGCGAACTGGCGGTGCCGCCGCCCGCCGGGCCGGGCAGGGCGGACCGCGTGGTCTCCGGCGGCGCGTAGCATTCGGGCACATGGGCATGGAAGCCATCGGCATGGAAGCGATCCGGGTCACCGTCAAGACCCCCGACCAGATGCGCGAGCTGGGGCGCCGTCTCGCGCCGCTACTGCGCGCCGGCGACCTCGTCGTCCTCAGCGGTGACCTGGGAGCGGGCAAGACCACGCTGACCCGTGGCCTGGGCGAGGGCCTGGGCGTCCGGGGCGCGGTGACGTCGCCGACCTTCGTGATCGCGCGGGTGCACCCCTCGCTGGGCGGCGGCCCCGCCCTGGTGCACGTGGACGCGTACCGGCTGACCGGCGGCCTCGACGAGATGGAGGACCTGGACCTCGACGTCTCGCTGCCGGAGTCGGTGGTCGTGGTCGAGTGGGGCGAGGGCAAGGTCGAGGAGCTCTCCGACGACCGGCTGCAGCTGGTGATCCACCGCGCGGTGGGCGAGGTCGCCGCGAACGGGCAGGAGGACCACGACGTGCGCGAGGTCGTCGTGACCGGGGTCGGCGGGCGCTGGGCCGGTGAGGACCTGGCGGGCCTCGGCGTCTGAGCGCGTAACCGTTCCGACAAGGTGTCGGGAAGATGTTGCGTACGGCACGTCCCCCGTGTTCTGCTGGAGTCCAGGAGTCGGTTAGGGCTGCCTAACCCGACCCCCGTCGGACCCAGGAGGCATCCATGTCGGCCCACACGGCCCCGGAGCCGGAGCCGGGTTACTCGATGCAGGCGCTGCTGGCGGCGGCCGCGGCGGCGAACGCGGTGTGCACCCCGCCGGGGGAGCCCGAGGAGCCGGAACCGGACACGGCGCAGGACGAACCCACGCGGCGCCCCGAGGCGGACGCGGCCTAGGCGCACGCCGCCCAGGCGGAGGCCGGCCGGACCGGTCCGGCCGGGCAGCGGGACACGAGGTGCCCGCCCGCCGGGTGAACCCGGGAGGCGTTCACTCGTCCGGGGGAAATCAGCGCACGACGACGATCTTGGTGTTCACGGTCGCGAACTTCCACAGCGCCGCCCCGTCCTTCCGCTTCTCGCGGATGCCGCCGGTCTGCTGACCCGGGGGCGGGGCGTCGGGCAGGGAGCCGTCCTTCGCCGCGCTGAAGCCGATCACCACGCTGTCCACGGTCGTGAACCGCACCACGTTCTCGACGGCCACGCCGTCGCCGCCGACGCTGGCGGCGCTGCGGGAGGTCACGGAGTAGGTGCCGGGGGCGGGGTCCACGGTGCCGGGGACGACCCCGTACGTGGTGCGCACCTTCCCGTCGTCGCCGACCAGCCACACGCGGTCCGCGCGCAGCGAGTACACGACCCTGCTGCCGGTGCCGGAGGCCGCGGGGAGCTCGTCCGTCCGCTTCGGCGAGGGCGAGGCGGAGGCCGCCAGGGAGGTGTCGCGGCCGCCGGTGTCCGTGGGACGGACGCCCTTGGTCATCTCACTGGCGGAGCTGGAGGCCTGGACGGCGAGCACGCCGACGGCGGCCAGAGCGGCTGCGGTCAGTCCGGTCACGATCGTCCCTGAACCGATCCTTGCCACGGCTTTCCTCCGGAGGTGGGCGTCACGCTGGGTTGACGTTAGCAGCCGGGCCGCACGCCGACGGGAGCGCCGTCCCGGGCCGCGGTGGTGCCCCCGTCCTGGCAGGGCCACCCCGGTGAACGCCGTAGGCTGAACGCGTGCTGCTGCTTGCCTTCGATACCGCAACCCCCGCCGTGACGGTCGCCCTGCACGACGGCCGACGCGTGCTCGCCGAGTCGACGGAGATCGACGCGAGACGGCACGGGGAGCTGCTGATGCCCGCCGTGGACCGTGTGCTGCGGGAGGCGGGGACCGGACTGGGCGACGTGACCGGGATCGTGGTCGGGGTCGGCCCCGGCCCGTACACGGGGCTGCGCGTCGGGCTGGTGACTGCGGTCTCCTTCTCCGACGTGCTCGGCGTCCCCGTCCACGGGATCTGCACCCTCGACGGGCTGGCCTACGCCGCCGGGATCGAGGGGCCGTTCGTCGTGGCGACGGACGCGCGCCGCAAGGAGGTCTACTGGGCCCGGTACGAGGGCCCGCGGGCCCGGGTGACCGACCCGGCCGTGGACCGGCCCGGCGACATCGCCGGCGAGGTCGCCGGGGTGCCCGCGGTCGGCGCGGGCGCCGCCCTCTACCCCGAGGCCTTCACCGACGTCCGCCCGCCCGCCGACCAGTCCGCCGCCGCGCTGGCCGCGCTCGCCGCCGTGAAGCTGGCGGACGGCGAGGACTTCCTCCCCGCGCTGCCGCTCTACCTGCGCCGCCCGGACGCCCAGGTGCCGGCCGGTTACAAGGCGGTCCTGCCGAAGTGACCGCGCTGATGCGCGAGATGCGCTGGTGGGACCTGGACCCGGTGATGGAGCTGGAGCACCGGCTCTTCCCGGACGACGCGTGGTCGCGCGGCATGTTCTGGTCCGAACTGGCCGACGCGCGGCACCCGTCGGCGACCCGGCACTACGTCGTGGCCGAGGACGAGGCCGGGCGGATCATCGGCTACGGGGGCCTGGCCGCCGTCGGCGGCACCGGGGACGTGCAGACCATCGGCGTCGCCCCCGAGCAGTGGGGCACCGGCCTCGGCGCGCTGCTGCTCGGGGAACTGCTGCGCCAGGCCACCGCCTTCGAGTGCCACGAGGTGCTGCTGGAGGTGCGGGTCGACAACGTCCGCGCCCAGCGGCTGTACGCGCGCTTCGGCTTCGAGCCGATCGGCTTCCGCCGCGGCTACTACCAGCCGGGCAACGTCGACGCGCTCGTGATGAGGCTCGGCGAGCTGCCGGCATCCCCTGACGTACCGGGACTACAAGGAACAGAGACCACCCATGGCTGACGAGCCCCTTGTCCTCGGCATCGAGACGTCCTGCGACGAGACCGGTGTCGGCATCGTGCGCGGGCACACCCTGCTGGCCGACGCGATCGCGTCCAGCGTGGACGAGCACGCCCGTTTCGGCGGCGTCGTCCCCGAGGTCGCCAGCCGCGCGCACCTGGAGGCGATGGTCCCCACGATCCAGCGCGCGCTGAAGGAGGCCGGCGTCGCCGCCTCCGACCTCGACGGGATCGCCGTCACCGCCGGCCCCGGACTCGCGGGCGCGTTGCTGGTCGGCGTGTCCGCGGCCAAGGCGTACGCCTACGCGCTCGGCAAGCCGCTGTACGGGGTCAACCACCTGGCCTCCCACATCTGCGTGGACCAGCTGGAGCACGGGCCGCTGCCCGAGCCGACGATGGCGCTGCTGGTGTCCGGCGGCCACTCGTCGCTGCTGCTGGCCCCTGACATCACCGGCGACGTGCGCCCGCTGGGCTCCACCATCGACGACGCGGCGGGCGAGGCCTTCGACAAGGTCGCCCGCGTGCTGGGCCTCGGCTTCCCCGGCGGCCCGGCCATCGACCGCGCGGCCCGCGAGGGCGACCCGGACGCGATCCGCTTCCCCCGCGGCCTGACCGGCTCCCGCGACCCGCTCTACGACTTCTCCTTCTCCGGCCTGAAGACGGCCGTGGCCCGGTGGATCGAGTCCAAGCGCCGGGAGGGCGTGGAGGTGCCGGTCGCGGACGTGTCCGCGTCCTTCCAGGAAGCCGTCGTCGACGTCCTCACCCGCAAGGCGATCCGGGCCTGCAAGGACAACGCCGTCGACCACCTGATGATCGGCGGCGGCGTCGCGGCCAACAGCCGGCTGCGCTCGCTGGCGCAGGAGCGCTGCGAGGACGCGGGCATCGTCCTGCGCGTGCCGCGCCCCAAGCTGTGCACCGACAACGGCGCCATGGTCGCGGCCCTCGGCGCGGAGATGGTGGCCCGCGGCCGGCCGTCCTCCACGTGGGACCTGCCGGCGGACTCCTCGCTGCAGGTGACGGACGTGTCCGTGCCCGGCCACACGCACGACCACGACCACGACCATCTCCACGAGCTCAGCAAGGACAACCTCTACTCGTGACCGTCGCCCTGATGTGGGAGGCCCGCGCCGTCGAAGGGCGCGGGCCCGAGCTGCTGGCGTGGGCCCGCGAACGGACGCTGTCCCCGGCCCCGCTGCGCCGCGAGACCTTCTCCGCCCCCCAGGACCGGGTCCTGGTCATCACCTGGTGGGACGCCCCGTACGACGCGGAGCTGCCCGAGCTGCCCGAGCCCGGCAACGGCCTGGCCCGGCGGGCCGTCCACCGCTGGCGCTTCGAGTCGGTGGGGGACACGGCCTAGCCCCGGGGGGCGGGAGGGCCGGTCGTATGATGAGTCCGGCGTCGATCGCAACCGGGCTTCTGCTCGGCGCCGCCCCCGAGCAGGCGTCCTGCCGGACGACCGGTGTCCGGGAGGCGTTCTCGCAGGTGGCGAAGTAGTGACCGATTCCGGCTGTGCCGTCCTCTTCGATCTCGACGGCGTCCTCCTCGACAGCCGGCGGGCGATGCGACAGGCGATCCTCGACGTCGCCCGCGCCGCCCTGGGCGAGCCCGTCGACGAGAGCCGTCTGCCGGCCGGACTCGACCACCTTCCCCATCACGAACTCCTGGCGCGTCTCGGCGTGACCGACGAGGAGACCGTGTTCGGAGCCTCCTGGGAGGACGCGCTCACCCTCGCCACGTGGGGTGCGTCGCCGTTCCCGGGCGCCGTCGGCGTGCTGCGCGACCTCGCGGCCTCCGGTACGGCGATCGGGGTGGTGACCATGCAGCCCGCGAGCCGGGTGGCGCGGCTCGTCCCCGCGGAGCTGTCCGCGCACTTCGGCGTGGTGGTCGGATGGGGCGACGCGGCGCCCAAGCCCTCCGGGGAGGGGATCCTGCTCGCGCTCGACCGTCTCGGGGTGCCGCCCGGCCGTGCCTGCTTCGTGGGCGACAGCCCTTCCGACGTCGTCGCCGCGGCGTCCGCCGGGATCCCGTCGATCGGCGCGGTCTGGGGGTACACCGGCCCCGCGCTGGGAAGCTGCGACCCCACCGTCCTCGCCGGCGCCCTCACCGACGTGCCGGGCGCCGCGCGGCGCCTGCTGCGGCGGACGTAGCGCCTCAGCCGCGGACCGGGCCGCCCACCAGCATGCTCGGGGCGCCCGCGACACGGGTGAGGAAGACCGTGGCCGCGTGGGGGCCCTGGGGCTTGACGCGGCGGCGCACCTCCTCCGGCTCGACGGCCGAGCCGCGCTTCTTGACGGTCAGCACGCCGACCTCGCGTTCGCGCAGCAGGGCCTTGAGCCGCTTGAGGTTGAAAGGCAGCACGTCGGTGATCTCGTAGGCGGTCGCGTACGGCGTCGTGTGCGGCTCGTCCGAGGTGACGTACGCGATGGTCCCGTCGATCAGCCCGCCGCCGACCTGCGCCGCCACGTCGGCCACCATGTGGGCCCGGATGACCGCGCCGTCCGGCTCGTACAGCCAGCGCCCCACGGGGCGCACCTGGGGGTCGGGCAGCCCGGCGGCGGGCAGCGTGGCGCCCGACGGCAGGAGGGTCGCGCGGCGGGCGCCCGGTGTGGTGCCGAACCACAGCACGGCCTCCTTCACGTCGCCGTGGTCGGAGACCCATTCCGCCTCGGCGTCCTCCGGCACGGCCTCGTGCGGGATCCCCGGCGCCACCTTCACGGCGGCCAGCGGCGCCCTCCGCGCCGCCGCCACCGCCCACGACAGCGGCGGGGAGTACGCCTCGGGGTCGAAGATCCTGCCCCGTCCGCCACGCCGGGCGGGGTCGGCGAACACCGCGTCGAAGCCGTCCGTGGCGGTCTGCGTCACATCGGCGCAGCGCACCTCGATCAGGTCGGCCAGCCCCAGCGCCTCGGCGTTCGCCCGCACCACCGCGCAGGTCAGCGGGGAGCGGTCGACCGCCAGCACCTTCACCCCGGCGCGGGCCAGCGGGACGGCGTCCCCGCCGATCCCGCAGCACAGGTCCGCCAGCCGCCGCACCCCGAGCGCGGCGAACCGCTCCGCCCGGTGCCGGGCGACGGAGGCGCGCGTCGACTGCTCGACCCCGTCGGGTGTGAAGTACATCCGGTACGCGTCCTCCCCGAACTTCGCCGCCGCCCGCTGCCGCAGCCGGGCCTGCGTCAGCGCCGCCGCCACCAGCCCGGCGTCGTGCTCCCGCCGCAGCCGTGTCGCGGCCGCCAGTTCGGCGGCGGGGTCGTAGTCCCGCAGGGAGGTCAGCAGCGACTGCCCCTCGTCGGTCAGGAGAGCCGAGAACGCGTCAAGATCCACGCCGTCCATTGTCCCGCGGCACCGGTGCGTGCTGGACTTGCCCGGTACGTGGAGGACGAGGGGGGACGGATGACGGCCGTGCTCAGCACGGAATGGGACTCCTTACGGCAGCGGGCCACGCTGAGCGCCGGAGCACCCGGCGGCGCCGCCCCGGTGGAGCGTGTGGACGCGCGGACCCGGGCGGAACTGCTCGGGCGGCTGCGCTGGGAGGTCCTCCAGGGCGGCGGCCTCTTCCTGGCCTACTCCCAGTTGCTCGACGGCGCCGCCTTCGCCGTGCTGCGGCCCGCCGAACTCCTCGACGAGCTCGCGCTGCGCGCCGTCGGCGGCGGGGCGATGATGCCGATCCGGGTCAACGCCCGCGACGCGGACCTGGCGGGGCAGCTCGTCGCACTCCTCTCCCGCGGCTTCCTCTTCTCCTCCCTGCCGCTCCCCGACGACCGGTGCCTGCGCCTGCAGCACGAGCTCGCCGTCCGCGCCGACCCGGCCGCCGCCGCCGCGAGGCTCGCGGCGGAGGGTCCGGCCGCCACGGCGGACCGGCTGCTCGCGGCGACCGGGGTCCTCGGCACCCCGTTGCGGCGGCGCATGGTCACCCGCTGGGACGACTGGCTGCAGGCGGCAGGACGCGGCCAGCTGGAGGTCAGCCCGCTGCGGCCGGCCGACTACGGGGCCGCGTACGCCGTGCAGCCCCCGCCCCCGCCCGGGGCGCTCGCCGGTGACGCGGGACGGGCCGTGCTGGCCGCGTGGACCGGCGGGGAGCTCGACGTGGACGGCATGCCCCACCGCAGCCGCGTGCACGAGCGGCTGGACGCCTTGCTGCACGACCCCGACCCGGACGTGCGGGCCGACGGGCGGACGCTGCGCGACGCCTTCGACGAGACGTACTACCGGGCGATCGCCGCCGGTGAGGGGTGCGCGCTCGGGGTGAGCGCCACCCGGCACGGCGTACCGCGGGCGGAGGCCGAGGCGCTGGGGGAGCGGACCCAGGTGGTGGCCTGGCCGACCCGCTTCGAGCTGCGGCTCGGGCTGCTGACCGCGGCGCAGTGGCAGCGCTTCACCGACGACGCCGCGGACGCCCTCGCGGCGTGGTGGGAGCGGCAGGACCTCGCCGCGCTCCAGGAGGTCGGCGACCTGCTCGGCGGACGGACCAAGGAGCCCCCGGAAGGCCGCGGGGACGAGGTGCCGGTGACCCGCGTGCGGCGCGTCGCGCGGGCGGTCCGCGGGCTCGGCGCCGAGTCCCTGGCGGCGGGCGGGCTGAGCGCCGCCGCGGGGGTGCTCGGCCAGGGGGCGCTCGGTTCGTTCGCGGCCGGCGCGGCCGGTGCCCTGACGCCCGTGCTCGTCGCCGCCGTGACCGCGGGGCTGCCGCGCCTGCGGGACTACCGGGGCCGGTACGACGTGATGGAGTTCCCGGCGACCCCGCGGGGGGCGGTCTGATGGACGGCGAGGCGGCACGTACCGGGAGCCGCAAGGCGTACGGCGACGCCGAGGGCGGGCGGTGGTGCGAGGTCCACCTCGACACCTACCGGCTGCCGTCCGGGGCGGAGGTCGAGCTGCACCGGGTCCGGGTCGGCGGCGGTCGCACAGGTGTCGTGGTCCTCGCCCGGCGGGGTGAGGACGTGCTGATGGTCCGTCAGTGGCGGCCTGCGGTGGGACGCTGGGCCTGGGAGCTGCCGCGCGGCTTCGGCGAGGCCGACCCCGCCGCCGACGCGCTGCGCGAGCTCGCCGAGGAGACCGGGCTGGTGGGCTCGGCGGCGACGGTGGTGGCGGTCCTGGACGTCGACTCCGGGCTGCTGGAGAGCCAGGTGGCCGTCGTCGAGGTGGCCGTCGCCGGGGACGCCGTGGCCGGGCCCGGTGCCGCCGGGGACGGCGAGGTCGCCGAGGCGCGCTGGTGGGGCCCGGACGACATCGCGGGGGCGGTCCGCTCGGGCGAGCTGCGCGACGGGTTCACCCTTGCCGCGCTCGGCGCGTGGAGCGCCGTCCGCCGGTGAGCGGCACGGGCGCGCCGGGCCCGGAACCGCGCGTCCGGGCACCCCGTTCCCCCGGGGGAGCGCGGATCGTGCGGCGCGGCGTTGGCACTCCGCTTGACCGAGTGCTAAGCGCGTCCTAATCTCGGACCTGGCACTCAGCCATGCCGAGTGCCAGAACAAACGCGACGGGCAGGTCCGGCACCCGCGACGACGGGCCTACCAGGTCGCCACCCCAGACAGACACTCCCGTGAGCCCTTTGAAGGGGGAGGTCGGATCGTGACGACCACCAGCACCAAGGTTGCCATCAAGCCGCTCGAGGACCGCATCGTGGTCCAGCCGCTGGATGCCGAGCAGACCACCGCCTCCGGCCTGGTCATCCCGGACACCGCCAAGGAGAAGCCCCAGGAGGGCGTCGTCCTGGCCGTCGGCCCGGGTCGCTTCGAGGACGGCAACCGCATCCCGCTCGACGTCAAGGTCGGCGACATCGTGCTGTACAGCAAGTACGGCGGCACCGAGGTCAAGTACAGCGGCGAGGAGTACCTCGTCCTCTCGGCTCGCGACGTCCTCGCGATCGTCGAGAAGTAAATCCGGCGCCGCTCGTAACCGAGAAATGCCGTGACCACGCCCCGGGCACACCGAGTCCTCGCACGGACCGGGGACCCGGGGCGCGGTCTTTGACGAGAACCCAAAGACGAGGAATTCCGCCGGTATGGCCAAGATCCTGAAGTTCGACGAGGACGCCCGTCGCGCCCTCGAGCGTGGCGTCAACAAGCTCGCCGACACCGTGAAGGTGACGATCGGCCCCAAGGGCCGCAACGTCGTCATCGACAAGAAGTTCGGCGCCCCGACCATCACCAACGACGGTGTGACCATCGCGCGTGAGGTCGAGATCGACGACCCGTACGAGAACCTCGGCGCGCAGCTGGTGAAGGAGGTGGCGACCAAGACCAACGACATCGCGGGTGACGGCACCACCACCGCCACCGTGCTCGCCCAGGCGCTGGTCCGCGAGGGTCTGCGCAACGTCGCCGCCGGCGCCTCCCCGGCCGCCCTGAAGAAGGGCATCGACGCCGCCGTCAAGGCCGTCTCGGACGAGCTGCTCGCGACCGCCCGCCCCATCGAGGGCAAGGACGACGTCGCCGCCGTCGCCGCGCTGTCCGCCCAGGACAAGCAGGTCGGCGAGCTGATCGCCGAGGCGATCGACAAGGTCGGCAAGGACGGTGTCATCACCGTCGAGGAGTCCAACACCTTCGGCCTGGAGCTGGACTTCACCGAGGGCATGGCCTTCGACAAGGGCTACCTGTCGCCGTACTTCGTGACGGACCAGGAGCGCCAGGAGGCCGTCCTGGAGGACCCGTACATCCTCATCACCCAGGGCAAGATCTCCTCCATCCAGGACCTGCTCCCGCTGCTGGAGAAGATCCTGCAGGCCGGTGCCTCCAAGCCGCTGCTGATCATCGCCGAGGACGTCGAGGGCGAGGCCCTGTCGACCCTGGTGGTCAACAAGATCCGCGGCACCTTCAACGCGGTCGCGGTCAAGGCCCCCGGCTTCGGCGACCGCCGCAAGGCCATGCTCGGTGACATCGCCACCCTCACCGGCGGCACCGTCGTCGCCGAGGAGGTCGGCCTCAAGCTCGACCAGGTCGGCCTGGACGTGCTCGGCACCGCCCGCCGCGTGACCGTCACCAAGGACGACACCACCGTCGTCGACGGCGCCGGCGAGTCCTCGGAGATCACCGGCCGGATCAACCAGATCAAGGCCGAGATCGCCTCGACCGACTCCGACTGGGACCGCGAGAAGCTCCAGGAGCGCCTCGCCAAGCTGGCCGGCGGCGTGTGCGTCATCCGCGTCGGCGCGGCCACCGAGGTCGAGCTCAAGGAGAAGAAGCACCGTCTGGAGGACGCCATCTCCGCGACCCGCGCCGCGGTCGAGGAGGGCATCGTCTCCGGTGGTGGCTCCGCGCTCGTCCACGCGGTCAAGGTGCTGGACGACAACCTCGGCAAGACCGGCGACGAGGCCACTGGTGTGGCGGTCGTCCGCCGCGCCGCGGTCGAGCCGCTGCGCTGGATCGCCGAGAACGCCGGCCTGGAGGGCTACGTCATCACCTCCAAGGTCGCCGAGCTGGAGAAGGGCCACGGCTTCAACGCCGCGACCGGCGAGTACGGCGACCTGGTGAAGTCCGGCGTCATCGACCCGGTCAAGGTCACCCGCTCCGCCCTGGAGAACGCCGCCTCCATCGCCTCCCTGCTCCTCACCACCGAGACCCTCGTGGTGGAGAAGAAGGAGGAGGAGCCCGCCGAGGCCGGTCACGGTCACGGCCACGGCCACTCCCACTGAGCTGGACCGCGAAGGCCCCCGTTCCCGGCCGGGAACGGGGGCCTTCGGGCTGTGACGGCCAGGGACGGCCAGGGACGGCCCACGCCGCCTCGACGGCCGGTCTCAGTCGCGGGGGTAGGCCGGACCGAAGCGCCTCCCCGCCTTCGACGAGACGCGGCCGAGCGCCCCGCTCGGCGCCAGCCTGGCCGCCGCCACCGCGACCTTGTAGCGGGGGTCGGGCACGCTGAGGGAGCGGCCGCGGGCCAGGTCGCGCAGGGCCGCGGCGACCACCTTGTCGGCGTCCAGCCACGCCCAGGAGGGGATGCCGCCGGTGTCCATCCCGGCCCGCTGGTGGAACTCGGTGCGGACGAAGCCCGGGCACAGCGCCAGCAGCCGCACCCCGGTGCCCGCCAGGTCGCGGGCCACGCCCTGGGTGAAGCTGACGACCCACGCCTTGCTGGCCCCGTACGTGCCGCGCGGCACGAAGGCCGCCACCGAGGCCACGTTGATCACGAAGCCGCGCCCGCGCTCCCGCATGGCGCCGGTCGCGGCGCCGGTCAGCCGCAGCACCGCCTCGCAGTGCACCTTGAGCATGGTCAGCTCATCGGCCATCGGCACGTCGCCGAAGCCGCCCCGGTTGCCGAAGCCCGCGTTGTTGACCAGCACGTCGACCGGGCGTTCGCGGTCGCGGAGCCGTGCCTCGACCGTCTCGATGCCCTTGTCCGCCGACAGGTCGGCGGGCAGCACCTCGACGGTCACCCCGTACGCGCGCCGCAGGTCCTGCGCGCACTCCTCCAGCCGCTGCTCGTCGCGGGCGACCAGGACGAGGGCGTGACCGTCCCCCGCCAGCCGGCGCGCGAACGCCGCGCCGATCCCCGCGGTGGCTCCCGTGATCAGTGAAGTCGTCATGCCCCGCAGGCTAGTGAGCCCCCGTACGTCCGCGGGCCGCGGCGCGCACGTCCTGCGGGAGCGCGTCCGCCGCCAGCAACCGGGGGAGCAGCGCGGGCTCCAGGGTGACCGCGCGGAAGGTCAGCGCGACGGTGACCTCGTGGTCCGGGCGGTGGACGACCTCGACCCGGTCGCCCGCCCGGACCTCCCCGGGTTCCGCGACCCGGAGGTAGGCACCGGGCAGCGCGGCGCGGGTGAACGTCTTGATCCAGCCGCCCTGTTCCAGCCAGCCCTGGAATGTGGCGCAGGGGATCCGGGGGCAGGACACCTCCAGGACGGCGCCGCCCGGTCCGCCGATCCGCCAGCGTTCCCCGATCAGGGCCTGGTTGACGTCCAGCCCCGAGGTGGTCAGGTTCTCCCCGAACATGCCGTTGCGCAGCGGCAGGTCGAGTTCGCGTTCCCAGGTGTCGAGGTCCTCGCGTGCGTAGGCGTAGACCGCCTGGTCGGTACCGCCGTGGTGCGCCACGTCGTACACCCGGTCGCCGGCGAGGCCGACCGCGCCGGTGCCCTTGGGGCCCGGTGCGGTCACCGCCACCGGGCCCGGCACCGGGAGCTTGTCGATGCCGGTCGTCCCGCTGGTCTTCCACGGGTTCGGACGGGGCCGGCCCACGTTCACCGAGAGCAGCTTCATCCCGTGACCGTACGGCTCCCGCCCTGCACCCGGCGAGGTCTTTTCCGGCGACCGGCACCAGCCGCCACGAGCCCCGCCCTCCGGGCGGACGGCGCTATTCATCAGACACGCCCTAGCCCGCGAGCACCCGGAGCAGCCGGTCGACGTCCGCCTCGGTGTTGTACAGGTGGAAGGCCGCCCGCAGGTTCCCCGCGCGGGCCGAGACGCGGATGCCGGCGGCGGCCAGCCGCTCCGCCGCGTCGCCCAGGCCCGGGACGGCCACGATCGCCGAGGCCTGCGCGCCGGAGGGCACCGGCTTGTGGCCGAGCCCCAGCAGGCCCGCCCGGAAGCGCTCGGCCAGCGCGACGTCGTGGGCGCCGATGGCCTCGACGCCCAGCTCCTCGACGAGCCCCAGCGAGGCCGCCCCGGCCAGGTACGGCAGCAGCGGCGGCATCACGTCGAACCGCCGGGCGGAACGCGCGAGGTGCGCGACCGGCCCGTAGCAGTCGCCCCAGGGGTCCTCGGCCGCGTACCAGCCGGCGAAGTGCGGCGACAGCCCGTCCTCGGCGCCCTCCCGCACGGTCAGGAAGGACACCCCGCGCGGGGCGAGCAGCCACTTGTAGCCGCCGCACACGACGTAGTCGAGGCCGTCCGCGCGCAGCGGGAGCCAGCCGACCGCCTGGGTGGCGTCGACGAGCACGCGCGCCCCGTGCCGCGACGCGGCCTCGCGGACCGCCGCGAGGTCGGCGACCCGGCCGTCCGCGGACTGCACCGCGCTGACCGCGACGAGGCCGGTGGTGGGACGTACGGCGTCGGCGAGCGCCTCCAGGGGCACGGTGCGCATCACGACGTCGGCGCGGGAGGCGAAGGGGTTGACCAGCGAGCTGAAGTCGCCGTCGGCCAGCACGACTTCGGCCCCGGCGGGGAGGGCCGCGGCGATCATGCCGACGTGCGTGGTGACCGAGGAGCCGACCGCGACGCGGTCGGCGGCGACCCCGGTGAGGCGGGCGTAGGCGGCGCGGGCGGCGCCCAGGACGCGCTCGTCGCGCACCCAGTCGTCGGTGCCGTCGGACCAGGCGGCCACGGCGGTGCGCAGCGCCTCGACGGAGCGGAGCGGGCCGATGCCCGAGGAGGCGGTGTTGAGGTAGGTGATCCCGGCGTCCAGCGCGAATTCCCCGGCGATGTCCATGGTTCCTCAGCCTGCGCCCCGGGCTGCCCAAAGTCCATCATCGATCACTGAACGCCACCCCCAAGGAACGCTTGTGCTCGGGGCGTGTTCGAGGCCCGCCACCTCCGTGTGCTGCGCGCCGTGGCCCGTACCGGCTCGCTGTCGGGCGCCGCGCGGGAGGGCTGCACCCAGCCGGCGCTCAGCCAGCAGATGAAGGCGCTGGAGCTCGCCGCGGGCACCCCGCTGCTGGTCCGCGGTGGGCGGACCACCCGGCTGACCGAGGCGGGCGAGGCGCTGACCCGGCACACGAGCGGCATCCTGGCGGGGCTGGCCGCCGCGGAGGAGGAGGTCGCGGCCATCGGGGGCCTGCGCGCCGGGCGGGTGCGGTTGGTGACGTTCCCGAGCGCGGGGCCGTCCCCGGTTCCCACCGCGCCGGCCGCGATGCGCGCCGCGCACCCGGACGTACGGATCACGCCGGCCCAGGCGCAGCCGCCGCGGGCGGTGGAAATGCTGCGTGCCGGTGAGTGCGAACTGGCGCTGGCCTACCGCTACGAGGACGAGGGCGAGGGCGGCGGCGATCGGGCGGCCGCGTGGGAGGGGCTGCTGGTGCGGCCACTGCTGTCCGACCGGCTCTTCGCGGTGCTCCCCGCCAGGCACCCGCTGGCGCGCGGGGGTGGTCCGGTGCGGTTGTCCGACCTCGCGGACGAACCGTGGATCGCGGGCTGCCCGCACTGCCGCCGGCACCTGGTCGAGCTGTGCGGGCGGGAGGGTTTCGAGCCGCGCATCGACTTCGCCACGGACGACTACCCGGCGGCCGGTCGGCCTGGTGGCCTCGGGCATGGACGTCTCGGCGCAGCCGGGCCTCGCGCTGGAGGCGGTACGGCTGCGCGCAGTGGCCGTGCGCGAACTCCGGCCGGCCGTACGCCGTGACGTGGCCGCGGTGACGCTGCCCGACCTGGCCCAGGTGCCGGCCGTCGACATGATGCTGGGGCGGCTGCGTCTCGCGGCTCTGCGCGACCGCCCTTCGGTCTGAGTCCGCGCGCAGGCGGACGTCCGTCGTTGTGGTGAAACGTTTCCTCTGTGGCTGATGTCCGGTGGGTCAGTGACTGCCGGTGGCGTGCGAGCTCATGACCCGGTTGCGGGACCGGCCCATCATCTCCTCGCGCTCGTCCTCGGTGAGTCCGCCCCAGACCCCGTAGGGTTCGCGGACCGTCAGAGCGTGCGTCGCGCATTCGGCGCGGACGGGGCAGCGCATGCACACCTCCTTCGCCGCCGCCTCACGCGCGCTCCGGGCAGCGCCGCGCTCTCCCTCGGGGTGGAAGAACAGGGAGCTGTCGACACCGCGGCAGGCGGCGACGAGCTGCCAGTCCCAGAGGTCGGCGTTCGGGCCCGGGAGGCGGGAGAAGTCTGCCATTGCTCATCTCCTCGAGAGGTGGGCTGCAGGGACACCGTCCAGGCGCGAAGCTCTGGGAGGGTGCTGTCGACGTTACATCTACTGTCGAAGTAGATGTAAATATGATTCATCACAAAATCGCCAACGAACTCCCGCCATGCGGGTAAAAAGCCTCCAAACAGGCAAAATCTGACATTGCCCCCCGGTCGGCGGCTGATGTGTGCTGCAAGCGGGCGCCCGTTGTGCGGGTTTTTGGGGCCCGGCGAACAGCCGCGACCTGCGACGTTGCTGATCCGTGTCGGTCCGCGCACGGAGAGTGCGGGAGTCGGCCGCCAAACTCCGTAACTCTTTCGAGTGAGGGTCGTTGAAGGTGCGGAAGTGGTTGGCGGTCGAACTAATCGGGCAGGCGCCCGAGGCCGTCATCCCCACCGGTGAACGATTCGTACAGCCTGGAGGCTCAACGTGACGCGGATCAGCTGCGGAGGACGGTCATGACTTCCGTTCTCGTCTGCGACGACTCCCCGCTTGCCCGAGAGGCCCTGCGCCGCGCGGTAGCGACCGTGCCCGGCGTGGAGCGTGTGACGACCGCGGCCAACGGCGAGGAAGTCCTCCGCCGCTGGGGCGCCGACCGCTCGGACCTCATTCTCATGGACGTCCGGATGCCCGGCCTCGGCGGTGTCGAGACCGTACGGCGGCTGCTGTCCGCCGACCCCGGCGCCCGCATCATCATGCTCACGGTCGCCGAGGACCTGGACGGGGTGGCCCTCGCGGTCGCCGCAGGTGCCCGCGGGTACCTGCACAAGGACGCCTCGCGCGCCGAGTTGCGGGCCACGGTCACGCAGGCGCTGGCCGACCCGACCTGGCGGCTCGCCCCGCGCCGGCTGCGCTCGGCCGAGATGGGCGCCGCCCCGACCCTGACCGCCCGCGAGATCCAGGTGCTGGAGGGCATGAGCCACGGCCGCTCCAACGCCGAGATCGGCCGCGAGCTCTTCCTCTCCGAGGACACCGTCAAGACGCACGCACGACGCCTGTTCAAGAAGCTCGGCGCCTCGGACCGGGCCCATGCGGTGGCGCTCGGCTTCCGCTGGGGCCTGGTGCGCTGAGGCAGCGGCTTCGAGGGCTGGAGGGGCCGATGAGCTGTGGGGCAGCTGTGCGGCTGCCCCGCTCGTACCGGTTTCCGCGCCGAGGGCGCATGCTTGAGGCATGGACTCTCGGGGACACGGTCGGGCGGGGCGGCGGGTGCATGACATGACTACGGCCGGTGCGGTCCCTCGGAACGCTCCGCACGGCGCGCCGCATAACGCTTCGGAGCACAACCACGGGTGTGAGCCCACGGAGCGGCCCGCGGCGATGCACTATGGACGGATGCGCGACGAGGCCACCGGCAATGAGACAGCCATAGGGGCACTCGTACGTCGAGCCGTGGACGGCGACGAGCAGGCGACGCACGATCTGCTCGCCCATGTGCACCCGCTCGCCGAGCGCTACTGCCGTACGAGGCTGTCGCGGCTGCCGGGTGGCGCGCGCCACTTCGTGGACGACCTCGCGCAAGAGGTCTGCCTCGCGGTGCTGTGCGCCCTGCCCCGCTACCGGGACCAGGGCCGGCCCTTCGAGGCCTTCGTCTTCGGCATCGCCGCGCACAAGGTCGCGGACCTCCAGCGGGCCGCCATGCGCGGTCCGGGCTCGACGGCCGTGCCCTCCGACGAGATGCCCGAGCAGCCGGACGACTCGCTCGGGCCCGAGGAGCGGGCGCTGCTCAGCAGCGACGCGGAGTGGGCGAAGAAGCTGCTCGCCAACCTCCCGGAGCACCAGCGGGAGCTGGTGCTGCTCCGCGTCGCCGTGGGCCTCACGGCGGAGGAGACCGGTCAGGTGCTCGGCATGTCGCCGGGCGCCGTCCGGGTGGCGCAGCACCGCGCGCTGTCCCGGCTGCGGGCGCTGGCGGAGGAAGCCGCCGCGGGTGCTCCCGGTCTGAGCGCCTAGCGCACCCCGCCCCCGGCCCCCACACCAGGGGCGGAATTGGTTTCGCGCGGGAGCCATTAGCATTGAACATCTCGCCGGGCAAGACCATGGGGAAGGTGTCATGACACTGAACGCCGACGGAGTAGCCGAGAAGTTCGGGCTGCTCGGACTCACCTACGACGATGTGCTGCTGCTCCCAGGTGCGTCGGACGTCGTGCCGAACCAGGTCGACACCCGCTCGAAGGTCTCCCGGAACGTCAGCGTGAACATCCCGCTGCTGTCGGCGGCGATGGACAAGGTCACCGAGGCGCGGATGGCCATCGCGATGGCCCGCCAGGGCGGCGTGGGCGTGCTCCACCGCAACCTGTCCATCGAGGACCAGGTCAACCAGGTCGACCTGGTGAAGCGGTCCGAGTCCGGCATGGTGACCGACCCGATCACCGTCCACCCCGACGCCACCCTCGCCGAGGCCGACGCGCTGTGCGGCAAGTTCCGCATCAGCGGCGTCCCCGTCACCGACGCCTCCGGCAAGCTGCTGGGCATCGTGACCAACCGCGACATGGCCTTCGAGAGCGACCGCTCCCGGCAGGTCCGCGAGGTCATGACGCCGATGCCGCTGGTCACCGGCAAGGTCGGCATCTCCGGCGTCGAGGCGATGGACCTGCTGCGCAAGCACAAGATCGAGAAGCTGCCGCTCGTCGACGACGAGGGCCGCCTCAAGGGCCTGATCACGGTCAAGGACTTCGTGAAGGCCGAGAAGTACCCCAACGCCGCCAAGGACGCCGAGGGCCGCCTGCTGGTCGGCGCCGCGGTGGGCGTCGGCGACGAGGCCTTCCTCCGCGCCCAGCGGCTGGTCGAGGCCGGTGCCGACTTCCTGGTCATCGACAGCGCGCACGGCCACAGCCGCGGCATCCTCGACATGGTCGCCAAGGTCAAGGCCAACATCAAGATCGACGTGGTGGCCGGCAACGTCGCCACCCGCGACGGCGCCCAGGCGCTGATCGACGCGGGCGCCGACGGCATCAAGGTCGGTGTCGGCCCCGGCTCGATCTGCACCACCCGGGTGGTCGCCGGTGTCGGCGCGCCCCAGGTGACGGCGATCTACGAGGCCTCCCTCGCGGCCGGCCCGGCCGGTGTCCCGCTGATCGGCGACGGTGGCCTGCAGTACTCCGGCGACATCGCCAAGGCCATCGCGGCCGGCGCGGACACCGTCATGCTGGGCAGCCTCCTCGCGGGCTGCGAGGAGTCGCCGGGCGAGCTGCTCTTCATCAACGGCAAGCAGTTCAAGTCCTACCGCGGCATGGGCTCGCTCGGGGCGATGCAGTCGCGCGGGCAGGCCAAGTCGTACTCCAAGGACCGCTACTTCCAGGACAACATCCTCTCCGAGGACAAGCTCGTCCCCGAGGGCATCGAGGGCCAGGTGCCCTACCGCGGCCCGCTCTCCGCCGTGGCCCACCAGCTCATCGGCGGCCTGCGCTCCTCCATGGGCTACGTCGGCTCCCACACCATCCCCGAGCTCAAGGAGAAGGGCCGCTTCGTGCGGATCACCGCGGCCGGGCTCAAGGAGAGCCACCCGCACGACATCCAGATGACCACCGAGGCGCCGAACTACCACACCCGCTGACCGGTACGAGCGGATCACCCGGAGCCCGCGGCGCCGCACGGCCGCGGGCTTCCGGCTGCCCTGCCTGGGATACTGGACGGGCAGGCCACGAAGGAAAGGCATAGCGACAGTGACTGAGATCGAGATCGGGCGGGGCAAGCGCGGCCGCAGGGCATACGCATTCGACGACATCGCCGTCGTCCCGAGCCGCCGTACGCGGGACCCCAAGGAGGTCTCGATCGCGTGGCAGATCGACGCCTACCGCTTCGAGCTGCCCTTCCTGGCGGCACCGATGGACTCCGTGGTCTCCCCGGAGACCGCGATCCGCATCGGCAACCTCGGCGGCCTGGGCGTGCTCAACCTCGAGGGTTTGTGGACCCGCTACGAGGACCCCGAGCCGCTGCTCGCCGAGATCGCCGAGCTGGACGACGCCTCCGTCACCCGGCGCCTGCAGGAGATCTACGCGGCGCCGATCAAGGAGGAGCTGATCGGCCAGCGCATCAAGGAGGTGCGCGACGCCGGTGTGGTCACGGCGGCCGCGCTCTCGCCGCAGCGCACCGCGCAGTTCTCCAAGGCCGTGGTCGACGCCGGCGTGGACATCTTCGTCATCCGCGGCACGACGGTCTCCGCCGAGCACGTGTCGGGCTCCCACGAGCCGCTCAACCTGAAGCAGTTCATCTACGAGCTCGACGTCCCGGTCATCGTCGGCGGCTGCGCCACCTACACCGCGGCGCTGCACCTGATGCGCACCGGTGCCGCGGGCGTCCTCGTCGGCTTCGGCGGCGGCGCCGCCCACACCACCCGCAACGTCCTCGGCATCCAGGTGCCGATGGCGACCGCGGTCGCCGACGTGGCCGCGGCCCGTCGCGACTACATGGACGAGTCCGGCGGCCGCTACGTGCACGTCATCGCCGACGGGGGCTTCGGCTCCAGCGGCGACCTGCCCAAGGCGATCGCCTGCGGCGCCGACTCGGTGATGATGGGCTCCCCGCTGGCCCGCGCCACCGACGCACCCGGCCGCGGCTTCCACTGGGGCATGGAGGCCACGCACGAGGAACTGCCGCGCGGCAAGCGCATGAACCTGGGCACCGCCGGCACGACCGAGCAGATCCTGCTCGGCCCCTCGCACGCGCCCGACGGCTCCATGAACTTCTTCGGCGCGCTGCGCCGCGCGATGGCCACGACCGGCTACTCCGAACTGAAGGAGTTCCAGCGGGTCGAGGTCACCGTGTCGCCGACGCACCACCGCTGACCGCCGTTCCAGGCTCCAGGGGCCCGTACCGCCGCCCGGCGGTACGGGCCCCGGTGCGTTCCGTTGGTGACCGGCGGATGCCGCGCGGAGGAGGGGGTGTTCGGCCGAGCCGGTTCCGGATCGGTCGCCGGCGGACCGTCACATGTCGCTGTGGGCAAGGGACTTACGAGGGACGGGCGACAACCGGAAGGTTAAGCGCCGTGGATGAGCATGTGATTTTCGGTTACGATCGCGTATCCGTGGTTCTGCTGTGCTAACCGTCGTCTACAGTGTTCGATGCCATCGGACGGTCCGGCTGGGGGGTGGGAGAGCACGGAAGCCGGGTCTTGACTTGGCCTCTGCGCACACTGCCAGCTGGGGGAGCCTGCCGTGTCCACTCTGTCCATCGTCATTCCCGCCTTGAACGAGGCCGAGAACCTGCCGCACGTCTTCGGGACGATCCCGCTCGAAGAACTCGCCGCGGAGGGCTGGGGCGTCGAGGTGGTGATAGCGGACAACGGCTCCACGGACGGCACCGCCGAGATAGCCGCGTCCTACGGAGCCCGGGTCGTCCACCAGCCGTTGCGCGGCTACGGCAACGCCTACAAGGCAGGGATCGCCGCGGCGTACGGCAACGTGATCGCCACCGGTGACGCCGACTGCACCTACCCCTTCGACGACCTGCCCCGGCTGCTGAGGATCGTCGACGAGCACCAGGTCGAGTTCCTCAACACCAACCGGCTCGGCCCGGAGAACCGTGCGGCGATGAAGCCCTCCCACACCGTCGCGAACCACGCCCTCAGCCTCCTCAGCCGCGTGCTCTTCAAGAGCGGGATCCGTGACTCCCAGAGCGGCATGTGGGTGTTCCGCCGCTACATCTGGGAGACCCTCAAGGTCACTTCCGACGGTATGGGCTTCTCGCAGGAGATCAAGAACGCCGCCGTGCGGGAGGGCTTCCGCTGCATGGAGGTGCCCATCGAGTACCGGCCCCGCGGTGGCCAGGTGAAGCTCAACGCGCTGTCCGACGGCGTGGCCAACCTGGCGCAGCTGTTCCGCCACCGGCTGCGGGACAACGCCCTGCGCACCGACACCAGGGCCCAGTGGTACGACCGCTCCACGCGGCCCGAACCGGCGCCGTTGATGTCCGCGCAGCGGCAGGCGCAGTCGCCCCAGGTGGGTGACGCGGAGTGGGAACGAGTGCCGAGCGAGCACTACACCGCCTGACGGGTACGTCCTGGGGCGGGAGGACCTGATGAATGATTGGCCTACGCTGTGCGCATGGTGAAGGATCCCAGTCGACGGCAGCGCCTGCTCGTCGCCCTCGTGGCGTTCGTGGTGTCCGCGGTCGCGACCATCGTCGCCGCGTCCATGCCGTCGAAGAGCCCAGCGGCCTCGCCGCCCGTCACCGGCAAGCCGTCGTCGTCGCCTTCCGAGGCGGAGGCCGGCGGCGTGCGCGAGGTGAAGATGGGCATCTCGTACGGCGACACCCTGACGTGGAAGTCGGACGCGGACCTCGCACGGGGTCTGGACGACGCGGTCGCAGTCGGCGTCACCTGGGTCCGGATGGACCTGTCGTGGAACAACATCCAGCCGGATTCGCCCTACACCTACTCGTGGCACCGCTTCGACCGGGTCGCCAAGGCCGCCAAGGCCCGCGGTCTGAAGGTGCTCCCTGTGCTCGCCTACACCCCGAAGTGGGCGCGTGTGGCGGGCTGTACGTCCGGCCAGAGCTGCGCACCGGCCGACCCCGAGATCTTCGCCAGCTTCGCCAAGCTGGCCGCCGAGCGGTACTCCGCGATGGGGATCCACACCTGGGAGGTGTGGAACGAGGAGAACATCGGCTTCTGGAAGCCCGCCGCCGACCCGAAGGGCTACACCATCCTCCTCCGGGCGACGAGCCAGGCACTGCGGGCCGCGGACCCCAAGGCGTACGTCATCATGGGCGGCCTCGCGGTGGCCAAGACCGAGCCCGCGCGCCACAGGCTCTCCCAGACGGACTTCCTGACCGCCGTCTGCAAGCTCGGCGGCAATAAGTACGTGGACGCCGTCGGCTACCACCCGTTCAACTATCCCACCCTGCCCAGCGCGACACCCGGCACCGGGACCGCCTTCGAGCGGATCAGCAACTTCCGGGAGAACCTGGTGGGGATCCTGGACAAGTACGGCACCCCCGACATGCCCATCTGGCTCACCGAGACGGGAGCACCGACCAGCGGGCCCGGTGAGGTGTCGGACGGCAAGGTGGTCCCGCCGGGGACCACGCACGTCACGCAGGCCCGCCAGGCCGAGATCGCCACCGACACGATCCCGGCCGCGGTGGCGAACCCGTACGTCGAGGCGATGTTCTGGTACACCGACCAGGACCAGGCACGTCCCGAGGAGAAGAAGTCACGGTCGCTGTACTACGGGATGCGCAGCTACGACGGCACGAAGAAGCCGGCCTTCGAGGCGCTCAAGGCCGCGATAGCCGCCTACGAGCGCAAGAAGAAGTAGCGGCCCCGCGGGCCGGCCGTCGCTACAGCGCCAGGAACAGCCTGATGTAGCGCTCCATCAGGCCGTCCCAGGCGAAACGTCGTTCCGCCTCCTGCCGGCCCCGCGCGCCCAGCCGGTCGGCGAGCGCGGCGTCGGTCAGCACCCTGCGGCACGCGGCGGCCAGCGCGCCGGGATCGCCGGGCGGGACCAGGAGCCCGGTCTCGCCGTCCGTCACGACGTGCGGGATGCCCCCCACGGCGGCGCCCACCACCGGGGTGCCACAGGCCATCGCCTCGACCAGCACCATGCCGAAGGACTCCGCCTCGGTGCGCGACGGCAGTACCGCGAGGGCGGCCGTCCGCACCGCGTCGACCAGGGCGTCCCCGGTCAGTTCGCCGGCCGCCTCCACCCGTTCCGCGATGCCGAGTTCCGCCGCGAGCCGCAGATGGTCCGGCACCGCGTCGCCGCCGCCGACCAGGCGCAGCCGCGCATCGGGCACCTCTGCCGCCAGCCCGGCGAACGCCCTCACCAGGACGTCGACGCCCTTCCAGGCCGACGAGCGGTCCATGCGGCCGACGTATACGACCGTGCGGGGACGTTCCGCGGCGGGCCGCCCGGGGGTGAACCGCTCGACGTCGACGCCGGGGGTGATCTCGACCGCGTGCGGGTGCCCGGCGGCCAGCGAGACCGGCGACACCGCCACCAGCGTCCGCGCCCGCCGGAACACCCGCGGCAGCACGCGGCGTTCGTACAGGCCGATGAGCCGGTCCGCCGCACCACTGCCGGGCTCGCCCTTGTGCATCGAGCCCGCGTGGTAGGTGAGGACGGCCGGCCGCTTCCCGGAGACCGCCACCGCCAGGTCGGCCAATCCGGGGACCGGGGCGTGGGCGTTCACCACCTCGGCCCCGGTCCGGCGCAGCCAGCGGCGTAGTTGCAGCGGCCACAGGGGGCTGAGCGGGGTGTTGGACAGCTTCAGCCAGGCGCCGAGCCGGATGACCTGCACGCCCTCCTCGACGTCGACGGTGGTGCGGAGTCCGGAGAGCCGTGTCGTGATGACGACCGGACGCAGCCCGGGGGCCTCGGCGACCGCGCGGGCGATCCGGGCCGCGTAGTTCTCCACGCCGCCGACCTTGGGCGGGTAATACGGTGCGACCACCGCCACCGTGCGGGTCCGGCGACCGTGCTCCCCGAGCCGGTCCGTGCGTACCGTCACGCGACCTTGGCCGCCCGCTCGGTTCCCTGACGGGTGCCCGTGTCCGCGGCGGCGCGGAGCAGGGCGGGGAACTCCTCCGCCCGGGCGATGTACGCGGGCAGCCGCTGCTGGAGCACCGCACGGTACGCCTCGGGGTTCGCGCGGAGCTTGTCCACCAGGGCCCACAGGGCCGGGTAGGTGACCTCGGCGATCGGCACGACCCACTCACCGAGGCCGAGGTCGGCCATGATGCCCCGTGTCTTGTGCTCGTACTCGATCGCGACGCACGGGACACCACTGGTGAGCGAGAAGATCACCGAGTGGAAGCGGGTCCCGATGAGCAGGGAGCACTCGCCGTACAGACCCTTGAGGTCGCGGTAGTCGACGCGCTCCTCGATCCGCAGCGGCGCGGTCGCGCAGTAGTCCGCTATACGACGTTCGACGATGCGGTCGTCGTCGCCGAGGTAGTCCGTGGTCACCTGGGGGATGAGCACCACGCGGGCCCCGTCCGACTGGAGCGCGTCGATCGTCCGGGCGAGCGCCCGCTCGTAGAGCTCCTGGGCGGCCGGAGCGAGCCAACGACGCGCGGTGAGACCCACCAGCGGCTCCTGGGCCCCGACCTGGAGCCTGCCGCGCCAGTTGGAGGTGACCTCGGGCGCGAAGGCGAAGCCGGAGTCGATGGCACGCTGCACCTGCCGCGCGGACACGCCGCACTCCTCGAGCAGACCGACGCTCACGTCCTCGCGAGCGAGCACCAGCGCCGCGCGGCGCAGTACGCGGCCGACCAGCAGGCGCTGCGGCTTGCCGGGGAACGGGCCGAAGGACTGGGGCGCGAAGACCACGGGCACCCCCGCCTTCTGCGCCAGCAGCGCGGGCAGCAGGACGAAGAACACGTTCTGGTATCCGTCCAGCCCGGGCCGTGCGAGGAGGTACCCGCCGCCCATGGACACCACCATGTCCGCCTCGGACACGGCGTCGGCTTCCCGGCGCGCTTCCGCGGGGAGCAGCCTCAGCAGCACATTGGCGACGGCCCGTGGCAGCAGCAGGGCCGCCGTGCCCACAAGAGCCACCAGCAGCTTGCGCAGCAGGCGCCGGGACCGGGACACCCCGCCGTCGGCGACGTGGCGACGGATCGAGCCGAGGTTGTCCACCCCCTCGAACGAGGGGTGGGCAGCGGCGTCCTCCATGCCCGCGATGGCGAGCGTGGCGCCCGGGAAGGCCTCCTTGACATGGCGGAGGCAGACCGACAGCAGGGCGGCGTCCCCCGCGTTCTCCCGCACGTACGCGTTGATGACGACGATTCTCACCGGTGGTACCCCTCGACTGGGCTCATGTCGGGTTCTTCCATGGGGATGCCCGGTTCCGAAGCCCGCAGCTGCGGCACGGCCGCGCGCTTGCCGAACAGGGCGACGGCGGCGTAGAGACCGCTGGCGAGGTTGCCCACGCCCCAGGCCCAGCCGAGCCACACCAGTCCGCGAGGCGCCCACAGCGCGGCCAGACCGATGGTGACCACGGCGTAGACGACGTTGCTGAGGACCAGTTGCGTCATCTTCCGGGCGAGCTTGAGGGCGAAGCTGGCCCACGTGTTCAGTGCGACGGCGAGGGCTCCGCAGGCCAGCACGGTGAGCAGCGTCTGCGCGCGGTCCGCGTAGGGACCTCCGAACATCCGCAGGAGGAGTCCGCTGCCCAAGGCGACGACGAGGACCGAGGGCACCTGCACCGCGGCGATGATGCCGGCGGACCGGCGGAGCAGTACGGAGAAGCGCGAGGGATCGTACGAGACCTCGGCGAACACCGCCTCACCGACGGAGAACGACACGGAGTTGAGCAGGTTGGCGATCTGGAAGGCGATGAAGTAGTAGCCCGCCGCCGCCGCGCCCAACTGCCCCAGGACGATCAACGGGAGGACCAGCAGCGGCGCGAGGTTGAGCAGGCTGGAGACGTAGCTCGCGAGGGAGAAGCGGAACTGCTCCAGCATCCGGGTGCCGCGGGCGCGCAGGTGGAACCGGAAGCCGAGCCGGCGGCGCATCAGGATCAGCGAGACCAGCGCCGTCGCCACGTAGCCGCCGCCGTTGGCACCGAGGATGCCGACCGAGCCGTAGGCGGCGAAGGCGACCGGCAGGGCCAGCTTGACCAGCCCCTGGAGCAGGCCGTAGACCAGCGCGTTCTGATGGGCCATGCGGGCGCTGACGAAGACCGAGAAGGTCAGCTGGCTGACCGCCGCGCAGATGCAGAAGATCACGAACGCGGCGGCCGCCGACGCGTGGTCGCGGACGAAGACCAGCTTCTGCGCGTAGACCGGCAGGCCGAGCAGGTAGACGGCGGCGATCACGGACGAGACCGCGCCGACCAGCACGAGGGACTGGGTGAGCTGTCCGTTGCGGGAGGCGGCCGGCGCCGGGAAGCGGATCAGCGTGCTGTTCAGTCCGAACAGGCTCAGATAGGAGATCAGAGAGGTCGCCGATATGAGCGATGTGGCGAGTCCGACCTGTTCGGGGGTGTAGAAGCGGGCCACCACGACCCAGAAGACGAAGCCCAGTCCGGCCGTGGTCACCGTGGACGCCATCAGGAAGAAGGAGTTGCGGTACACCTGGTCCTGCGACAGGGCGCGCTTGCCGTTCCTAGCCATGGGTGGTCGCTCCCGCCGCCTCGCGGTAGCACTCGGACAGCGCGCTCACGTGCTCCTCCCAGGCGAAGGCCGTCGTCGCGAGCTCGCGCGAGTACCGGCCCATGCGCTCGCGCCGCCGCTCGTCCCCGGCGAGCGCGGACAACGCGGAACGGATCTCCTCGGCGTCCCGGTCCAGCAGTGTGACGCGCGACCGGTCCAGACCGTAGGGCGCGTAGCCGGGGTCGTCGGTGGTGACGACGGGCAGGCCGGAGGCCATGGCCTCCTGGACGGTGAGGGGGAAGCCCTCCGCGGTCGACGGCAGCGCGAAGACGTCGCAGGCCCGGTACGCCTCGGCCAGTTCCTGCGGGGGCAGCCCGCCCAGGTGGTGCACGCCCGGCCGGCCCGCCAGGGCGGCGGAGCCGCCGTCCCCGGCGAACACCAGGTCGTAGCCGGCGGAGGGGTCGTGGCCGGACAGCAGCAGGTCGTAGCCCTTCTTCGGCACCAGGCGCCCCACGAAGAGCACCAGCGGCCGGTCTTCGGGCAGCCCGAAGCGCTTGCGGGCCAGCGCCCGCTCCTCGACCGAGGCGGCCGGCCGGAAGAGGGCGGTGTCCACGCCGTTCGCGAGGTGGCGGGCCCGGGCGGGACGGGCGCCGTGGCGGAGTACGAAGTCCGCGACCGAGGCGTTGAGGGTGATCACCGTACGGGCCCGCCGCAGCAGGCCGCGTCCGGCGACGGCGTACACGGCCCGCTGCACCCCGCGCACCAACGCGGACGGGTGTTCGACCAGGGCGACGTGCTGGGTGACCAGGTGCGGGGTGCGGGTGAGCACGGAGGCGAGTCCGGCCGTCCACGAGGTCAGGTACAGGCAGTCGTGCACATGGACCACATCGGCCCGGCGGGCCCAGCGGAGTGCGGCCGTCAGCAGCCTGGGCGACAGGACGGGGAAGGGCACGCCGGCCCGCTCCGCACCGTTCCACGCCGCGACACGGACGACGCGTACGCCGTCCTCCTGGCTGATCGCGCTGCGCGTGCCGCTGGTGAGCACTGTGACGTCGGCACCGCGCGCGGCGAGGTGCACGGCCTCCATCCGGACGACGTTCTCGATGCCGCCGACGTGCGGCGGGTAGTAGTGGCTGACCAGGAGGACCCTCATCGGTAGATCCTCGCTCCCTCGCTGCTGTAGATCTCGTTCTTGGTCGTGTCGAGGAGGCCCGTGGGGTAGCGGAAGGTGACCAGGTCGCCCCGGTAGGAGAACGTCATGCGTCCGGTGCGCACGGTCGAAGTGCCCAGCAGGACGTAGGAGTCGGTGCGCAGCTTGGTCGGGAAGACGTCGCCCACGACGGGTCCGGTCAGGATGGTCTGCTGCCGGTTGAAGGTGAAGCGGTCCGTCTGCACCAGGGACGGTTTGCCCTCGGCCGCGAAGCGCTGCGACAGCCAGTAGGCGGCCATGCGCTCCTCGGCGCTCGGGTAGTACACGTCGTAGTACTGGCCGGCGTTGCTGAGCTGCAACTGCGGCGGATAGCCGCCCAGCAGCTTGGGCACCACGCCGGTGAGGTCCAGGAAGAGGGCCACCACCAGCGCGTACACCGTCACGGTCCGACGGCGCCCGGTCCAGCGCAGGGCGGAGAGCATGCCCGCCGCGATGAAGGGCGCGAAGAAGAACAGGCCCTGCTGGAAGGCGCGGAGCACGCCGTAGTCGACGGAGAGCTGGGGCACGACCGTGAGGACCCCGAGGAGGGCGATGGCGCCGATGGCCAGCGTGGTCTGCTCGCGCCGTGGGCGGAAGGCCCCGCGTCGCCCGACGTCGATGACGATGAGGCCGATGATCAGCAGGAGCTGCATCATGCCGGCGGTGAACTGGCGCAGCAGGGAGTTGACCGTGGTCGCCTTCAGGCCGATGCCTTCCAGCACCCGCCCCGCGGCGGTGGGGGCCATGTTCTGCTTGGGCACGACAGGGGTCGCGTAGGCGTCCACCGTCTCGAGGGGCAGGTACGTCCCCTTCGCCCGGTCGGCGGTCGTCTCCCGCACGGTCTCCTCGCGGTAGTCGCCCAGCCGCTGCTCGGCCGTCAGCGAGGGCCCGCCGCCGAAGAGGCTGTACGAGGTGTCGGACGAACCGACGCGCGCGTGCCCCGGGTTCTTGATCTCCTGCACGACCGCGCTCAGCGTGCTCCGCAGCTGCCCGCTCGTGTGCGTGACCGGGCCCGCCCAGGCCAGTGCCATGACCGCTGCCCCCGCCACGATCCACCAGGTCAGGAAGGGCGCGGCCTCGGTAGGGCGGTATTTGCGCTGGCGCGCGCGCCTGGACCTGTAGCGGTCCACCGTGCGCCAGATCACGTCGGCGACGAGGGCGACCCCGAGGACGACGATCACGACGTAGATCGTCGAGTAGTGCGAGAGCGTGATGCCGGCCAACAGCACCACGAAGGCGATCTGCCGCACGCGCAGGGGCCGCCCGGAGTCGGTGAGCACGACCATGCCGCAACCGAGCAGGACGAACGCGACCTCCTGGCGGCCCAGGAAGGTCATGTCGGACAGGAAGGTGGGGAAGAGCATGAAGAAGACGGCCGACAACAGCGACACCAGATGCGGTGCGACGTTGCGGACCGAGCGGTGGACGAGCACCGGAGTGAGCGCGAACAGCAGCGGCAGCACGATCTTGAAGATGTAGACGTCGGGGATCGCGGTGAGCCGGAACACGCTCACGGGCAGCAGCGTGATGCTCAGGCAGGCGTTGTAGGCGTCGGGGTACTTGGAGACGTCCCAGAGCGATCCGCCGAGCGTCAGCCGGTAGTACTCGTACTCGCGCTGGATGTCGTGTCCGGTGATGGACCAGCCGCGCAACGAGTTCAGCATGAGCAGCGCGGTCGCGCCGAGGAACAGGCCGGTCTCGAGGACGGTGACCGGGTAGCGCCGGCGGCGGACCATCAGCAGGACCAGCAGCGCGATGACGGCCGGCATCGCAGCCGTGCTGACCGCCCCGCCGTAGCCGTTGTTCAGCCTGATGGGCCCTGCGACCGACAGCACCAGGGCGACGCCGGCGAACGCACCCACGGGGATCGCGCCCGGGGGCAGTCCGTCGCGGAGCCAGGACCTGCTCTTGTCGGCCCGTTCCTCCTCCGGCACGAACGCGCCGATCACGATGAGCGTGAGCGCCGTGGCCCCGGCCAGGGACACCCTGGTCAGCGGGCGTTCCACCCCGGCCAGTGGCAGCACCGTGTTCACGGCGAGGGCGATCACGAGATCCGTGACGACCGCCATGCCGACGGCGAGCAGGAAGCTGCCGTCCCTGGTGGACACCACCCGGGAGGCGACGCCGCGCCACACCGCGACGGGCGCCCCGAACAGCAGCCACAGGCCGGCCACCGTCAGCAGCACCCCGGGTACGCCGGGCAGCATCTCCACGACACAGGCCACCGCGATGGCGAGCAGCACCCCGAGGCGCCCCCGTACGAGGTCCGCGAGCCGCAGGCCGGCGGCCTGGGCATCGCCCGCCGACGCCGCGTCACGGCGCGGACCCCGGCCCTGCCGCTTCCGTTCGTGCCCGGACCCGGCCGACGAGACGTCGCTCTCGGCCGGCTCCGGCTCCCGCTCCCGCTCCCGCTCCCGCTCCGGCTCCGGTTCCAGATCCGCGTCGTCCGCCTCGACGGCCCACGACGGGCGGGAGGCCGTGCGCCGACCGCTGCTTCCCGTGCCACGGGCCGTCATACGCCGGCCTCTGGGTAGACGTGGGCGTAGACCTGCTCGACCCGGGCTGCCACGGCCTCCCAGGAGTAGTCGGGGGCCGTCGCGGCACTCCTGCGGGCGAGCCGCAGGCGCAGACCGGGGTCGGCGGCCACCGAGTCGATGGCGGCGGCGAGCGCCGCCGGTTCGGGAGCGGCCAGCAGCCCGACGCCCTTGAGCAGTTCGGCGGTGCCGGGGACGTCGGTCGCGACGACCGGCAGGGCGGCGGCCATCGCCTCCAGCGCGACCAGCGGCATGCCCTCCCGGTCCGAGGGCAGCACGAAGACGTCGGCGTCCGCGTACGCCCGCACCAGGTGCTCGCCGAGGAGCCCGCCCGAGAACTCGACGTTCCGCAGCCCCAGTTCGGCCGCGTGCGCCTCCAGCTTCTCCCGCAGCTCGCCGTCGCCGACGATCCGCAGCTGCACCGGCTCCCGCAGCAGGGCCGTCGCCTCCAGCAGCCGCGCCACGTTCTTCTGCGAGCTCAGTCGGCCGACGAACAGCAACCGCAGGGGACGTTGCGCCGTCTCCCGCACCGGCATGAAGTAGCCGGCCCCCACGCCGTTGGGGACGACGAACACCCTGTCCGCCCGGACGCCGTACGTCTCGCGGACGAAGGCGCCCTGCTCCTCGGTCAGCACGATCACCCCGGCGGCGGCACGCATCGACCGTCCGAAGACGTGCTTCTTGTAGGCGGGCAGCAGCCCGCCCAAGCGCCCGGAGGCTTCGACGTCGAGGTGGAAGTGGAGGATGAAGCGCTGTCCGCGCACGCGGGCGATGACGGCGACGAGCTCGGGCATCAACGCGTGCGCACAGTGCACGTGCAGCACGGCGTCGCGCGGCGCGCGCACCGCCAGCGAGACGGGCAGGCCCGGTGCGACCGCGGTGTGCGCGACCTCGACCGCGCGGTGCCGCCGTATGGTGACCCGGCCGGCGCCGTAGCGGCGCGGTCCGCCGTCGGCACCGAGGGCGGTGGTGACGACCCGCACGTCGTGGCGCTGCCCGAGCTGGATGGCGAGGTGCTCCACCACGCGTTCGAGCCCGCCCAGATGGGGCGGGTAGTACGGGGTGATCTGCAGAATGGTGCGTCGCATCAGGCTTCAGTCTCGTACGTCAGGGGGCGGCGTACCGAGCGGCCCGGTCACGGCCTTCGGCGTCACGAAGTTGTAGTGCAATGTCTGCTCGTGGCCGACGAGGGCCACCCGTACGAGCGTCGTGCCCGTGGTCTTGGTGAAGCGCGTGACGACGGGCACGGCTTTGCCGTCCTTGGGTTTCAGCCCGACCGTCCTGGTGGCCACGACCTTGCCCTTGGCCGATTCCAGCGTCAGCTTCAGGCGCAGCGGTGCCGGGCCCGTGCCGTGGGCGTTCACGGCGACGGGGACGATCAGCGTGCTGCCGTCGAAGCGGGGCGCAGCCGTGAAGTAGATCTCGGTGAACGGGGCCGGCTGCCGGGTGAAGGACTCCAGCAGCACCGTGCGCACCGACGGCACCGACCAGAGCCCGGCTCCCAGAGCGACGGCGACCACCACGGCCACCGCCGCACCGGCGATCCTGCGTCGCGGCGAGGCCGGGGGACGGCGTGTCTCAGGGTCCTGCTGGTCCACAGGTGCCTGGCGGGGTGACGGCTGATCCGCTTCGGGGTCCGGTTCCGGAGCGTGGTCGTCGGGCTCGTCGGTCGGCTCGGTCATGGCGTTCCGCACCGCTCTGCGGTCTCCCGGCCCTCGGCCGCCGGGGCCGTGCCACCGGGCAGGGGGGACACCTCACCGTACGCAGGGATGACTCCGGACAGGCTTCTCATGTGTCATCCCCCCCGGGCGCTCGTCGGGGCGGCAAGCCCGTATGAGTTTCTCCGCAAGGCATCTCGGTGCATGGGAAGGATCGCCGACGCTTGGTGGCGATGACGGGGAACTCCGGCCAACGAAGCTCGCCGCTCACCCGGCAGTCAATGAAGTGCGGAACGGATGCGACTCTAGTCGAATACCGCGAACCACTGTCGATGGTGTGACCAACTCGTGATGGCGAACGGGCAAAAGCGCTCGTCAGCCGACAAGCCAGGAGGCGATGGGCTTGGCGTCCCCGCCCGCCCCACCCTTCTTGAGGCCCGCCACCTGGTCCGGTGTCAGTGCCTTGTCCCAGACCATGACGTGACCGAGGACGCCGGCCCAGTAACCTCCCCACACCCCGTGCGTACGGACGCGGCCGAGTTGCAGCGGACCCTTTCCGGCCCAGATCCCGGGGACCTTCGTGGAATCGGCCGGATTCCCGTCCACGTAGAGCGCGATCGTCTTCTTCCCGGCGTCGTACGTGCCGGTGAGCAGAGCCCACTGGCCGACCGTGTTGACGTTCGCGGCCGCCTCGGCCTGCAGGATCGTGCTGTCCGCCCCGCCGTCGGCGGTCTGCACCTTGAAGACCCACGTGCGGTCGGCGCCCGAGGCCTCCCGGCCCAGGCTGAACGAGGGCGAGACCCCGTCACCCTGGCTGATCGCGGAGCGGGAACCGCCCGGGGCCTCGTTGTAGACCCATGCCGAGATGCTGAAGCTCTTGGTGACGTCGATCAGTTGCGAAGCTGACTGGGCGTAGGAATTGCCGTTGCTCCTGAGCCTGACCACGAAGCCGTTGGTCACCTTGCTCACCCCGGCGTCCGGCCCGAGGATGAGGTTGTTCTGCCCGGACTTGTCCGCGAGGGCGTTGTCCTCCCCGGGGACCGTCGGCGAATCGGCCGTGGCGGTGGAGGAGACCGACGCGCTGGGGGAGGGCGACGGGGCGGCCGCGTCGTCCGTGTCCTTCGTGTAGTGGAGTGCGACGACGCCCGCTCCCACCCCGAGCACGCACGCCACCAGGACGATCAGACCCGTCCTGAGTCTGTGGCGGCGACGCTGCCTGTTCTCGTTGGCGTCGGCCAGGGCCTGCCAGTCGGGCTGGGGCGAGTAGGAGGGCTGCTGGTAGCCGGTGGCCGGCCCGAAGCCGGGTTGCCGGTACCCGGGCTGCTGCTCGGGTATGTGGTGCTGCGGGTACCCGTAACCGCCCGGTGCCGCGGACGGCTCGGGAGCGGACGGCTCGGGAGCGGACGGGGTGTTCCAGGGGCTCCGCCCAGGAGCGGCAGCCGCGTCTTCCGGGTTTTCCACGGGGTCAGTCACATCACGGATGCTAGAGCAGCACCGTGGTGTCCCGTAAAGCTACTTCGCGAGCGTTCCTGGTCCGGTTCCTCACCCGGAACGGCGAGCCGCCGGAGGAGCACCGTCTCCGGTCCGGGTGCTCTTGATGACCTTGTGCACGCCCAGGGGGAACCTCCCTGCCCGGCGAACACCACGATGCCGATCACGACGGGGGCCCACAGCCGCGAGGCGTACTTCGTCCGGTCGGCCAGGGACACGGCGACGCCGGCCGTTGGTGGTCCGGGCCCTTCGTCATGCGCGGACGCCGCGGACCGGCTCACGTGACGTCGGACACGTCACGCCGTTCTCCGGTCCGGCCGCCCTCGCCGGGAACGTGCAGCCTGGGCCGATCAGTTCGAGCCATCCCCGGAGGCAATCGTTCCGTAACCAAAGGTTTCTCTTTCTACTGATAGGCAAGATGCAGATAACGGACAGTCGGTGCCCCTCGGGCATCTGGCGTCGCCGGGAGTCTCATATATGCTTCCGATGCTCGGCTGCGTGTTCGACTCGACCGGGTGCTCCGAGCTCAAGAAGTTCCAGCGCGTCGAAGTGGCGGTGTCGCCGACGCGCCACCGCTGACGGCGCGGCACCTGCCCGCAGCGTGAACAGTGGCGCCGGCGGGCCGGAAAACGAGCGGGCCGGCGCCTCGGTGCCGGCCTCGCACTGCCTGGGGGACTTCTCCTGATGTGTAAAGGGTGGATCCGATATGCCCTGTTCGGCGCGGTACTGGGGGTATTGCTGCCGCTGATCGTGCCGGACTCGGCGCAGATGGGCACAGTCGCCGCGCAGCGCATCGGGACGGATGTGCGAACCCGGGACCCCGAGGCGTCTTCGTCGGCTCGTGCGGTGTACGCGATGCTCGCCGGGCTGGAGAACGACGCCCGCGCCGGCCGGCCCACCCGCACCGTCATCGGCCAGCACGACGAGCTGCAGAACGAACGCTACAACGGCACCTACGGCGACTACCCGGGGCGCAAGCAGCCCGGCTACTACTACCGCAAGCCCGCCGACATCACCGGGCGCCTCCCGGGTTTCCTGGAGGTGGACCTGGGTCCCGGATACGGACAGTCGTCCTGGGGTGTCGGTGAGCCGCGCCCCTACTCCGCCGCGTGGCCGAGTTGCCGCCCGTACTGGGGCTACACCAACGACGCCACGGACTTGGCCGTCGGTGTGTGGGAGGGGATGGACGCCGGTTCCCACTGGGACTGCTCCGGCGGCCGCACGGTGACGCTGCCGGGCAACGGCGGTCGCCCGGCCGGCATCGTCGGCATGTCCTTCCACGAGCCCTATCCGGGCAGCCCGGTGAAGGGCTATGCCGACACGCTGTGCCGTAACTCACCCGCGGCGCACGACCCGAAGTGGTTCGCCCGGGTGGTGACGCCCGGCACGGCCGAGCAGCACGATCTGCTGGTCGACCTGTCCTTCCTCGCCGACCACCTGGCCTACCTCGCCGCTCGTGATGTACCGGTGCTGCTGCGGCCGTACCACGAGATGAACGCGAGCGGCTGCTCCGGCGGGTTCTGGTGGGCCGGCCAGCGCCCCGAGTTGTACCGGAAACTGTGGCAGACGATGTACGACTACCTCGTCGGCACCAGACGCCTGCACAACCTGATCTTCGTCTGGTCGCCCAGTCCGTGGGAGGGGAAGCACGGCACCGATCCCTGGGCGTACTACCCGGGCGGTGAATACGTCGACGTGGTGGGAGTCGACGACTACAGCGACACGCCGGAGCGGCCGTTCCGGGGGGAGCCGTGGACTCAGATCTGGTACCGGGGGTTGGCGCACTACGACAAGCCGCGCATGATGGCGGAGTCCTTCCACGTCCCGCTCTCCGCCGCGCAGCCCGCCACGCTCACGGCGGCGCCATGGGTGATCTGGAACGTATGGGGAAGCGGACTGACGGACCACAACTCGCCATCGGATGTGCGGCGGACCTACTATGCGCCAGCCGTCCTTACCGGCGGCACTTCGACACAAGGCGGACGTTTCGACTGGGGATCACTGCACAAGCCGCCTGATCGCTGATCGAACGCACTCGCGCTCCTGCGCGACGAGCCGCGCAGCCGCAACCGTAAAAGGGTTGTACGGACGCGGTGTGAAGGTTCTCACGGCCCGGCGAAGTTGATCACCGGAGATCTAAAAGTCCAGGTCAGCGCCTGGCCTCTGGAGTAACACGTGTACCGTACGGTTAACTTTTGAACACAAGTTCTCCATGGGATTCCCTTGTATGGCGCAAGCGTGCGAGGATCGTGCTCCTGTTCGGTCAGTGGTTTAGGCGCCTGGGGGGCATCTGAGCGCCACTGGCCAAAACGTCCGAAAGTCGTTGAGGGGTAGGGGCCCGGGACAGGACGTTGTCGTGGTAGGCCCAGCCGTGCCATGACCGGGATTCTCGCTGGCTCAACGCATTGTCATCTGCAGGGGAGTTCAACAGTCGCCATGGCCGTCACACAGGTCGATGGGGTTGTGCCGCACTCGCGGCACAACGCCAAGTTGGCACAACGCACCGCCGCTTGGAAGCCGGGGATGCTGCCGTTCCTGATTCCCTTCACGCTGCTGCTGGCTTTCGGTCTGTGGTCGTACTCGCCCAGCCGGACCCCGCTCAGCTGGGCGCTGAGCATCGTCTGGTCGCTGCCCGTCGTGGGTGTGCTGGTGGGTATCCAGGGCGCGTGGCTGATCCGCCGCAGGATCAAGCGCAGCGTCAACATGGTGCCGCCGGCCCCTGTCGAGCAGGACTTCCTCATCGTGCTGGTGCCGACCATCGGACGCCACGACACCTATCCGGCGCTCGAGCGCTCCGTGCTCTCGTATGTCGAGCACCTGCCGGAATGGTTCCCGTACATGCGCGTGGACGTCCTCACCGAGGAAGGCTGCGAGGCCGCGGCGGACATCGACCGGCTGGCCACCGTCCACCCGCTGATCCGTGTCGTCACGGTGCCCAAGGCGTACGCCACGGCCAACGGCACCCGCTTCAAGGCACGCGCCAACCACTACGCGCACGAGCTGCGCATCGCCGAGGGCGAGGCGCTCGACGACGTGTGGGTGCTGCACATGGACGATGACACCGGGGTCGGCCCCGACACCGCGGCGGCGCTCGCGCAGTTCATCAACCGCCAGCGGCGCGCCTCGCCCGAAGAGGCCAAGCACATGGCCCAGGGGATTCTCACCTACCCGCGCGAAAGCGCGGTCAACATGTTCACCTGGCTCGCCGACGCCGTGCGCCCCGCGGACGACATCGCGCGATTCCGGGCGCTCACCGGAATGGGAACCCCGGTGGCCGGCGTGCACGGCGAACTCCTCGTTCTCCGGGCTTCGATCGAGGCGACGATCGGCTGGGACTTCGGGCCGAAGGCAATTGTCGAGGACGCACAACTCGCCCTCTCGTTCTGCCGTCGTTATCCGGGACGCAGCGACTGGTTCAACGGCCGTTGCTACGGCGCTTCTCCCGCCACCGCCAAGGATTTCGTGAAGCAGCGCGACCGGTGGGCCTGGGGTCTGGTCGCCCTGTGCTTCAACCGGACGATCCCGCTCCGCTACCGGTGGTTTCTCGCCATCTGTGTGGCGACCTGGATCCTCGGTCCGCTCCAGCACATCGGCGCCGTGCTGCTGTTCGGCTGGCTCATCAACGACATGAACACCTCGCCCGTGACCCAGTCCGTGGTCATCCTGTGGGCCCTCAACTTCGCCTACGTCATCTGGACCTACTGGGAGGGTCTGCGGCTGAACGCGGTCGCGTCGGCCAGCGGCCGGCGCAAGTGGTGGGAGCCGATCGTCGTGGTCGCTCTCATCCCCGTCTTCTCCGTGATGGAGGGACTCGGCGGCTTCAAGGGCTTCCTGAGGTTCGTCCGGCGCGAAGAGAACAAGTTCGTCGTCATCGCCAAGCCCGCCTGACCGCCCGGAAGACAACTGACATGCGCTCGCGCCTTCCCCTGCTCGCCGTCTTTCCGGTGAGCGTCCTCAGCATCGTGCTGGGCACCCCCTTCGTCCTCGGCGACCACCCGGTCCGCTGGGTGTCGGGCTCGGCGATACCCAAGATCGTCGTTGGCGACGCCGGGGACTCCGCCACTCCGAAGGGCGACGTCACCGACACACCGTCGGCGTCCTCGCCGTCCGATTCCCCGTCTTCCCCCGCCGAGGCCCTCCAGGTCGCCAAGCCCTGGAAGAAGGGCATGGCCCAGTGGGGCGTACAGCTCTACTGGGAGGAGGAGAAGCGGAAACGATCCGACACGTTCATCGAGGCGCAGGCCGGCAAGCAGGCGAAGTACCTCATCGGCCTGGGCGCGAACTCGGTGTCGGTCTCGTTCCCGTTCTTCATCGAGAACTCCACGTCCAACAAGCTCTCGGCCGGTGCCAAGACCCCGTCCCCGGAACGTCTCGAGCGCGTGCTGAAGGTCTTCAAGGACGCCGGGTTCCGCACCACGATCCGCCCGATCCTGGACGAAGGCACCCTGGAGCAGTCGAACGGCTGGCGCGGAAACATCGAGCCCGACTCGCGGTCCGCCTGGTTCGCCTCGTACAAGCAGTTCCTCACCCCGTACCTCAAGGTCGCCGACGACACGAAGGCGGACACCTTCGTGATCGGTACCGAGCTGAACTCCCTCGAAGGCGACACCGGCTGGGACAGCCTGGTCACCTACGCCGAGAAGGACTTCTCCGGGGAGGTCGCCTACGACGCCAACTGGGACAACTACGTCTCCGGCCGGATCAACATGCCGGTCAACCACCTCGGCGTCGACGCCTACTTCCCCATCAAGGTGCCGGACACCGCTCCGGTCCAGGACCTGGTCGAGGGCTGGAACGACTGGCTGGACAAGAAGGCCACCGGTCCGCTGCCGAACATCCTCGTCTCCGAGACCGGCATCGGCGCCATGGACGGCGCCTACCACGCCCCCGGTGACTTCTACGTCAAGCGGGCCGTCAACCCGCAGGTGCAGGCGCATTGGTACGACGCCGTCTGCCAGGTGGTGCAGGAGCGCAAGATGCAAGGCATCTACTGGTGGTCGCTCTGGTTCGACGACGACCCGAACACCAAGCCCGACGACAAGGTCGCCTCCCGGCTCGACTTCGCCGGGCGCCCCCTCTCGGAGAAGGCCATCAAGTCCTGCTTCACCTCTGACTACGCGGGACCCGGTACCACCCCCACCAGCTGACCGAGCGGAGGCAATCATGCAAGAAGCCATCATCCTGGTGGGCGGCAAGGGAACCCGCCTGCGCCCGCTGACGAACCACACCCCGAAGCCGCTGCTCAATGTGGCGGGCTCGTCCTTCATCCGGCACCAGATCGCCAAGCTGATGGACGCGGGGGTCGAGCACGTGGTGTTCGCCACCTCGTACCTCGCCAGCCTCTTCGAGGAGGAGTTCAAGGACTTCTCCCGGGATCTGCGGATCTCCTACGCCGTCGAGGACGTCCCGCTCGGCACCGGCGGGGCCATCCGCAACGCCGCGCGCCTGCTGCGCGGCGGCCCCGCCGACGCACCGGTCCTCATCCTCAACGGCGACATCCTGTCCGGCGTGGACCTGCGCGCCATCCTGGCGCGGCACGAGGAAAAGGACGCGGACGTCACCCTGTACCTCACCCGGGTCGCCGACCCGCGCGCCTTCGGCCTCGTCCCCACCGACGAGGACGGCCGGGTGCTGTCCTTCCTCGAGAAGCCCAAGACGGCCGAGGAGTGCGTCACCGACCAGATCAACGCCGGCTGCTATGTCTTCGGCCGGTCCGTGCTGGACACCATCCCCGCCGGCCGCGAGGTCTCGGTCGAGCAGGAGACCTTCCCGCAGCTCGTCGCGCAGGGACGGCGCGTGTTCGGCCACACCACGGATGACTACTGGCGCGACCTCGGTACGCCGCTGGCCTTCGTCCACGGCTCGGCCGACCTGGTCACCGGCAAGGCGCCCTCCCCCCTCGTGGAGACGCCCGCCGACAACCTGATCCATCCCACGGCCTCCGTCGACCCGACCGCCCTCGTCACGGGCGGCTCGACGATCGGCCCGCATGCCCTGATCGGTCCGCACGTGGTCGTCGATCGCTCCATCCTCGGTGCGAACGTCACCGTGGCCGAAGGCGCCCGCATCCGCGAGTCCGTGGTCGACCACGACTCCTCGATCGGCAGCGAATCGTTCCTTCACGAGGTCGTCGTGGGCTGCCACGCCCACATCGGCGCGCAGAACGAGCTGCCCGCCCAGCTGCGGCTGTCGTGCGGCATCCGCATTCCCGCCCAAGGGGTGCGCGTCAGCGGAACGGCTGTCGCCTGCCCGACGGTCCACTGAAGCAGCCGGTCGGCCCCCGCGGGCCCAACCGGGCATTTTCTGGAGAATCGTGACCACCCACGCCTCAACGGCCGTCAGTCCGCAGCCTTCGCACCGGCACCGGCCGGAGCCCCAGCCGGAGAAGACGGACCGCCTGCGCAAGTACCGCCCGGACCTCCAGGGTCTGCGTGCCGTCGCCATCATGATGGTGGTCGCGATGCACTGCGGCATCGTCGACATCCACGGCGGCGTCGACATCAGCTTCGTGCTGAGCGGCTTCCTCATCGGCAGTCAGCTCCTCGGTGAGATCAGCCGGACCGGCAAGGTCTCGCTGGGCAAGTTCTGGGCCCGGCGCTTCCGCCGGCTCGCGCCCGGCGCCTCGCTCACCATCGTGGTCACCGCGGTCTTCGCCTGGTTCTTCGCCGGTCCGTTCTCCTTCCGCGACTACATGAAGGACGGCTTCGCGGCCTCCCTGAGCTTCATCAACTGGCGGCTCGCCGAGAACGGCACCGACTACTTCGCCAACGACGGAAGCCAGTCCCCCTACCAGCACTTCTGGTCGCTCGGCATCGAGGAGCAGTTCTACGTCGTCGCGCCGATCGCGCTCGTCATCGTCGCCTGGCTCAGCCGGGTGCTCACCCGCAGCCGCTTTCTGATAGGACTCTTCCTCGCCGCGGCCATCGCCGGCTCGCTCTACCTGTCGGTCACCCAGACCAAGTCGGACCAGCCGCTCGCCTACTTCGGCACCCAGACCCGGGTCTGGGAGCTGGCCCTCGGCGTCTTCGTCGCTCTCAACGCCAGGCTCCTCTCCCGTATGAACCTGTGGTTCGCGGGCTTCCTCACCTGGGTCGGCATCCTCGGCGCGGTGGGCACCGCGCTGCTCATCAACGAGCACACCCCGCTGCCCGGCTACGCGGTGGCCGGGCCGGTGGTGGGCGCCGCACTGGTGATCGCCGGCGGTTGCGCCGCGCCCCGCCTCGGTGCCGAAAAGCTCCTCGACAACCCGGTCTTCGACTTCATCGGCAATGCCAGCTACAGCTGGTACCTGCTGCACTGGCCGCTGCTCATCCTGTTCCCGGAGATCATCAACCGGGAGTTCGGCTATTCCGACCGCTGGCGGGTGGCGGTGCTCTCCTTCCTCCTCGCCGTCTGCATGCACTACCTCGTCGAACGGCCCTTCAAGGCGAACGTCCGGATGGTCCAGATACCGTGGCGCGGCATCCTCATGGGGGTGTCCCTGACCGCCGCCGCCGCCGTCGTCATGACTCTCGCCGTGCGTGTGGTGCCGCTCAATCTGTCCATCACCCTGTCCGGGAACAGCGCGGCGGCCGTGGGCTTCAGCGGCACCGACTCGGTGAAGGCTGCGGTGGCCGAGCGTGCCAGGCCCGAGCTCAGCGAGGAGTACCTGCTGAAGTCACCGAAGGATCAGACCGGGCACGGGTGCATCGACAACATCGACGTCGCGACGTTCGTCATGCGTGACGACTGCGTCATCGGCGACCCGGACGGGAAGGCCACGGTCGTCGTCTTCGGAGACTCCCACTCCTGGCAATGGGGCAACGCCTTCGAGGAGGTCGGAAAGAACCTCCACGCGAAGATGGTGACCATCGCGAAGGGCGGCTGCAGCCCGGAGGCCTACGAGATCACCCGCGAGGATCTCGGGCGCGACTACAGCGAATGCACCAGCTGGCGGAAGTCCGCCATGGACTACATCGCCAAGATCAAGCCGGACGTCATCGTTGTCACGGACCGCGCCCAGCCGACCGCCACACGCGACGGCGCCGAGGAGACGTTCGACGCGCTCAAGGCCACGGGTGCGCACCTCATCTTCCTGACGGACACCCCGTATCCGGGCTTCAGCGTCCCTGACTGTCTGGCAGGAAGCTCGGGCAAGATCTCGTCCTGCAGCCCGAAGGCCGAGAAGATCCTCGACCACCCGGAGATCCGTGCCATGGAACGCGAAGTGGCCGAGGAACACGGAGCCGAGGTCATCGACTCCACACCCGCCCTCTGTGCGGACGGATACTGTCCCGCCGTGATCGGCGGAAGGGTCGTCTACTTCGACTACAGCCACATGACGGGCAGCTACGCCCGCTCCCTGGCCCCCTATCTGGAGCCGACCTTCAAGAAGGTCCTGGCGAGCTGATCGCGTCGGCCCGATCCCACCCCGGGCGGCTCACAGCCGCGCGGCCGCCCCTACCGGGGTGGCCCCGCGGGTGTCCAGCATCAGCTGGGCCTTCACCGCCAGGCCCTGCATGTCGTAGGTGCGGTGGTGCTGGAGCAGGACTGTCAGGTCGGCGTGCGCCGCGGCCTCCCACAGGGAGTCGGCGCGGGGGACCGGGCGGTCCAGCACCCGCCACTGCGGGGCGTACGGGTCGTGGTAGCTCAGCTGCGCCCCCAGCTCGACGAGCCGGGCGCCGATCTCGCCGGCCGGCGAGCGCTCCTGGTCCGGCAGGTCCGGCTTGTACGTCACGCCCAGCAGCAGCACGCGCGCCCCGCGCAGCGACTTGCCGTGCTCGTTCAGCAGGGCGGCGGCGCGCTGCACCACGTAGCGCGGCATGCGGGCGTTGACCTCCTGCGCGTACTCGACCAGGCGCAGCGGATGGCCGCCCACCCGGCCCTGGTACGGCCGGTGACCGGGGTCCAGCGGCATGGTGTGGCCGCCGACCCCGGGGCCGGGGCGGAAGGCCTGGAAGCCGTGGGGGCGGGTCTCGGCGCAGCGGATGACGTCCCAGACGTCCACGCCGATGTCGTGGCAGAACACGGCCATCTCGTTCGCCAGGGCGATGTTGACGTGCCGGTGGTTGGTCTCCAGCAGCTGCACGGTCTCCGCCTCGCGCACCCCCCGGGCCCGGACGATCCGCTCGGTGAACCGGCCGTAGAAGACGGCCGCGGCCTCCGTGCAGGCGGGGGTGAGCCCGCCGATCACCTTCGGTGTGCCGGGGTGCCGCGCGGGGGCGTACGCCAGGTGGAAGCCGTGGCCGGCCCGCAGGCCGGAACCCTCCTCCAGCAGCGGACGCAGGAAGTCCTCCGTCGTCCCCGGGTACACCGGCGACTCCAGGACGACGGTGCTGTGCGGCCGCAGCTGTCCGGCCAGCGCGCGGGCGGCCTCCGCCAGCGCCGTCAGGTCCGGCTCCCCGCCTTCCCCGAGCGGGGTCGGCGCGCACAGCACGGCCGCCCGCACCCGGCCCAGGGCGGCCGTGTCCGCGGTCGCGCGGAAGCCGCCGGCGAGCATCCGCCGCACGTCGGCGGCGGCCAGCGCCCCGCAGGGCACCCGGTTGCCTGCGTTGATCGCCTCCACGACGTGCTCGTCCGGGTCGTACCCGATCACCCCCAGCCCGGCGGCGCTGGCCGCCTGCGCGAGGGGCAGCCCGGCGTGGCCGAGTCCGATGACTGCGAGGTCTGCGGGCATGGGGGTCCTCTCCGGCGGCGGGGTGCGTCCTGGTACGTCCTGGTACCCAAATGGCGCGAAATCAGGCTAACCAGACAGGTAGCTGATATGACTGCACGCCACGCGGTCCGGCCCCCTCCTGTGGAGCCCGCCCCTCGTGCGCGAGTGCGTTGCGCCTGCGCCGGGCTGCCCGGTTGTTGTGTGCGGCGCCCTTGTGGTTGCTGTTGGGGGGTTTCCCGCCGCCCGCCCTCCCCCCGGCCGAAGGCTGGGGGAGGGCGGGCGGGTGGGGGATGCCCGCCGCAGGCGCAAACAACCCGCACGGACGAACCGGGGACCGGCGGAGCCCGAAGTAGCCGGGGGCCACGACACGGGTAACGATCGTGGGGACGGGGAATGCGCTGAGGCGCGACCCCGCGTCACGACGGGAGGCCAGGATGCTGACGGCGACACTGGGACCGGCGGAGCGTTCCTCCGCGCTCGCCCGGATGGCGGAGCAGGAACTCGACGTACTCGTGGTGGGCGCGGGCGTCGTGGGCGCCGGGACGGCGCTGGACGCCGCGACGCGCGGGCTGGCGACCGGCATCGTGGAGGCCCGCGACTGGGCGTCCGGGACGTCGAGCCGGTCGAGCAAGCTGATCCACGGCGGGCTGCGCTACCTGGAGATGCTGGACTTCGCCCTCGTCCGGGAGGCCCTCAAGGAGCGCGGTCTGCTGCTCCAGCGCCTGGCGCCGCACCTGGTGAAGCCGGTGCCGTTCCTGTACCCGCTGCAGCACCGGGTGTGGGAGCGCTTCTACGCGGGCGCCGGTGTGACGCTGTACGACACGATGGCGTTTTCCTCCGGGCACGGCCGCGGTCTGCCGCACCACCGCCACCTGAGCCGGAAGAACGCGCTGCGGGTGGCGCCGTGCCTGCGGAAGGAGGCCCTGGTCGGGGCGCTGCAGTACTACGACGCGCAGATGGACGACGCCCGGTACACGATGACGCTGGTCAGGACGGCCTCCGCGTACGGCGCGCTAGCCGCGAACCGGGCCCGCGTGATCGGCTTCCTGCGCGAGGGCGAGCGCGTGGTGGGCGCCCGGGTCGAGGACGTGGAGGCCGGGGGCGTCTACGAGGTGCGCGCCCGGCAGATCGTGAACGCCACCGGGGTGTGGACGGACGACACGCAGGCGCTGATCGGGGAGCGCGGCCAGTTCCACGTGCGGGCGTCCAAGGGGATACACCTGGTCGTGCCGAAGGACCGGATCCACTCCTCGACGGGGCTGATCCTGCGGACCGAGAAGAGCGTGCTCTTCGTGATCCCGTGGGGCCGGCACTGGATCGTCGGGACCACGGACACCGACTGGAGCCTGGACAAGTCGCACCCGGCCGCGTCCAGCGCGGACATCGACTACCTGCTGGAACACGTCAACTCCGTGCTCGCCGTGCCGCTGACGCGGGACGACGTGGAGGGCGTGTACGCGGGCCTGCGGCCGCTGCTGGCCGGGGAGTCGGAGGCCACCAGCCAGCTGTCGCGCGAGCACACCGTGGCGCACCCGGTGCCGGGCCTGGTGGTGGTCGCGGGCGGCAAGTACACGACGTACCGGGTGATGGCCAAGGACGCGGTGGACGCGGCCGTGCACGGTCTGGCGCACCGGGTCGCCGAGTGCGTCACCGAGGAGGTCCCGCTGGCCGGTGCGGAGGGCTACCACGCCCTGTGGAACGCGCGGGCCCGGATCGCGGCGCGCACCGGCCTCCACGTGGCGCGGATCGAGCACCTGCTCAACCGCTACGGCTCGCTCTGCGAGGAACTGCTGCAGCTGATCGAGGACGACCCGTCGCTGGGCCGCCCGCTCGGCGCGGCCGACGACTACCTGCGTGCCGAGGTCGTCTACGCCGCCTCGCACGAGGGGGCGCGGCACCTGGACGACGTGCTCACCCGGCGCACCCGCATCTCCATCGAGACCTTCGACCGCGGCACGCTCAGCGCCCGTGAGGCCGCCGAGCTGATGGCCCCCGTCCTGGGCTGGGACAAGGAGCAGGTGGAGAAGGAGGTCGAGCACTACGAGAAGCGGGTCGAGGCCGAGCGGGAGTCCCAGCGCCAGCCCGACGACCAGACCGCGGACGCCGCCCGGCTGGGCGCCCCGGACATCGTCCCGCTGTAGCCGCCGCCGGTACGCCGCGCGAGGCGTGGGCCACGGCTTTGGCGGTTCCCGTGGCCCGGCCGGATATCGTTCCTTCTCGTAGGTTGCAGGAAGGGGCGCGCGATGTCCGAGCTCGGACGCCTGGTGGCCGGGAGATACCGGCTGGTCGAGCGGATAGGCCGTGGCGGCATGGGTACGGTCTGGCGGGCCGAGGACGAGCTGCTGGGCCGTGCGGTGGCGGTCAAGCGCCTCCACCAGCCCCAGCCGCACCTGCAGGACGACGAGCTGGAGACGTTGTTCGAGCGGACCCGGCGGGAGGCGCGCAGTGCGGCGCGGATCAGTCATCCCAATGTCGTGGTGGTGCACGACGTGGTGGACGACGAGGGTCTGCCGACGATCGTGATGGAGTACGTGCCGTCGACGACCTTGGGCGATCTGCTGAAGGAGCGGGGTCCGGTGGCGCCGGGGGAGGCGGCCCGGATCGGCCGGGGGATGGTGGCGGCGTTGCGTGCGGCGCATGCGGCGGGGGTGCTGCACCGGGATGTGAAGCCGGGCAACGTGTTGTTGTCGGCGTCGGGGCGGGTGGTGCTGACGGACTTCGGGATCGCGCAGGCTTCGGGGACGTCGACGCTGACGCGGACGGGTGAGCTGATCGGTTCGATCGACTTCCTGGCTCCGGAGCGGCTGACCGGTGGTGCTCCGGGTCCTGAGGCGGATCTGTGGGCGTTGGGGGCGACGTTGTTCCAGGCGGTGGAGGGGCGTTCGCCGTTCCGCCGGGACACGGCGATCGAGACGGCGTACGCGATCGCCACCGATGAGGTGCCGGTGGCGGGCCGGGCGGGGCCGTTGGCGCCGGTCATCGCGGGGTTGCTGGTGCGGGAGCCGGAGCGGCGTCTGTCGGCGGCGGAGGCCGAGCGGGTGCTGCGGGCGAGCGCCGCCGAGACCGAGACCGCCAGCGTCCCCCGCGAGAGCCTCACCCTGTTGCACACCGCGCCGACCGCCGTCGTCCGGCCCCCGGCACCGGCCGCGCAGCCCGCGCCGTCGCCCGCCCCCACGGTCCCCTCGGGGGTCCCGGTCCCGCCGCCCGCCCCGGAGCGGCGTCGCCGCACCGGCGTACGGGTGCTGGTGGCCGTGGCGCTGGCCGCCGCCCTCGCGGGCGGCGGGTTCTACGCCGCCGAGCACTTCGGCAGCGCCGGCGGCGCGCAGGGCGACGGGGCGCGGCCGAGCCATTCCGCGACGTCGTCGCCCCCCTCACCCTCCTCGCCATCCTCGCCCGCACCGTCCGTGCCGGGCCCGTCGCCCGTGCCGGCCGGCTACCACCTGGCGGAGGAACCGGACCGCGGGTTCTCGGTCCCGGTGCCCGACGGGTGGACCCGCAAGGTCAGCGACGACGGCCAGCAGGTCATCTACGTCGACCCGACCGGTCTGGCCGGCATGCGGATCGGCACGCTGGACTACGCGGCCAACGACCCGCTGGAGCACTTCGAGGAAGAGGAACAGCAGACCATCCCCAAGCTGCCCGGGTACGAGCGGCTGCGCATGCAGAGCACCCGCTGGCGCGAGCGCCCGGCGGCCATCTGGGAGTTCAGCTTCGAGGGCAAGGCCCGCGACTTCCGCGCCATCGACCTGGGCTTCGGGGAGCCCGGTGAACGCGAGTTCGCCGTCTACCTCTCCGCGCCGACGGCTCAATGGGGTGATTTCCGGCCGGTCTTCGACAACGCGGTGGCCGGACTCGTCGTCCACGACTAGCACACGTCGGGGCCGGGGTGGGACCACGGCCCCGAGTCAGGGATGATGGAGGTCTCCATCCCCCGGTCGCCGACAGCAGGCGATGAGGGAGCTTCATCTTCAGCGACGGCAGAGGGAATTCATGGGCCAGGCGCACGACACCGACCAGCGTCTCATCGCCGACCGCTACCGTCTCGGCGCCGTCCTCGGCAAGGGCGGCATGGGTACCGTCTGGCGGGCCGTCGACGAGACGCTCGGTCGCACGGTCGCCGTGAAGGAGCTGCGCTTCCCGCACAACATCGACGAGGACGAGAAGCGCCGCCTGGTGACCCGCACCCTGCGCGAGGCCAAGGCGACCGCCCGGATCCGCAACACCGGGGCCGTGACGGTCTTCGACGTCGTCGAGGAGGACGGCCGGCCCTGGATCGTCATGGAGCTGGTCGAGGGCCGCTCGCTGTCGGACGCGATCCGCGAGGACGGACCGCTCACGCCCAAGCGGGCCGCCGAGGTCGGGCTGACCGTCCTGGACGTCCTGCGGGCCGCCCACAAGGAGGGCATCCTCCACCGCGACGTGAAGCCGTCCAACGTCCTGATCGCCGACGACGGCCGCGTCGTGCTCAGTGACTTCGGCATCGCCCAGATCGACGGCGACCCGTCGGTCACCTCCACCGGCATGCTCGTCGGCGCTCCCTCGTACATCTCGCCGGAGCGGGCGCGCGGCCAGAAGCCGGGCCCGCCGGCCGACCTGTGGTCGCTGGGCGCCCTGCTGTACGCCTCGATCGAGGGCCGGCCGCCGTACGACAAGGGCTCCGCCATCGCCACGCTCACGGCGGTCATGACCGAGCCGCTGCGCACCCCGCGCAACGCGGGCCCGCTGGCCGACGCGATCCAGGGGCTGCTCAACAAGGACCCCGAGCTGCGGCTGGACGACGCGGGTGTGCGCCCGCTGCTCACCGGCGTCGCCCACGCGCCGGACGTCCCGGTCGCGGAAGCCACGCGCACCATGCCGCTGCCGCCCTCCGACCCGCAGCCGACGCCCACCGACGCGCCGCCGGCCACCCGGGCCGCCGCCGCCGACCAGGCGGCGCTGCGGGCCGCCAAGGCCAAGCCGGAGCCCGAGACCGCCCCGGCGGCCGCGGTCACCCCGGCGACCGCGTCCGCGCCGGTCGCGCCGGTACCGGTCCCCGCCCCAGCCGCCGCCCCCCGGGTGCCGCTCCTGGCCTCGCTGGACGAGCGCCGCCGCCGCGGACTGCTCTTCGCGGCGGTCGTGCTGGCCCTCGCGCTGCTCGGGACCGGGATCGGGTTCTGGGCCGCCCAGGGCGACGACGACCCGGGCGCCAGGCAGCCCGCCAAGCCGCCCTCCTCGGCGAGCCCCAAGTCCGGTGACGACGGCGTCCAGGACGGCAAGGGCGGCGACGACCAGGGCAAGGGGAGCGAGGACGGCTCCGGCAAGGGCGGCGACGACAAGGGGAACGACGACAACTCCGGCAAGGGGTCGGGCAGTTCCTCCTCCGGGTCCTCGGGCGGCTCCGGCAGCGGGAAGGACGGCGCCGCCGCCGTTCCGGCCGGCTGGAAGACCTACACCGACTCCGAGGGCTTCTCGATAGCGCTGCCGGCCGGCTGGGCCGCGAACAAGGAGCGGGCCGGCAACGGCTGGATCTTCAACGCCCGCCACAGCCCCCGGGTCCAGGTCGACTACACCCACAGCCCGGGCAAGAGCGCGGCGGACGCCTGGCGCCAGAACGAGTCGGGTACCGCGGCCAGGTTCCCCGGTTACCAGCGGGTGTCCATAAAGGACGTGGACTACCGCGGCTACCGCACCGCCGCCGACTGGGAGTTCACCTACACCTCCGGCGGCACCAAGATGCGCGCCGTCAATCGCGGCTTCGTCGTGGACGACGGTCACGGATACGCCATCCTCTTCATCGCGCCGGACGCCGGGTGGAACGGCAAGAAGACCACGGAGATGCGTGAGGCGCTCTACAAGACCTTCAAACCGGCCAAGTGACGCCGCTCGAGCACGTATCGTGAGTCATTGCGGACTGTCCGCATCCAGAACGGATCGGATCTGACGCTTTGGGGAGGCGTCGTGGACGACTACGCGGGACGCGTACTGGCCGACCGCTACCGCCTGCCGCGGCCGCCCGCCGACGAGTTCGAACTGGTGGAGACCCGGGCCTGGGACACCTTCAGCAACCAGGAGGTGCTGATACGCCAGGTCCTGCTCCCCGAGGTCGTCAGCGCCGAGCCCGAGCCCCAGCACGGTGACGGCGGGGACACCGCCCGCCGGGCCCTGGAGGCGGCGCGGGCCGCGGCCGCGATACCCGATCACCCCCGGCTGGTGCAGGTCTTCGACATCTTCGTCGAGGACGGCAGCGTGTGGATAGTGAGCGAGCTGGTCGCCGCCCGCCCGCTCGCCGCGGTCCTCGCCGACAAGCGGCTCAGCCCGTACCGTGCCGCCGAAGTGGCCTCCGACGTGCTGACCGCGCTGCGCGTGCTGCACACGCAGGGCTGGGTCCACCGCAACGTCACCGGCCGGACCGTGCTGGTCTGCGACGACGGCCGGGCGATGCTCTCGGGCCTGGCCGTGGGCGCCGCCCAGGAGGCGCTGTGCGGGTACAACCCGGTGCCGGTGCCCGCCATGGCCGGGGGCGGTGAGGCACCCGGCGGCAGCTGGGACGGCCCGCACTCCGCGCTGGAGCTGGAGCGCGCCCGGCAGGCCCGGCTCACCGTGGTCGGCCCGGTCACCGAGCGGTGGGCCCCGGAGCAGGCCACCGAGGTCCACGAGAACTGGCAGCTCGCCCCGCCGGTCGGCCCGGCCGCCGACCTGTGGGCGCTGGGGTCCCTGCTGTTCCGCAGCGTCCAGGGGCATCCGCCGTTCCCGGAGGAGAGCACGGCGGAACTGGTCCAGCTGGTCATCGCCGAGCCGCCCGCGTACGCCGAGGAGTGCGGCCCGCTGCGGCCCGTCGTGGAGTCCCTGCTCCGCCAGGACCCGGAGGAGCGGCCCGACGCGGAGGAGCTGCGCGGCTGGCTGCGCTCGCTCGTCCGGTCCGCGCCCGAGCCGGACCTGGGGCTGAGCACGGTGCCCGTGCCCGCCGACGATCCGCACAAGCTGCCGGTCGTACGGCGCCGCGGCGAACTGGTGCGCCGCCGCAAGGCCGCCGCCGACCCCGTACCCGCCCATCCCGCCCACGGGCGCCACAAGCGCACCAAGGAGCGGCGGCAGGGGACGGCACGCGGCCCGCGCAGCCTCGGGGTCACCCTGGTCGCCCTGGTGCTGCTCCTGATGGTCGCCGCCGTGCTGTACGCGGTGCTCTTCATGCCGCGCGGCGGGGCGGCGGACGACCGGGGCGCGGCCGGCGCCACGCGGACCCTGCCCGCGCAGGTGCCCGGCGGCGACGAGCGGCCGCAGACGACCAAGCCGTCGGGCACCAAGGCCCCGCGGAGCACGGCCCCCGCCACGAGCGCCCCGCCGCCCACGCGGTCCGCCCCCGCGGACGACGCCGCCACCACGGGCCTCGGCGGCGACTTCCGGCTGCGCACCGACCCGGCCGGCTTCAGCCTCGCCGTCCCCAACGGCTGGCAGCGGACCGGGAGGAACGCCGACGGTCAGGTCCGCTACACCGGCGGCGACTACCAGCTGCTCGTCGTACCCGGCCGCGACTCCGTCGCCGACAAGGGCGGCGACCCGATCGTCTACCAGAACGACGAGCCGGAGCTGGCGGGCTTCCGCGCCTCCGGCTGGTCCTCGGCCTCCGGCCTGCGCCGCCTCGACATGGGCGGGATCGCCGCCGCCGAAGGGGAGTTCAGCTGGAGCGACGGCTCCGGGCGGCAGCTGTTCGCGCGCAACCTGGTGATGATCCGCGACGGCAGGTACCACGTGGTCCTGGTCATCGGGCCGGACGGCCGGCGCGCCGACGTCAAGCGGTACTTCGAGAAGGCCGCGGAGACCTACCGCACCACCTGAGTGCGGCCGGCCCGGACCGGAACCGCGCGGCTGCGGCGCGCGTCGCTGAAGCCGTGGGGGCAGGGGTGTGAGCGGGAGCGGAAGCGTGCTGGCCGGACGGTACCGGCTCGGCGACGTCATCGGCCGCGGCGGCATGGGCCGGGTGTGGGAGGCCCAGGACGTCGTGCTGCGGCGCACCGTCGCCGTCAAGGAGCTGACGCCCGGCGCCCACCTCGCCGAGGACGACCGCGCCGTGCTCCAGGAGCGCATGAAGCAGGAGGCCCGCGCCGCCGCCCGGATCAACCACCCCAACGTGGTGACCGTCCACGACGTCGTGGAACAGGACGGCCGGCCCTGGATCGTCATGGAACTGGTCGACGGCCGTTCCCTGGACGAGGTGGTGCGGCGGGACGGCCCGCTGCCGCCGCGGCGGGCGGCCGCCGTGGCCGCCGCCGTGCTGGAGGCGCTGCGCGCGGCGCACGCCGCGGGGGTGCTCCACCGGGACGTCAAGCCGGCCAACGTGCTGCTCGCCCGCGACGGCCGGGTCCTGCTGACGGACTTCGGCATCGCCGTCGTCGAGGGTGACTCGGCGATCACCCGGACCGGCGAACTCGTCGGCTCCGTCGACTACCTGGCGCCCGAACGGGCCCGCGGCGGCCGTCCCGGGCCGGAGTCCGACCTGTGGTCGCTGGGCGCCACGCTCTACGCGGCGGTCGAGGGCCGCTCGCCGTTCCGCCGCACCTCGCCGATCGGCACCCTGCAGGCCGTGGTGTACGAGGACCTGCCCGAACCCCGGGCGGCCGGGCCGCTGCGGCCGGTGATCGCGGCGCTGCTCGCCAAGGAACCGGCCGCGCGGCCGGAGGCCGGGCACGTGGCGACCACCCTTGCGGCCATCGCGGCCGGTGGTCCCCGGCGCCGCCCCGGCGGGCGGCGTACCGCCCTCGTGGCCGCCGCGGTCGCGGTGGCGCTGCTCGCGGGCACCGGAGCCGTCCTGGCGGTGGTGAAGCGGCACGGCGACGGCCCCGGGGTCCCGGCCGGCTACGTGCGGGTCCACGACCCGGCGGGGTTCAGCCTGACCGTGCCGCGCGGCTGGAAGCGGCAACTGGACGGCGACCAGATCGACTACACGCCCGACGACGGCGCCCACCGGCTGCGCATCGGCGTCGGCCGCGCGGCGCCGGGGCTCAATCCGTACATGCACCTGCTCGAACTGGAGAAGAGCGTCCGGGCGCTGCCCGGCTACACCCGGGTGCGGCTGCACCAGAACACCTTCCGGGGCGGTGACGGCTGCCTGTGGGAGTTCAGCTGGACCGACTCCAAGGAGCACCCCGGCCCGCGCCGCGCCGTCGACCAGGCGTACGTCGCGGCCGACGGCAGCGAGTACGCCCTCTACATGGGGGCGCCGGCGGGCGACTGGGCCGCCGCCTCCGCCGTTTTCCAGGTGGCGTTGCAGACCTGGCGACCGGATCCGGGGAACTGACGGTGCGGCATCATGGCCCCATGACGGGCGACGGGGGGCGGCTGGTCGCCGGGCGCTACCGGATCACGGGGCGGCTCGGGCGCGGCGGCATGGGCACGGTGTGGCGGGCCGACGACGAACTGCTGGGCCGCCGGGTGGCGGTCAAGGAGTTGCACGCCGACGGCGAGGAGGACCGCGCCCTGCGGGAGGCCCGCACGGTCGCGCAGATACGGCATCCCCATGTGATCGTCCTGTTCGACGTGGTCGAGGAGGACGGCCGCCCCTGGATCGTCATGGAACTCGTCGACGGCCGCTCCCTGGCCGAAGTCCTCGCCCAGGACGGCCCGTTGGCACCGCGCGAGGCCGCCCGCGTCGGCGCCGCCGTCACCGGTGCGCTGCGGGCGGCGCACGAGCGCGGGGTCCTCCACCGCGACATCAAGCCCGGCAACGTCCTCGTCGAGCACGGCACCGGGCGGGTCGTGCTGACCGACTTCGGCATCGCGCGGGTGGCGGGCGCGACCACGCTGACCAAGGCCGGGGACTTCGTGGGCTCTCCGGAGTACACCGCCCCCGAGCGCATGTCCGGGCAGGCCGCCGGGCCCGCCTCCGACCTGTGGTCGGTGGGCGTCCTGCTGTGCGCGGCCGTCGTCGGGCGGTCGCCGTTCCGCCGCGACTCCCTGGGGGAGGTGCTGCACGCCGTCGTCTTCGACGAGATCCGGCCGCCGGAGCGGACCGGGCCCCTGCTGCCGGTGGTCGAGGCGCTGCTGCGCCGCGAGCCGGGGCGGCGCCCGACCGCGGAGGAGACCGAGACCCTGCTCGCCGCCTACGCGGAGACCGGCGTGCCGCCCACCGCGGTGCCCGCGCCGGCGCCCCTCCCGGAGGCGGAGCGGCAGGACGCGCCGCTTCCCCGGGCCCGGCGCAGGCGGGCCCCGCTCGCGGCCGCGCTGGGCGTGGCGGTGCTGGCGGGGGCCGGTGTCGCGGCGGCGTCCCTGCTGCCGGACGGGGGATCGCCGGGGGGCGGCGCCTCCCCGGTCCGCACCGTCGCCACGAGCGGCAAGGCCACGCACGCCACCCCGTCCGCCGCGTCCACGCCGTCCGCCCCGGCGCCGTCCGCCCCGGCGCTCCCCGCGGGCTTCCGCACGGTCGACGATCCCGCCGGTTTCTCGCTCGCCCTGCCGGAGGGCTTCCGGCGCTCCCTGGAACCGCCGCGGATCTTCTACTACTCCGCCGGCGAGGAGTTCCGCGTCGGCATCCGCAGCCAGCCGCCGGACGCCCGCGGCCCCGAGGCGGTCATGCGGGCCCAGGACGCCTCGGGCCCTGCGGCGTACCAGGGCTACCGGGACGGTTTCGTCACCCCCACCACGCAGAACGGGCACCCGGCCGCGCTGTGGCAGTTCACCTGGGACGGCTTCACACCCGGCGAACCGCGCCGCACCTTCGACCTGTGCTGGGAGGAGGGCGGCCGCCAGTACGACCTGTGGGTCTCCTCGCCCCTCCAGCTGGCCGAGCGGGGACGGGACTACTTCGACACCGCCCGCGTCACCTTCCGCACCGGATGAGGTCCCGGCGCGGGCGGGCCGGGGACGGGTCGCGGCGTTCCTGCCAGCTTTTGCTGGCGTAATTGTGAAAACTGGCTACTGACGGGTATGCACGCGGTGTCACCGCGTCGTACGCTCCCGCCATGACGGACTCTCCTACTGCCGGTAACGGCAATCCGGTCGCCCCCTCCGGCAGCAGGACCGCCGCGGACGTGGTGACACCGGACCTCGTGGCGCGGCTGACGCGGGGCGTCGCCGGCAGCGGCCGCACCGTGAACCACACGCCGCTGACCGGCGAGAAGCTGGCGGAGCTCCCCGAGTCGACGCCGGAGGACGTGGCGGCGGCCTACGACCGGGCGAGGGAGGCGCAGAAGGCGTGGGCGGCGACGCCGGTGCGCCGCCGCGCCGCGGTGCTGCTGCGCTTCCACGACCTCGTGCTGGCCCGCCAGTCCGAGGTGCTGGACCTGATCCAGCTGGAGACCGGCAAGACGCGGCTGCACGCGCACGAGGAGGTGCTCGCGGTCGCCGTCGCCGCGCGGCACTACGGCGTCAAGGCCCCGTCGTACCTGAGGTCCAAGCGGCACACCGGCGCCATCCCGGCCCTCACCAAGGTGCGGGAGCTGCGGCACCCGCGTGGTGTCGTCGGCCAGATCGCGCCGTGGAACTACCCCCTGGAACTCTCCATCGGCGACGCGCTGCCCGCCTTTGCGGCCGGCAACGCCGTGGTGATGAAGCCCGACACCGAGACCGCGCTGACCGCCCTGTGGGCGCGCGAGCAGCTGATCGAGGCCGGACTGCCCGCCGACGTCTGGCAGGTCGTCATCGGGGAGGGCCCGGTCGTCGGCCCGGCGGTCGTGGAGCACGCCGACTACGTGTCCTTCACCGGCTCCACCCGTACCGGCCGGGACGTGGCCGCGCGGGCCGCGGCCCGCCTGATCGGCGCCTCCCTCGAACTCGGCGGCAAGAACGCCCTGCTGGTGCTGGAGGACGCCGACCTCGACAAGGCGGCCGAGGGCGCGGTCCGCGCCTGTTTCTCCTCGGCGGGCCAGCTGTGCATCTCCATCGAGCGGCTCTTCGTCCACGCGTCCGTCGCCGACGCCTTCCTGGAGCGCTTCACCGCGCGCGCCGGCGCCCTCAAGCTCGGCACCGCCCTCGCCTACGGCGCCGGGATGGGGTCGCTGGCCGGCGAGCGCCAGCTGGAGACCGTCACCCGGCACGTGGAGGAGGCCGTCGCCAAGGGCGCCACCGTCCTCACCGGCGGCAGGGCCCGGCCCGACGTCGGCCCGTACTTCTTCGAGCCGACCGTCCTGGACGGCGTCGAGCCGCCGATGGCCGTGTGCGCGGAGGAGACCTTCGGCCCGGTGGTGTCCGTGTACCGCTTCACCGACGAGGACGAGGCGGTCGAGCGCGCCAACGCGACGCCGTACGGCCTCAATTCCAGCGTCTGGACCAAGGACACGCGCCGCGGCGCCCGCATCGCCGCGCGTCTGCGCAGCGGCACCGTCAACGTCAACGAGGGCTACGCGCCGGCGTACGGCAGTGTGCAGTCCCCGATGGGCGGCATGAAGGACTCCGGGCTCGGCCGCAGGCACGGCTCCGAGGGCATCCTCAAGTACACCGAGGCGCAGACGGTGGCGACGCAGCGCCTGCTGCCGATGGCCCCGTCATTGGGCATGGACGACGCGGCGTACGCGGCCTTCATGAGCCGCAGCCTCCGGCTGATGAAGGCGCTGAGGCTCCGCTGATGGAGGGGGAGCGGATGTCCTACGACTACGACGTGATCGTGATCGGGTCCGGCTTCGGCGGATCCGTGTCGGCGCTGCGCCTGACCGAGAAGGGCTACACGGTCGGCGTCCTGGAGGCGGGCCGCCGCTGGACGCGGGAGTCGCTGCCGAAGAACTCCTGGCACATCAAGGACTACCTGTGGGCCCCGGCACTCGGCCTGTACGGGATCCAGCGCATCCACCTGCTCGACAACGTCATGATCCTGGCGGGTGCGGGGGTCGGCGGCGGTTCGCTCAACTACGCCAACACCCTCTACGTCCCGCCGAAGGCCTTCTTCGAGGACCGCCAGTGGGGCCACATCACCGACTGGCAGGAGGAACTGGCCCCCCACTACGACCAGGCCAAGCGCATGCTCGGGGTGCGGCTCAACCCGACCATGACCCCCTCGGACGTCCACCTGAAGGCGACCGCCGAGCGGATGGGCGTCGGCGACTCCTTCCACATGGCCCCGGTCGGCGTGTTCTTCGGCGACGGCCAGGACGCCTCGGGCGACGCCAGGGCCACGCCCGGCGGCGAGGTGCCCGACCCGTACTTCGGCGGCGCCGGCCCCTCCCGGCGGGCCTGCACGGAGTGCGGGGAGTGCATGACCGGCTGCCGCCACGGCGCCAAGAACACCCTCAACGAGAACTACCTCCACCTCGCCGAGAAGGCGGGCGCCGAGATCCACGCGATGACCACCGTCACCGGGCTGTCGGAGAACGCCGAGGGCGGCTACGACGTCACCGTCGTCCCCACCGACCGCCGGCGCAAGGCGAAGCCGCGCGTGCTGCGTGCCGGGCACGTGGTCGTCGCCGCCGGCACCTACGGCACCCAGACGCTGCTGCACCGCATGCGCGACGCGGGCCGGCTGCCCGGCCTGTCCGCGCGGCTCGGCGAGCTGACCCGCACCAACTCCGAGGCGCTGGTGGGCGCCCAGACCAACAGCCGCCGCTACCGCCGGCGCACCGGCGAGCAGCGGGTGGACTTCACGCGGGGCGTGGCCATCACGTCCTCGATCCACCCCGACGGGAACACCCACATCGAGCCGGTCCGCTACGGCAAGGGCTCCAACTCGATGGGCGGCCTGTCCATCCTGCAGGTCCCGCACGGCACGCGGCTGCCGCGCGGGCTGGCCTACCTGGCGCACTGCGCCCGTCACCCGGTCCTGCTGATGCGGTCGCTGTCCAACCGCCGCTGGTCCGAGCGCACCATCATCGGCCTGGTCATGCAGTCCCTGGACAACTCGCTGACCACCTACCGCAAGCCCAAGGGCCTGGGGAAGGGACTGCTCACCGCCCGGCAGGGGCACGGCGCGCCCAACCCCTCCTTCATCCCCGAGGGCGCCGAGGCCGCGCGCCTGCTGGCCGAGGAGATCAACGGCTTCGCGGGCAGCAACGTCGGCGAGTTGATGGGCACCCCGCTCACCGCCCACTTCCTGGGCGGCTGCGTGATCGGCGAGGACGCCGGGCACGGTGTGATCGACCCGTACCACCGGCTGTTCGGGCATCCGGGCATCCATGTGGTGGACGGTGCCGCGGTCTCCGCCAACCTGGGGGTCAACCCCTCGCTCACGATCACCGCGCAGGCCGAACGCGCCATGTCCCTGTGGCCCAACAAGGGCGACGCCGACCCGCGTCCGGCCCAGGGCGAGGCCTACCGGCGCGTCGCCGCGGTCGAGCCCAAGCACCCGGTCGTCCCGGCGGACGCGTTCGGTGCCCTGCGGCTGCCGGTGCTGCCCGTCCCGCCGGTCCCGCCCAAGGCCTGATCCCGCCGGACGCCGAGGGGGCCCGCACCCGTCCGGGTCGCGGCCCCCTCGGCCGTGCTCCATACGGGTCCCGGACCGCGCGCGGGGCGCGATGCGGGGTCCGACTCACTCGATCGAGGGTCGGATACCTGCCCAAGTGCCGCGAAATGAGTAGTGTGTTCCTCGCAGAGCGGCCGGTCCCGGGCGTCCCCGGAACCGACCGCCACTTTGAGTCGTGACCGGGCTGCTGTCCCCTGCTGTCCGGTCACCGGATCACCGGAGCGAGGTCCCACGGCGCGCCGCATTGCTTCCACTCGCGCGGGCGCGCCTCATCGCTCCGGTGGCACCCCGCCCAGCTGCGTCTGAGCGGTGTCCACGCGTGGTGTTCGACGTCCTTGCTTCCCTGGCCCGGGGTGACCGCGCCTGGCTGGCACGGACACCGGATTCAACGAAGGCGCCCGTAGGCGGTCACGTGCCGTACGGGTGATGCCCCCCGAACGGGTCACGGGGCCGGTGCCACGGGGGTTTCAGACCCGTCCGCGGCACAGTTCCAGCAGGGTCATGGCGAGGGTCGTGCCGGGCTTGCCGAGCCGGTCGCTGTAGCGGCGCAGGATGTCCATCTCGCGGGAGAGGTGCACCCGGCGGCCGCCGGACTCGATGCGGGCGCGCTGGATGCCGGCCGAGACGGTCATGCGTTCCCCCACCAGCGCGATGATCCTCGCGTCGAGGTCGTCGATGCGCTCGCGGGCGTCCGCGATGACGGCGGCGGGGTCGGTGGCGGGGGCGTTTGCAGGGCCGGTCGTCCGCGGTGCTGCCGGGGTGCCGCTCATGGGGTTCCTCCTCGGGGGCCGGGCCTCCGGGGCCGCACGGGACGGGAAACGCCAGGCGCCCCGGGCCGTGTGGCCCGGGGCGCCTGGTGACGTCTGGTTGCGTTTCCTCGCTCAGACAGCACGACCATGGCAGCCGGACCAGCCGGTGCCATAGGTAAACGCGAAGCGCGTGCCGTGGAGCATGCGGCACAGTCTGCGCCCCCGGGCCGGGGAAGTAAAGCCGTGGGCCCCGGTAGAATCGGCAGGGACCCCACGTTCGACACCGCCGGAAGGCCCACCGTGGCATCAGCGACCCCAGCCGCCCCCGACACCGTCCTCGTCGTTGACTTCGGGGCGCAGTACGCCCAGCTCATCGCCCGCCGCGTCCGTGAGGCCCGGGTCTACAGCGAGATCGTGCCCAGCACGATGCCGGTCGAGGAGATGCTGGCCAAGCGGCCCGCGGCGATCATCCTGTCGGGCGGCCCCTCGTCCGTGTACGCCGAGCACGCCCCGCGGCTGGACCGCGCCCTGTTCGAGGCGGGCGTCCCCGTCTTCGGCATGTGCTACGGCTTCCAGCTGATGGCGATCACCCTCGGCGGCACCGTCGACAACACGGGGTCGCGCGAGTACGGCCGTACCCCGCTGCACGTGGGCAAGACCGGTTCCACGCTCTTCGAGGGCACCCCGGCCGAGCAGTCGGTGTGGATGTCGCACGGCGACACCTGCTCCGCCGCCCCGGAGGGCTTCACCGTCTCCGCCTCCACCGACCTGGTGCCGGTGGCCGCGTTCGAGAACGACGAGAAGAAGCTCTACGGCGTCCAGTACCACCCCGAGGTCCTGCACTCCGACCACGGCCAGCAGGTGCTCGAGCACTTCCTCTACCGCGGCGCGGGCATCGCCCCCGACTGGACCACGCACAACGTGGTCGAGGAGCAGGTCGCCGCGATCCGCGCCCAGGTCGGCGACAAGCGCGCCATCTGCGGCCTCTCCGGCGGCGTGGACTCCGCGGTCGCCGCGGCCCTGGTCAACAAGGCCATCGGGGAGAAGCTGACCTGCGTCTACGTGGACCACGGCCTGATGCGCAAGGGCGAGTCCGAGCAGGTCGAGAAGGACTTCGTGGCCGCCACCGGCGTGCAGCTGAAGGTCGTCGACGCGCAGGAGCGCTTCCTCACCGCGCTCGCCGGGGTCTCCGACCCCGAGGAGAAGCGCAAGATCATCGGCCGGGAGTTCATCCGGGTCTTCGAGCAGGCCGCGAGCGAGATCGTCGCCGAGGCCGGCGCCCACGGCGAGTCGGTGGAGTTCCTGGTGCAGGGCACCCTCTACCCGGACGTCGTGGAGTCCGGCGGCGGCACCGGCACCGCCAACATCAAGTCCCACCACAACGTGGGCGGCCTCCCCGAGGACCTGCAGTTCCAGCTCGTCGAGCCGCTGCGCAAGCTGTTCAAGGACGAGGTCCGCATGGTCGGCCAGGAGCTCGGCCTGCCCGAGGAGATCGTCCAGCGCCAGCCCTTCCCGGGGCCGGGCCTGGGCATCCGCATCGTCGGCGAGGTCACCAAGGAGCGCCTGGACCTGCTGCGCGACGCCGACGCGATCGCCCGCGAGGAGCTGACCGCCGCCGGTCTCGACCGCGACATCTGGCAGTGCCCGGTGGTCCTCCTCGCCGACGTCCGCTCGGTGGGCGTGCAGGGCGACGGCCGCACCTACGGCCACCCCATCGTGCTGCGCCCGGTCTCCAGCGAGGACGCCATGACCGCGGACTGGTCGCGGCTGCCGTACGAGGTGCTGGCCCGGATCTCCACCCGGATCACCAACGAGGTGGCCGACGTCAACCGCGTCGTGCTGGACGTCACCAGCAAGCCCCCGGGCACCATCGAGTGGGAGTAGCCCCCCGGCGTGGGGCAGGCTTGGGGCGATACCGGGGAAACCTGGTATCGCCCCTGTTCATCTGCGGTACCTCGGGGTAACTTCCGCGCCATGACCGACACCGTGCCGCAGCCCGTACCGCCCGATCGGCTCCATTTCGCCCTCCCGCCGACCTTCGAGGACCCGGCGGAGGAACGCCGCCACCGCAAGGAGCGGCTGGTGGTGGCGCTGCGGGCGTTCGCGGAGCTGGGGTTCGAGGACGGGGTGTCGGGGCACATCACCGTGCGCGATCCGGAGCTGCCGGACCACTACTGGGTGAACCCCTTCGGGGTGCCGTTCCGGCACCTCACCGTGGGCGAGGTGATCCTGGTCAACCAGTACGGCGCCGTCGTCGAGGGCCGGCACCACGTCAACCAGGCGGCCTTCACCATCCACGCCCACGTGCACACCGCACGGCCCGACGCGACGGCCGTCGTCCACAGCCATTCCACCTACGGCCGGGCGCTGGCCGCGCTGGGGGAGCGGCTGGAGCCGATCACCCAGGACGCCTGCGCCTTCTACGAGGACCACGCCCTGTTCGACGCCTACACCGGGGTCGTCGTGGACGAGGCGCAGGCGCGGCGCATCGCGGTGGTCCTGGGGGCGCACAAGGCGGTCGTGCTGCGCAACCACGGGCTCCTGACGGTCGGCGAGACCGTGGACGCGGCGGCGTGGTGGTTCATGACGATGGAGAAGTCCTGCCAGGTGCAGCTGAGCGCGAAGGCGGCGGGCAAGCCGGTGTGGATCGCGCACGAGGACGCGATCGCCACGCGTGAGCAATTGGGACACGATCTGGTCGCCTGGATCAACTACCAGCCCACCTATGAACGGATGGCCCGCGATAATCCAGAGCTTTTTGATTGAACGACGGCCGCTTCGCCTACGTATCTCCTAGGGCGCTCCTGGAGAATCGGTCCGGGAGGGGATCCACGGCGGGTGTGTGCGAGAGGGCGGACGTCATGAGCGTGACGGGCACAACGGGCATGAGCGGAACGAGAGACACGGAGCGGTACCCCAGTCAGGGACCGTGGCGGGACACGGCACGGCGTTACGCCCTGCTGCCGCTGCGCATCTTCCTCGGCGTGACCTTCGTCTACGCCGGCTTCGACAAATTGATGTCCGACAGCTTCTTCACCGACGGCGCCCCGGGCTCGCTCGTCGGCACCCTGAACGCGGTGCGCGACAGCGCCGCGATCCCGGCCATGGTCGACCTGGCCCTGAAGAACCCGCACGGCTTCGGCTACGCGATCGCCTTCGGCGAGATCGCCGTCGGCGTCGGCACGCTGGTCGGCCTGCTCAGCAGGATCGCCGCCCTCGGAGGGGCGCTCATCTCGCTGAGCCTGTGGCTCACCGTCAGCTGGGCCACGCAGCCGTACTACTACGGCAACGACCTGGCCTACCTGATGGCCTGGCTGCCGCTGGTCCTCGCCGGCGCCCCGCTACTGTCCGTCGACGCGATGATCGCCGGACGCCGCGGCCGGGGACGGCGCGGCCTGGCCTGAGCGCCGGGCGCTCCGCCCCCGGAGCATCCGGGAGGTGACCGCGCCGAGCGCCGCGAGCCCCAGACCCGCACAGGTCAGGGGCACCGCGGCGTGCGGGGACAGCGACACCTCGCCGGCGGCGTCGAGCAGGAACACCGCGGCCAGTCCCAGCAGGACCAGGCCGGTCAGGAGCGCCGAGGGCGCGAACCGATGCCGTCTCACGGGAACTGCACCACCTTCACCTGTCCGACGCCCACTTCCACGTCGAGTTCCACCGTGCCCGCGGACTTCCGGCCGTCCACCGGGTCCAGGGTCACCTTCCGGTCCAGCCCGGGCTGGACGTCGATGTCCTTCTCCTTCTCGCCGGGCAACTGCACGTCGCCCACGCCCACCTGGACGTGCATCCGCAGCGTGACGTCCTCCGGGATCCTGACCACCAGCTGTCCCGCCCCGACCTCGGCCCGCGTCGTGACGGTGCGGCCGCCCGGCTGGAGCCCGGACAGGTCCAGCGTCGCCCGGCCCGTGCCCAGCTCGTACGAGTCCTGCACCGCCGAGAGCGTGGCGGGGGTCCAGGTGCGCTGCTTCCAGTCGGTGCCGACCGACCGCGGCAGCGTCGTGGAGCCCACCAGCAGCGCGGCGGTCAGCAGCACCGTGAAGACGGTGCCGCCGCCGAGCCGCCCCCACCAGGTGCTGATCACGAAGCCCAGGCCGAAGACGGCCAGCGCCGAACCGAGGCCGATCTGCACGCCGGTGGCCAGCGGCTGGGACGACCAGGACGCGGCCAGGCCGGCCGCGGCCGCCGCCGTCGCCGCGAAGAACACGACCACGCCCAGCCAGGCGCCCTCGCGCCGCACCGCCCGGCGCCGGTCCCGCCACTCGCGGCGGTCGCGCTCCACGTCCGCGGGACCGTCGTCCGGCCCCCACAGGTAGCCGCCCGGCCCCGGCACGGCCGGCGCGTCCTCGACCGAGGTCTCCTTCCACCACGCCGCCGTGGCGGGCTGCGGCGGCGGCTGGGTCGGTGGTGGCGCGACCGGCTGGGCGGGCGCCTCGGTCGCCTGGCGCCGGTGCACCGACCAGTACACGGCACCGGCGAAGGCCGCCAGCAGTCCCAGGGAGAAGGCCAGGTTCCCGCCGCTGCCCAGCATCGACAGGAACAGCCCGCAGCCGACCAGCGCGACCAGCACCGCCGTCAGCGCGGTCCCCTCCACCCGGCCGGACAGCAGTCGGTGCGCCTCGCTCTCGGTCTCCCCCTCCAGCGGGACGAGCAGCCACGCCAGGCCGTAGGCCACCAGCCCGAGGCCGCCGGTGAGCGCCAGCACGCCGAGCACGATCCGGAAGACCACCGGGTCGATGTCGAAGTACCGTCCCGCGCCCTCGCAGACGCCGGCGACCACCTTCCGTTCGCGGCACCGCGCCAGCCGCCGGCCCGGCGGTGCCCCGGCCGCCTCCGTCTCCGTGTGCTGCTCCGTCATGGCTCCATGGTGGCGGGCCGGGACGTGTGCCGGTATCCGGAACGACCCTGACCCCGCATGGGGGCCAACCCTGATACCCACCGTGCGCGAAACGTGTGACGATCGGGACATGCCAGCCGCCGGACCACCGACCAGCCCACCCAACGGGGCGTCGTACTTCGCGCCGCCGGACCCGGCCGGATCCCCGGTCCGCAAGCTCTACCGCAGCTCCGAGGGCCGGATGATCGGCGGCGTCGCCCGGGGGCTGGCCGGGCACCTCGGACTGCCCGTGGCCTGGGTGCGCGTCGTCTTCGTCGTCCTGGCCACCATCCAGGGCCTGGGCATCCTGCTGTACGCGGTCTTCTGGTTCGTGGTGCCGCTGGGCGTCGGCGGGGTGGTCGAGGCCAAGGAGCCGCGCGACGCCCGCTCCTGGCTCGCCGGGCGCAGGCCGGACCGGGGCCAGATCGTCGCGCTCATCGCGCTCGCCATCGGCCTCGGCATCCTGCTGGACAACCTCAACCTCGGCAGGGCCAACGCCTACGTCTGGCCGCTGCTGCTGATCGGGCTCGGCGTCGCCCTGGTGTGGCGGCAGGCCGACAACGCCCGCCGGGCCCGCTGGGCCGAGCTGAGCCGCCGCAGGAGGCTGCTGCCGTTCGCGCGCGGCGCCGCCGGGGTGATCCTCGTCGGCGTGGGGGTGACCGGCTTCCTCGTCGTGCAGGGCTCGGTCAGCCACCTGGGGACCATCCTCCAGGCCGCGCTCGCCGTCCTGGTCGGCGTGGCGCTGATCGCCGGACCGTACCTCGTGCGCATGACCCAGGACCTGTCGGCCGAGCGTCTGGCCCGCATCCGCGCGCAGGAGCGGGCCGAGGTCGCCGCACACGTCCACGACTCCGTGCTGCACACGCTGACCCTCATCCAGCGGCACGCCGAGGACCCGCGCGAGGTCGCCCGGCTGGCCCGCGCACAGGAACGGGAGCTGCGGGCCTGGCTCTACCGGCCCGAGGGCAACGGCAAGGAGGACGAGCCGGCCACCCTCGCCGAGGCGGTGCGCCGTGCCGCGGCCGAGGTGGAGGACGCGCACGGCGTCCCCGTCGAAGTGGTGTGCGTGGGCGACTGCCCGCTCGACGAACGCCTGGTGGCGCAGATGCAGGCGGCCCGCGAGGCCATGGTCAACGCCGCCAAGTACGGTGGGGACGAGCCCGTGCAGGTGTACGCGGAGGTCGAGGAGAGCAGGGTCTTCGTGTCGGTCCGCGACCGCGGACCCGGCTTCGACCTCGACGACGTACCGTCGGACAGGATGGGCGTCCGGGAGTCCATCATCGGCCGGATGCGGCGCAACGGCGGCGAGGCGCGGCTGCGCTCGGCGCCGGGCGGGGGGACGGAAGTGGAGCTGGAGATGGACAGGGCCCAGGGACCAGGGAGGTCGTCATGAGCACGGAACGACGCGTGAGGGTCGTCCTCGTCGACGACCACCGGATGTTCCGCACCGGGGTGCAGGCCGAGATCGGCGAGACCGAGCGGACCGGGGTCGACGTGGTCGGCGAGGCCGCCGACGTGGACCAGGCGGTGTCCGTCATCACCGCGACGCGGCCCGACGTCGTCCTGCTCGACGTCCACCTGCCCGGCGGCGGCGGGGTCGAGGTCCTCAAGCGCTGCGCGGGCCTCATGGTCGGCGCCGAACACCCCGTGCGCTTCCTGGCGTTGTCGGTCTCCGACGCCGCCGAGGACGTCATCGGGGTGATCCGCGGCGGCGCCCGCGGCTACGTCACCAAGACCATCACCGGCCCCGACCTGGTCAGTTCGGTCTTCCGGGTCGCCGACGGCGACGCCGTCTTCTCACCCCGGCTGGCCGGCTTCGTCCTGGACGCCTTCGCCTCCACCGACGCCCCGCCGGTCGACGAGGACCTGGACCGGCTGACCCAGCGTGAGCGCGAGGTGCTGCGGCTGATCGCGCGCGGCTACGCGTACAAGGAAGTCGCCAAGCAGCTCTACATCTCGGTGAAGACGGTCGAGTCGCACGTCTCGGCGGTGCTGCGCAAGCTGCAGCTCAGCAACCGGCACGAACTCACCCGCTGGGCGACCGCGCGCCGGCTGGTCTGAGGTCCCGCGGCGCGGGCGTCACGCCGGACGCGTGGCGCCCGCGAAGGGCATCTGGTCGACCGGGGCGAGTTTGACGACGTCACCGGTGCGGGGGGCGTGGATCATCATGCCGTTGCCCACGTAGAGGCCGACGTGGCTGATCCCCGAGTAGAAGAACACCAGGTCGCCGGGCTCCAGTTGGGAACGGGAGATCCGGGTGCCCGCGTTGATCTGGGTGTACGTCGTGCGCGGCAGGGAGACCCCGGCCGACCGCCAGGCGGCCTGCGTGAAGCCCGAGCAGTCGTACGCCGAGGGCCCGGTGGCGCCCCAGACGTAGGGCAGGCCGAGGGAGCCGTAGGCGAAGGAGACGGCACGGGCGGCGCGTGCGTTGGGGGCGGCCGCGGGCGCCAGCCCGGCGCGGGAGCCGGTGGCGCTGCGGCCGGCGCGGGCCGGGTCGGCGGAACCGTGGCCCCCGGAGGACAGCACCTCGGCGCGCTCGGCGGCGGTGAGACGGCCGAGCAGCTGCCGCGCGGAGGCCAGGCGCTGCTCCACGGTGTGCTTGTGGCGGGCGAGTTCGGCGCGGGTGCCGCGCAGTTCTGCCAGCTCGCCCTCGGTCTCGGTGCGCAGCTGCTCGATGCCCCGCCGCTGGGCCGACAGGGCGCGCAGCGCGGCGTTCTGGCGGCTGCTCATCCGGTCCAGCATCCCGGCGCGCTCCAGGTAGTCGCCGGGGGAGGAGGCGAGGGCCAGCTGGACGGCGGGGTCGATGCCGCCGCTGCGGTACTGGGCGGTGGCGAGGGAGCCGAGGCCGTCGCGGGTGACGTTGAGCCGTTCGGTCCTGCGGGCGAGTTCGTCCTGGAGGCGCTCGATCCGCCCGGTGGCCGTGTCCGCCTTCTCCTTCGTTCCGTTGTACCGCTCGGTGGCCTGCTCGGCCTCCTCGTACAGCCGGTCCACCCGGGCCCTGGCCTCGTCCGTGGTCAGCCGGGGTTCGGCGTGCCCGGCCTCCCCGAACACCGTCACGGAGGCCGCGCCCGCCAGGGCGAGACCGGCTGCGGTGCGCGCGGTCGTGCCTGCCAGGCCGCGTTCCTTGGGCCTTCTGTGCGACGCCACGCGCCGTCACTCCTTCCGGGCTGTCCGTACGCCCCCCTGCGGTCCGGCGGCGGGCGGACGGGGAGCCGTCCACCGCCGGACCTTCGGCGGGGGCGGCCGTGCCGGGGACGGGGTCCTCGCGGCAGTGGGGATCGGCCACCTGGGGCAGGACGCTAAACCTGGACGCCGTGAGCGGGCTCCGGACTGTGCGGGACTGGTCCGATTCGGCCGCGGACTGCCCGCGGATGACCGCTGTTCGACGGGTGACCTGGTCACTTGCGGTCCGGCCGTGACCGATATGACGGAAGAGGGCGACCTCGGTGCCGAGTGCTGGTACGAGCCTGACTAGGGTCCTGAGCCATGGACGTACTCATCAACCTGATCGTCGGCCTGCACATCATCGGCATCGCCGCGCTGCTGGGCGGCTTCCTCACCCAGATGAAGGCCATGGGCCGCGGCGAGGCCCGGTTCGTGCCGGGCATGCTGCACGGCGCACTGACCATGCTGGTCACGGGCGCGCTGCTGGTCGGCCTCAACCAGGCCGACGACCAGCCGGTCAACAACGTCAAGATCGGCGTGAAGCTCGCGATCCTGGTGGTGATCCTCGGCCTGGTCTACGTCAAGCGGGACGAGGAGAAGGTGCCGGCGGCGGCCTTCGGCACCGTGGGTGCGCTGACCACCGCCAACATCTTCATCGCGGTGCTGTGGACCTGAGCCCGGCCGAGGCGACGGGCCGGGCGGGGGCTCAGGCCATCCGGGCGTAGCCGTAGATCGGCATCTCCGTGATCGGGGCGATCTTCACCACGGTCCCGGTGTGGGGGGCGTGGATCATCTGGCCGCCGCCGATGTAGAGGCCGACGTGGGTGACGTCCGAGTAGAAGAAGACCAGGTCGCCGGGTTGCAGCTGGTCGGCGGTGACGCGGCTGCCGAAGTCGACCTGGTCGTAGGTGACGCGGGGGATCGAGACGCCCGCGGCGCCCCAGGCGGCCTGGGTCAGGCCCGAGCAGTCGTAGGAGTTGGGGCCGGTGGCGCCGTACACGTACGGCTTGCCCAGCTGGGCGCGCGCGAACTCGATCGCCTTGGCCGCCTTGGCGGCGTAGGTGCCGGACACCGGGGCCGTCGAGCCCGACCCCCCGGCCGCCTCCTGCGCGGCCTTCTCCTTGGCGGCGATCTCCGCGGCCTTCGCGGCGGCCTCCTCCTGCCGCTTCTTCTCCAGCGCCGCCAGCCGTGCCTTCTCCTGGGCGGTGAGGCTGTTCAGCAGCTTCTGCGCCGCGGCGAGCTTCTGCTTGACCGTGGTCTTCTCCGCGTTCAGCCGCCGCTGCGCGTCCGTCAGCTTCTGCAGGCTCTCGACCGCCTCGGCGCGCTTGGCCGTCGTCTCCGCCTGTTCGGAGCGGAAGGTCTCCAGCGCGTGCTCCTGGCGGTCGGACAGGCGGTTCATCAGGTGCGCCTGGTCCAGGAACTGCTGCGGGTCGGAGGTGAGCAGGAAGCTCGTCGTCCCGTCCAGGCCGCCGCCCCGGTACTGGGCCGCGGCGTACTCGCCGATGGTGCGGCGGGCGGAGTTGAGCGTCTCGGTCCTGCGGGCCACCTGGTCCAGCAGCGCGTCGGCGCGCGCCCGCTGCTGCTCGGTCTGCTCCTTGGCGCCGTTGTAGCGCTCGGTGGCGGCCTCGGCCTGGTGGTGGAGCTTGTCGACCTGGGCCTTGACCTCGGTGATGGAGGGCTTGTCGGGTGAGGCGGGCGCCGCGCTCGCGCTCTCGCCGAAGAGGGTGACGGTCGCCAGCGCGGCGGTCGTGAGCCCCACCGCGGCCCGGGGGCCGGGGACGGTCAGCGCGCGCGGGCGCGGCTTGCGGTGCGTCGCCAAGTCAGGCGGCTCCTTCCGTGGACCGCCTACCGGGTTAGCTGTCGGGTTCGGGCTTCGGAAGGCCGCCCTACGGGCCGTGCGGGCGCGCTGCGCTCGTACGGACCGATTCACCCCAAGGTCGTGGGTCCCCGGCTCCGGCGGTCGCCGGACTCAGCGGAGGCGGCCCGTGACGGCACGGTCGCCGCCGCATGGAGCGGACCGCCTGATGCGGCACGGTAGTCAACTGCGGGGGTCCGTGGGAACCCTGGTGTTCGAATTGTCCGCAATCATTTCGTGACCTTCACCATGCGGGGCCGCCACGGGCCGCCACGGACGGCCACGGGCGGCGACGGGCCGTGCCGCGGAGGGCTCGGGCTCGGGCTGGGGCGCGGGCTGGGGCAAGCGGCGCACCGCTGTCCGTCCCACGCCCTAGACTCGGGAGGCAATGAGCAGCCTCTTTGACGACAGCTTCCTGGCCGGCCTCGAACCGAGGGAGGAGGAGCCCCCGCCGCCTCCCGAGGACGAGCCCGACACGGCTCCCGACGACCTCTTCGAGGGGCGCTTCGACGCGCCCGTCGACCGGGACGCGTACTACCGGGACGGCGCCCCCCGCCCGGTCGTCGACCCGTCCGCGCTGCTGGAGGGGCTCAACGAGCAGCAGCGTGCCGCCGTCGAGCACACCGGCTCCCCGCTGCTCATCGTCGCCGGTGCCGGCTCGGGCAAGACCCGGGTGCTCACCCACCGCATCGCGTACCTGCTGGGTGCCCGCAAGGTGCACCCCGGCCAGATCCTGGCGATCACCTTCACCAACAAGGCCGCCGGGGAGATGAAGGAGCGGGTCGAGCAGCTGGTCGGCCCGCGCGCCAACGTGATGTGGGTCTCCACCTTCCACAGCGCGTGCGTCCGCATCCTGCGCCGGGAGTCCAAGAGGCTCGGCTTCACCTCGAGCTTCTCGATCTACGACGCGGCCGACTCCAAGCGGCTGATGGCCCTGGTCTGCCGCGACCTGGACCTGGACCCCAAGCAGTTCCCGCCGAAGTCCTTCAGCGCCAAGGTCTCCAACCTCAAGAACGAGCTCATCGACGAGGAGACCTTCGCCGACCAGGCCGAGAACCCCTTCGAGAAGAAGCTCGCCGAGGCCTACGCGATGTACCAGTCGCGGCTGCGCGAGGCCAACGCGCTCGACTTCGACGACATCATCATGACCACGGTCAACCTGCTCCAGGCCTTCCCGGACGTCGCCGAGCACTACCGGCGCCGGTTCCGGCACGTCCTGGTCGACGAGTACCAGGACACCAACCACGCCCAGTACACCCTGGTGCGCGAGCTGGTCGGGACCGGTGACGCGGACGAGGGCGGCGAGGGGCCCGCCGAGCTGTGCGTGGTCGGTGACGCCGACCAGAGCATCTACGCCTTCCGCGGTGCCACGATCCGCAACATCCTCCAGTTCGAGGAGGACTACCCGCAGGCCCGCACGATCCTGCTGGAGCAGAACTACCGCTCCACCCAGAACATCCTGACCGCCGCCAACGCCGTCATCGAGCGCAACGCCTCCCGCCGCCCCAAGAACCTGTGGACGGAGGCCGGCCAGGGCCCGGTCATCACCGGCTACGTCGCCGACCAGGAGCACGACGAGGCGCAGTTCATCGCCGACGAGATCGACCGGCTCACCGACGCCGGCGACGCCCGCCCCGGCGAGGTCGCGGTCTTCTACCGGACCAACGCGCAGTCCCGTGTCTTCGAAGAGGTCTTCATCCGCGTCGGCCTGCCCTACAAGGTCGTCGGCGGTGTCCGCTTCTACGAGCGCAAGGAGGTCCGGGACGTCCTGGCCTACCTGCGCGTGCTCGCCAACCCCGAGGACACCGTCCCGCTGCGCCGCATCCTCAACGTGCCCAAGCGCGGCATCGGGGAGCGCGCCGAGGCCATGGTCGACGCCCTGGCCTCGCGCGAGCGGATCTCCTTCGCCGCCGCGCTGCGCCGGGTCGACGAGGCCTTCGGCATGGCGTCGCGCTCGGTCAACGCCGTCAAGCGCTTCAACGAGCTCCTGGAGGAGCTGCGCACGGTCGTCGACTCCGGCGCCGGCCCCGCCACCGTCCTGGAGGCCGTGCTGGAGCGCACGGGTTACCTGGCCGAGCTGCAGGCCTCCACCGACCCGCAGGACGAGACCCGCATCGAGAACCTTCAGGAACTCGCGGCGGTGGCACTGGAGTTCGAGCAGGAGCGCACCGAGGAGGAGCCCGGCACGCTCGCGGAGTTCCTGGAGCGGGTCGCGCTGGTCGCCGACTCCGACCAGATCCCGGACGACGACGAGGGCGGCGGCGTCATAACGCTGATGACCCTGCACACCGCCAAGGGCCTGGAGTTCCCGGTGGTCTTCCTGACCGGCATGGAGGACGGGGTCTTCCCGCACATGCGCGCGCTCGGCCAGACCAAGGAGCTGGAGGAGGAGCGGCGGCTCGCCTACGTCGGCATCACGCGGGCGCGGCAGCGGCTGTACGTGACGCGGTCGACCATGCGCAGCGCCTGGGGCCAGCCCTCGTACAACCCGCCCTCGCGCTTCCTGGAGGAGATCCCGGAGCCGCTCATCGACTGGAAGCGCACGGGCGCCTCCGCGGCACCCTCCGCCTCGGTGTCGGCGGCGGCCTCGATGCTGTCGCGTTCCCCGTCGAAGAGCGGGCCCTCCGGATTCGCGACGCGGCGCACCCAGGACCGCCCGGTCATCTCGCTGGCGGTCGGTGACCGGGTCACGCACGACACGTTCGGGCTGGGCACGGTCGTCGCGGTCGACGGCAGCGGGGAGAAGGCCAAGGCCACCATCGACTTCGGCGACGAGCGGCCGAAGGTGTTGCTGCTGCGGTACGCGCCGGTGGAGAAGCTCTAGCGGGCTTCAGGAACGGTCCTCGCCCGGGCCTCGTCCGGGCCGGGCCCGGTTCCGGGACCGCTTCCGGCCCCGGTCCCGCTCCGGCGGGGCCCGCCCGGGCTCAGCGCGGGTCGATCCCGTGCTTCAGCAGCCACTGCAGCGGGTCGATGGCCGCGCCGCCCGCGGGACGCACCTCGAAGTGGAGGTGCGGCCCGGTGGAGTTGCCCGAGTTGCCGGAATAGGCGATGACCTCGCCGGCCTTGACCGAGCCCGAGCGGATCTTGGTGCTGCTCAGGTGGCAGTACCAGGTCTCGGTGCCGTCGGGGGCGGTCACTATCGCCATGTTGCCGTAGGCGCTGTTCCACTGGGTGCGCACGACGCCGTCGGTCGCGGCCATCACCGGCGTGCCGTAGTCCACCGGGAAGTCGATGCCGGTGTGGACCGACATCCAGTTCACGCCCGCCTGACCGAAGTAGGCGCTCAGGCCGTGCTGCTTGACCGGGAGCAGGAACTTGGGGCGCAGCTGCTCCTTGAGGGCCGCCTCCGCCGCCTTCTTCGCGCGCTCCAGCGCCTGGCGCTCCTTGAGGTCGATGCGCTCCTGGTTGCGGCTGGCCCGGTCGGTGAAGTCGTCGACGTCCCGGTTCACCCCGGCGAGCTGCTGGTCGAGCTTCGTGGTCGGGGCGTTGGCCGCCTCGGGCACGCCGTCGGCCTGGGTGCGGCTGCTGTCGGGGTCGTCGGTGTTGACGGTGACGGCGGCCGCGCAGGCGACGCCCATCACCGCCACGGAGGGGACGGCGACGGTGAGCAGGGCGGAGCGCCGGGCCGGGCGGCGCCGACGGCTCCCGACGCCGTTCCCGCTGCGCGGGCGCGGCAGGGCGGCCGGGGCGGCGCCGTCCTCGGCGTCGTGCTCCGGGTCCGCCTCCGCGTCGTCCTCGGCGGTGTCGTGGGCGTCGGGCTCGTAGGGCTCGTACTGCTCGGCCTCGTACGACTCCGGCTCGTACTGGTCGGCCTCGTAGTGCTCCTGGGTGTACGTCCCGGTCCCGTACCGGTCCGGCTGCTCGTAGGCGGCGGGCTCGGGAGCGTGGGCGTGAGCGGCCTCGGGCTCCTCGTAGGCGGTGTGGACGGCCGTGTGCTCGTACTGCGGGTAGTCGTAGGCCGCCGCCTGCTGCGCCTGCGTGGCGTCCGGGTACCAGGTGCCGGTGGCCGTGCCGACGTGGTCGCCGTAGGCGGCGGTGCCGGCGGCCTGCCCCGAGGGCCAGTAGCCGGTCGCGGTGGTGTCGTACGAGACGGTGGCGTAGGACCCCGTGTCGTAGGCGGGGTAGCCCTGGCAGGAGCCGAAGAGTGGATCGTCATCCGCGTGAGCGGCGCCCATGGGCGCGTAGGAGGCGTCGGAATGCCCCTCGTACCCATAGCCGCTGTACTCGGGGGCGTACCCCGCCGGATGACGGTCGTTCACCGCTTCTCTTTCGCCTCGGCAGCAGGAGAATTAGCGGCGACTGTATCCCCCAGCGGGCGACGCCCACAATCTTCGGCGGGATTCGGGTATCCCCGATGCCTTGTGTTCGATGGCCTTTCGATGCTTATGGGGGCAAGGCCGTCAGGCGGCGTCCACGGCGCCCGACGCCAGCTCCTCGCCCAGCAGCGCCTGCCGGATGCCGGCGGCGATGGCCGCGTGGACCGGCATGGTCAGATGCCCGACCCCCGCGACGTGGACGTTGCGGGCGATGAGGTCCGGGTGGTCGAGGCGGGCGGCCTCGACCGGGCTCATCAGCTCGTCCAGATCGCTCCAGAACGCCACGAAACGGGTACGGCAGCCGGTCGCCGGCTTGGCCAGTTCCTCGATGAGGTCGGAGTTGGGCCGCATCTGGCGGACGATCGGGTGCGGGTTCAGTAGGGGCGCGGCGCGGGTCCCGGCGTGCGGGGTGCCCAGGGTGACCACGGTGCGCACCCGTGTGTCGCCGCCCAGGCGCTGGGCGTAGTAGCGGGCGATGAGCCCACCGAGGCTGTGGCCCACGATGTCCACCTGGCGGTGCCCCGTCTGCTCGCAGATCTGTTCGACGTGGCGTCCGAGGAGGGCCGCCGCCGTACGGATGTCGCAGGTCAGCGGCGAGTAGTTGAGCGCCTGCACATGCGGCCAGCCGTGCCGTCGCAGCGACCGGCGGAGCATCGCGAACACCGAACGGTTGTCCACGAAGCCGTGCAGCAGAAGCACCGGGGGATGGCTGCGGCCGGCGGTGGGGAGGCGTGGCGGCGCCTCGGAGTCGCCGGCCGCCGACTGCGGCCCGCGCTCCTGGAAGATTCCGGTCGGGTAGAGGAAAACGTGACCGGTCAGGATGGCGATCTCGATCGCCGCGGCTCGTACGTAGGCCGCCTGGCGCACCAAGCGGTCTCCGACACCGAAAGACAGGACGCCCATGGCCTACCTCCCGTGGGCACACGGAGACGGCCCTGTCCCCCGTGCGCCGAGAACGCGACGGCCCGTGTCGCCTGCTGAACGAAGGACGGCCACGGGCCGAACGCGTTTCTAACGTGAACGTGTCCCATGTGTGATTTCCCCCTCGGGGCCCTTCGTGAAACTGTCCGCACGGGGGATGCTGGCGATAACGTTCGTTCACACATGTGCCCGCTGAGCGCAGCAATCGTGTATGGAGGCAGCGATGGGAGTGTCCGGACCGATCCGTGTGGTGGTCGCCAAGCCGGGCCTGGACGGCCACGACCGCGGGGCCAAGGTCATCGCGCGAGCGCTGCGGGACGCCGGCATGGAGGTCATCTACACCGGTCTCCACCAGACGCCCGAGCAGATCGTGGACACCGCGATCCAGGAGGACGCCGACGCCGTCGGGCTGTCCATCCTCTCCGGAGCCCACATGACGCTGTTCGCCAAGGTGATCGAGCTGCTCCGGGAGCGTGACGCGGAGGACATCAAGGTGTTCGGCGGCGGGATCATCCCCGAGGACGACATCGCCCCGCTGCGGGAACTGGGCGTGGCCGCGATCTTCACCCCGGGCACGTCGACCGGCGACGTCGTCACCTGGGTGAACGACAACATCCGCCATCCGGCCGAAGCCTGATCGTCACGGGCGGCGGTGCGGGCCCTTCGCTCGGACCGCCGCCCGCTCCCGGTAGCCCGCTCCCGGTCGCCGGCTCAGGCGAGCTCCGCCAGCATCGCGGCCCGCAGGCGCAAGGTGCCGACCAGTCGCTGGAAGGCCTCCGCCCAGTACGCCCCGGCGCCCGGTGAGGTGTCGGCCGACTCGGCCGGCATCGCGGCCAGCGGGGCTGCCCGGTCGGCCTCCGCGGGGTCCATGCACCGTTCGGCCAGGCCCATCACCCCGCTGAAGCTCCACGGGTAGCTGCCCGCGTCCCGCGCGATGTCCAGCGCGTCCACCACCGCCGCCCCCAGCGGCTCGGCCCAGGGCACGGCGCAGACCGCGAGCATCTGGAACGCCTCCGACAGGCCGTGCGCCGCGATGAAGCGGGCCACCCACTCCGCCCGTTCCGGGGCCGGGAGGATCGACAGCAGCTTCGCCGGGTCCCCGACGGGGCTGACCGCCGTCGCGGGCGCCGGGGTGGGCCCCAGCAGGGCGCGTGCCCAGGCCGTGTCCCCCTGGCGCACCGCGGCCCGGCACCACGCCGCGTGCAGATCCGCCTGCCAGTCGTCCGCGACCGGCAGCGCGATGATCTCCTCCGGCGTCCGGCCGGCGAACCGCTCTCGCCACGTGACGAGCGGCGCCGCGTCCACCACCTGGCCGAACCACCACGCCCGCTCTCCGCGCCCGGCGGGCGGTATCGCCACCACGCCGTCGCGCTCCATGGCCGCGTCGCACTCGTACGGCGCCTCCACCCCGATCCGGCCGCCTCCCGGGTCCCACGCGACGCACGTCCTGGCCCGTGCGGCCATCCGGGCGGCGAGGGCGGAGCCGGGGAGGGCCGACAGCAGTTCCGCGGCGGTGGCCCGCACGTTGCGGCTGCGGTCGGTGAGGGCCTGCTCCAGGAACGGCTCGTCCTGCGGCGACAGGCCCTCGCGGAGCGAGTCCAGGAACATCAGCCGGTCCTCGGCGCGCTCCGCGGCCCATCCCGAGCGCAGCAGCTCCAGCGCCTGCCGCGGATCGCGGGCCCGCAGCCGGGACAGCAAGGCCACCCGTTCGGCGAACAGCCCCTCCTCCCACAGCGTCCGCACGGCGCCCGGGTCACCGGTGTCCGGCACGACGCCCGGCGCCCCGGCGCGCAGCGCGAACCGCCAGTCGGCGTTCAGCTCCGCCAGCCACAGCCCGCGCGGTCCCGCCAGCGCCAGGGCGTCCGGCCGCAGGTCGGTGCGTGCGCGGGCGGCGTCCAGCAGCGCGGGCAGCAGCTCCGGCGGGGCCGCCCAGCCGCGGGCGTTGGCCACGGCGAGCCACTGGGGCAGCAGCTCGGCGAGGTTGGGGGCGGCGCCACGC
>NZ_JARAVL010000021.1:0-169691 GCF_033792725.1 Streptomyces sp. PA03-5A | reverse complement strand
CCCCGGTGGGCACCGCCTTCGCCGCGCTGCGGCGGGCCGCCGCCGTGGGCGGGCAGCGGCTCGGCGACGCGGCCCGGGAGGCGGTGGTGGCCGCGGTCGACGCCTGGGACGGCGCGCATCCGCCGCTCGGCGGCGACTGGACCGCAGCTCCGCTCGCCGCCGTACCCGCCGCCGAACGGCCCGGCGCACGGCTGGCGCTGCTCGCCGCACTCGCCCCGTACCGGATCACCGAGGCGGACGCCGAGGCCTGGCGGATCGCCGATCCCGACCCCTACGACGCCGATCTGGTGAGGGTGCTGGCCTTCGGCGCGATGACCGCGGTGCACCGGATCGAGACCTCGGTCCACGAGCCTTTGCGTCGCCCCAGGTTGACAGCCCATTGACAGAGCCACGACGATGCGTGGTGCCACTGGGGCCGATGAGCCCCGTGTGCACTTCGACCACTCGCCCGGTGACGCCTCGGCCTGCTCACGTACGGGGAGAGCTGCCGTCAGCCGCGCCCGCCGGGCCACGCAACGCCAAGATTGGGTTCTGCATGTCCATATCGCGACGTGTCACCGTCGGACGGCTGCTGGGCGTGAGCGCCGCGGCCGTCGCCCTCACCGCCGTGGGTGCCACCTCCGCCTGGGCCGGCGACTGCCCGGGCGGCAAGGGCTGGGACCGCGGTGGCCACCACGGCTACAAGCCCGGCCAGGGCGGCGGCACCAAGACCTCCACCGACCGCTGCGAGTTCTCGCTCGACGGCACGGCCTGGTACCCGTCGGTCAAGGTCGACGACGTCAACCTCAAGCCCGGCGAGGACGGCAAGGTCCACGTCAAGGTCCGGGTCGCGGACGGCTCCTCGTCCTGCACCGTGTCCCTCGCCTCCTACCGCACCCACGGCGCCACCTTCCAGACCTCCGGCAAGCAGGTGTTCCACGACTGGGACACCGTGAAGATCACCACCGGCACCGACACCCTCGACGTGGCCGTGCCGGACGTCACCTGCTTCGCGCAGATCGACCTGTACTACGGCAACAAGAAGTACGACGGCGTCCTGGACGCCAACGACGGCTACGAGCACGGCGACCTGCCCGAGGGCCCGGACCACGCGGTCATCGGCGACAAGAAGATCGCCTGGTGGAACGGCGGCACGAAGGACTGCACCACGCAGACCGTCCCGTCCACCCCCGCCACCTCGACCCCGACCACCCCCTCGGGCGGCGAGACCACCCCCGCCGGTGGCGAGACCACCCCGGCCGGCGGCGAGGAGACCACCCCCGCCGCGACCGAGACCCCCTCGGCCACCGCCCCGGCCTCGGAGTCGGCGTCGGCGTCCGCCTCGGCGTCCGAGTCCGTCGAGGCCGCGACCTCCGAGTCCCCCAACGGCGGCTCGGGTGACCTCGCCGAGACCGGCAGCAGCAACGTGGGCATGATCTCGGCCGCCGCGGCCGTGCTGCTGGCCGCCGGTGGCGGTGTGGTCCTCGCGACCCGTCGCCGTCAGGCCGCCGGCCGGCACTGACCGCGCACCGGCACCCGCCGGGCGGAGAAGGGGTACGGCTGCGTCAGCAGCCGTACCCCTTCGCCGTGTCGGGTCCGACAGCCGCCCGACGCGCTCTAGCCCCGGCTCCGTACGGATTGGAACAATCCGAACCTGACCGTAGGGACCGATGCGGGGGGCTGCATGACATCTCCGGGGGAGACCGCTGTCGGCGAGCGCTACCCGACCGTGGACGAGGTCGCCGCGGAGGCCAGGGCCCTGGCGCTCCGCCGGCCCGACGTCTGCCGGCTGCGGACGGTGGGCCTCTCCCGGGCCGGGGAGCCGCTGCTGCTGCTCTCGGTCGGGCACGGATCGCGCAACGTCCTGGTCGTGGCCGGCCCGCACGCCAACGAGATGGTCGGCGGTGCCACCGTGCTGCTGCTGGCCCGGCGGGTCACCGCCGACCCCGTGCTGCGGGACGGGGCCGACGCCGCCTGGCACTTCCTGCTCTGCGCGGACCCGGACGGCGCCCGGCTCAACGAGGCCGTCCCCGACGCCCGGTTCACCATGCTCGGCCACTACCGGCACTTCTTCCGCCCGCGCGCCGCCGAGCAGCCCGAGTGGCTGCCGGACGACGGCACGCTGGACGGCGCACTGCCCGAGACCCGCGCGCTGATCGGGGTCATCGACGAGCTGCGGCCGGTGCTGCAGTGCTCACTGCACGGCATCGACGTGGGCGGCACCTTCATCCAGGTGACCCGGGAGATCCCACGGCTCGCGGAGCGGATCGCCAAGTCCGCCGCCGAGTTCGACATCCCCCTGGAGGCCGGTTCCTCCGACGCCTTCCACTGGCCGAGCCCCGGCCCGGGGGTGTACGTGCTGCCGCCGCCCGGCGGCCCGCGCGAGGACGCCTCCAACTCGACCTGGACGTACGCCCACCGGTACGGCGGGGTCACCGCGATCGTCGAGGTGCCCATGTGGGCGTGCGACCGCGCCGCCGACACCTCGCCGCACCCGGGTGCCGACGGCGCGCTGCGCACGGCGGGGGAGGCGCTGCGCCGCGCGAGCCTGCTGGTCGGCGGGCTCATCGGGGAGGTGGGCCCGCACCTGCCCGGGGACGGCGGGCCGTTGCTGCGCGCGGCGCGGGAGATCGTCGCGGTCGGCCCGGCGCTGGCCGCGGACTGGGACCCGGCCCTGCGCACCGCGGCCGCGCCGCCGCTGCCCGCGATGACCCGGGCGCGGGTCAGCAGCGTCGAGATCTACGCGCAGCGACTGCCGCTGCGCGCCGCCGCGATGCTGCTGCGGGTGGTCCGTACCGTGGACCACGGGCCGACCCCGCTGGTGGCCGTGCGTGAACTGCTGGAGGGGCTGGTGGCGGACTGGTGCGAGGCGTACGAGACCGCCCACCGGGCCCGCTGGATCCCGGTGCGCCAGCAGGCGGAGCAGCACGCACGGGTGGTGCTCGCGGCCTTCGATCTGCTGCCCGGGTGACGCGACACGGGTAAAGCCTTGCGGAAGGCTTGCGGGTGGCAACCCTGAGTTGTCAAGCTGTTGCACACAGTCAACCCGAGGGAGGGGCACGTGCCTTTCGGTGAGCAGCCCGCGTACCTGCGCGTCGCCGAGGATCTCCGCCGCAAGATCCTCGACGGCAGCCTCCCTCCGCACACCCGCCTGCCCTCGCAGGCCCGCATCAGGGCGGAGTACGGGGTGTCGGACACCGTCGCCCTGGAGGCCCGCAAGGTGCTGATGGCCGAGGGCTTCGTCGAGGGCCGGTCCGGCTCGGGCACGTACGTGCGCGAACGCCCCGACCCGCGGCTGGTCGTGCGCACCGGCTACCGGCCGGGCAGCGGCCAGGCGACGCCGTTCCGGCAGGAGCAGGCCGACGAGGGCTTCAAGGGCACCTGGGAGTCGAACAGCTTCCAGGAGGCGGCGAACGCGCGCGTCGCGGAGCGGCTCGGCATCAAGCCGGGCGACCGCGTGATGCGCACGCGCTACCTCTACCGGACGGAGGGCGAGCCGATGATGATGGCCACCTCCTGGGAGCCGCTGTCGGTGACCGGCCGCTCGCCCGTCCTGCTACCGGAGGAGGGCCCGTTGGCCGGTCAGGGCGTGGTGGATCGCATGGCCGCGCTCGACGTCGTGGTCGACAACGTGGCCGAGGACGTCGGCGCCCGGCCAGGACTCGCCGAGGAGACCGCGGTGCTGGGCGGGGTGCCCGGTCACGTGGTCATCGAGATCCACCGGACGTACTACGCCTCCGGGCTCCCCGTCGAGACCGCGGACATCGTCATCCCGGCCGACCGCTACCGGGTGTCGTACCGGATGCCGGTGAAGTGACGCCGCCCGGGCGCCGGGCGAGGCGGGCAGCGCCGCTTCCGCGCCGGTGTCCGCAAATCCGCTGGTGGGCCGCGTGGGCGCGGGGCGCCGGCGGTGCGCGGGGTGTGCAGGGCGGCTCCGGGGCGCGCGCCGATGCGCGCGAGGCGCGGACAAGAGCCCCTTCTGAGTCAACTCCCAATCGAACATGGCCCGATCGAGTCGAATACTGCCCGAACGTGTCCGGCGCGTCACGTTCGGGCGTAGGCTCCGGCATATGCGCATCGCCGTTTCCTCGGACATGGACGAGCCCGTTGCGCGGCTGGTCGTCGACGAACTGCGCCGCCGCGGCCACACCGTGATCGCCTACGGCGCCCTGCGCGCCGGCGACCGCAAGGACTGGGCGTGGAGCGCGGAGAGCGCCGCCCGGGACCTCGCGGAGGGCCGCGCGGACCAGGCCGTCGTGTGCTGCTGGACGGGCACGGGGGCCGCCATCGCCGCCAACAAGGTGTCCGGCGTCCGTGCCGCCCTGTGCGTCGACGCCTACTCCGCGGACGGCGCCCGCAAGTGGAACGACGCCAACGCCCTCGCCCTGAGCCTGCGTCTGACCAGCGAGCCCCTGCTCAAGGAGATCCTCGACGCCTGGTTCGCCGGCGTCCCGAGCGGCGAGGACGACGACCGGGCCAACGTGGCGCACCTGGAGGACATCCGATGAGCGAGCTGGTCTGGGTCGTCATACGTCAGGACGACAACGGCAACCGATACCGGGTCGGCCGCTACGCCACCCGGCAGGAGGCCGAACATGTCGCCGACACCCTGGACGCGCGCGGCCACAAGCAGCTGTACCTCATCGAGCGGATCGACCGCCGCGCGTCGTAGCCGTCCACCGACGGCCGCCGCGGACAGCCGCCACGGATAGGGTGCCGCCCATGACGACGCACGACGTGACGGTGGTGGTCGGCGCGGCCGTGCTCGACCGGGGCAGGCTGCTCGCGGCGCGGCGCAGTGCGCCGCCGGAGCTGGCGGGGCGGTGGGAACTGCCCGGCGGCAAGCTCGAACCCGGGGAGACGGCGCCGCAGGCGCTGACCCGTGAGCTGCGCGAGGAACTGGGCGTGGAGGCCGAGGCGCTGGAGCGGGTCCCCGGCGAATGGCCACTGGGTCGCGGCTACGTCCTGCAGGTGTGGACGGCCCGCATCCTGTCCGGGGAGCCCCGGCCGCTGGAGGACCACGACGAGCTGCGCTGGCTCACGCCCGACCGTCTCGACGAGGTCGACTGGCTCGACCAGGACCGTCCCGCGGCCGCCTGGGCGGCGGCCCGGGCCGTCCAGGGGCCGACCCCGGGCTGACCGACCCGGCTTCCCCGGGACCGCCCCACGGCGCGCCAGGACGGATATGCGGCGCGGAATATCGGGTATGGGGGGATTGATCCGCCGACGGTCGGCCGGCCCTGAGCCGGTGGCCCTGCAATGGTCTGGGGTCCCCACACGTGAGCGGGAGCGAGGACGGCACAGGCAAGGGCGAGGACCCGGGACCCCCCGAGTCCCCGGCCGGGCACGGACGTGCCCACGCCGGTCTCCAGCCCGGACCCGCGGGACCGGCGCCGGGCGGGCCCACCGCTTCGGGGAGGCTCCTGGACACACTGCGGCTGGCCGTGGTCATGCTCGACACCTCCGGCCGCGTCCTGCTCTGGAGCCCGCTCGCGGAGGAGATGCTCGGCTGGGCGGGCGAGCACATCGTGGGCCGCCGGGTCTCCGCCCTGATCGGCCCCGGCGAGGACGGCCGGCCGTGGAGGACACCGCCCGCCGCCCGCCGGACGGCCTCCGTGCCCCGCCCCGGTCCCGCCGAACGCATCCTCGCCGAGCTGCTGCGCACCGGCCGCTGGGAGGGCATCCTCTCCGTCCGGCACCGCGACGGCCACCAGGTGCAGGTCGAGGCGCGCGCCTCGCTCCTCGTGGACGGCGACGGCCGGCCCTTCGTCCTGGTGTCGATCGCCGAGACCAGCCGGATCCGCAGCATGGAGCACGACCTGGCGGCACTGGACTCGCTCTTCGGCTCCTCGCCCCTCGGCGTCGCGATCTTCGACACCGAGCTGCGCTACGTCCGTGTCAACGAGGCCCTCGCGCGGATGAACGGCGTCCCCGCCCAGGACACCCTCGGGCACCGCGTCGAGGAGATCGTGGCCGCCGAGGCCGCCGACGAGCTCGCCACCCTCCAGCGGCACGTGCTGGCCACCGGGCGCGCGGTCATCGACGTCGTGGTGCCGGGCCCGGCCGGGGGGTGGCGCTCGGTGTCGTACCACCGGCTGGAGGACCGGGCGGGCCGGGTGCTGGGCATCAGCTGCACCGTGATGGACGTGACGGAGCGCCAGCAGAGCGCCGAGAAGATCGAGCGGGCCCGGCGCCGGCTGGCGCTGCTCAACGACGTCGGCTCACGCCTGGCGGACCTGCTGGACGTACGGCGGATCGCCGAGGAACTGGCCAGGACCGTCGTGCCGCGGTTCAGCGACTACAGCGGGGTGATCCTGCACGCGGCCGTGCCGGACGGCGGGGAGCTGCCCGGCGCCCCGTACGGGGAGCGCACCGAGATGCGCCAGCTCGGCATCGGGGCGGCCAAGGAGGGCCCCCTGGTCGACCGGATGATCGGCATCGGCAAGGTCATCCAGGTCGACCGGGCGTCCGTCTTCGGCTCCGTGCTGCACAGTGCGCGGCCCGCCCTGGTGCGCAGCGCGGACGAACTGCGCGACACCGTCGCCACCTTCCCGGGCGACCCCAAGGTGCAGGCCGCCCTGGACCTCGGCATCCACTCGCTGATGGTCGCCCCGCTGCGGGCCCGCGGCATCGTCCTCGGGCTGCTGGTCGTCAGCCGCGCCGGCGGGCGCGAACCCTTCGACGCCGACGACGTCGCCCTCGCCATGGAACTGTGCGACCGCTCCGCCGCCGCCCTGGACAACGCCCGCCTCTACATCCGCGAACGCGAGGGCGCCCTGATGCTGCAGCGCAGCCTGCTGCCGCAGAGCGTGCCCGAGCCGCCCGGCGTCGACCTCGCCTTCCGCTACGTCCCCGGCAGCACCGGGGCGGCGGCGGGCGGGGACTGGTTCGACGTCATCCCGCTCGCCGGCGGCCGGGTCGCCCTCGTGGTCGGGGACGTCATCGGCCACGGGCTGCGCGCCGCCGCCACGATGGGCCGGCTGCGCACCGCCGTACGGACCCTTGCCGCCCTGGAGATGGCGCCGGAGGAACTGCTGCGCCGCGTCGACGACCTCGGCGACGACCTGGCCGCGGGCACCGCCGAGGGCTGGACCGCGACCTGTGTCTACGCCGTCTACGACCCCTCCACCCGGCGGCTCGTCGTGGCCCGCGCCGGGCACCCGCCGCCGGTCCTGGTGGAGCCCGGCGCCCACGGGGGCGGCCGGGCCCGGCTGCTGGACTCCCCGGCCGGGGTGCCGCTGGGCGTCGGCGGCGTGGACTTCGAGTCGGTCGAGCTCGACGTGCCCGACTCCTCCGTCCTCGTGCTCTACACCGACGGCCTGGTCGAGGCGCGCGGCGAGGACATCGGGATCGGCATGGACCGGCTCCGGTCGGTGCTCGCCCGCCGTCCGCTGCGCTCCCTGGAGGAGGCCTGCGACGACCTGCTGGCCACCCTCGCCCACGGCCGTGAACCCGACGACGTGGCCCTGCTCATGGCCCGCCTCGGCGGCCTCCCGGAGGGCAGCACCGCCCACTGGACGTTCGCGGCCGAGCCGAGCGCCGTCCGCCGTGCCCGGCGCCAGGTACGGGAGACCCTCCGGGACTGGGGGCTGCGCGACCTCACCGACGTCACCGTGCTGCTCGTCAGCGAACTCGTCACCAACTCCCTGCGGTACGCCCGCGGACCCATCGGCGTGCGCATGGTGCGCGGCACCTCGCTGCTGGTCGAGGTCTCCGATCCGCTGCCCGACCCGCCCCGCCGGCGCGCCGCGGGCGAGGAGGACGAGGGCGGCCGCGGGCTGCAACTGGTCGCCCGCACCTCCCGTCGCTGGGGCACGCGGCACGGGCCGCTGGGGAAGACGGTCTGGTTCGAGCTCGCCCTCCCCGCCCCGGTGACCGCCCCGGGCGGCCCGCGCGGATGACCGGTCACGCACGGTTCGGCGGGCCGGAGCAGGGTAGTTGAAGTGGGGCGTCGGCGGAATTCGTACGCCTCGAGATGATGCTGTGATCGACAAGTGCATGTGCGGAACGGGGGTAATGCTGAATACTCGGCACCAGCCGGTCCGTATGTGTGAGCTGGAGGGGTCGGGCGTGAACGATGAGCCGTCGGGGGTTGTTGGGCCCCGGAACCCTGAGGCCGTGACACAGAGCGCCTGGCAGTCCAGTCCGCCCGGCTCCCTCTACGACTACATCCGGGTGGCCTCGTTCTCCCTCGGCCCCGACGGGCGGATCGAGCAGTGGAGCGAGCGCGCCGAGGAGTTCTTCGGCGTACCCGCCTCCGAGGCGCTGGGCCAGGACCCGATCACCGCCTTCGTCCCCGAGGACCGGCGTACCCGGGCGCACGAGCGCATCGCGGAGATCCTCGACGGGCGCGAGTGGATCGGCACCGTGCCGTACCGCGACAAAGCCGGCCAGGAGGGCCTGGCCGAGGTCTACGTCATGCCCTCGCGGAGCGAGACCGGCGGGCGCGGGGCGCTCTGCATCGCCGTGGACGTCCGCGTCCTGCGTCAGATCGAGACCGATCTCGCCTCCTCGCAGGCGGTGTTCGGCCAGTCGCCGATGGGCTTCATCCTCTTCGACACCAACCTCAAGCTGCTCCGCGTCAACCAGCGCTTCGCCACCGTCTTCGGCCGCAGCCCCGGCGACCACCGGGGCCGCACCCCGCACGACTTCCTCTCCCGCGTCGAGGCGGACCGGCTCACCGCCGCGCTCAAGCAGGTGCTCGACAGCGGCGACCCGGTGCTCGACATGACGATCGTCGGCACCGTCTCCTCGGGGTCCGGCGCCAACAACCGCAGGCGCTGGGCGATCTCGCTGTACCGGCTGCACAGCGGCAGCGGCCGCCCCATCGGCGTCGCCGGCCTCGCCCAGGACGTCACGGGACGCCAGCGCGCCGAGCGGGAGGCCGCGCACACCCGGCGCAACCTGGCCCTGCTCAACGAGGCCAGCCGGCGCATCGGCAGCTCCCTGGACCTGGAGACCACCGCCCGCGAACTGCTCGACGTCGCCGTGCCGCACTTCTGCGACCTGGCCTCCGTCGACCTCTACCAGGCGCTCCTGGTCGGCGAGGAGGGCCCGGTCGGCACCGCGGACGGCAGCGGCGAGGTCCGCCGGGTCGCCTTCGCAAGCGCCGTCTCCGACGCGCCCGTCGCCCCCCTGGACGGCGGCCACACGGGCGGCCCGGTCTCCGTGGGCGCCGTCCACCGCTACCCCTTCAACTCCCCCTGGGCGGGCGCCCTGCGCACCGCCCAGACCCAGGTCATAGGCGCCGACGGCGGCGATCCGGAGGTGGAGCTCGGCGAACTCGGCGGGGGCCTGGTGCAGTCCACCCTCGCCGTGCCCGTCGTCGCCCGCGACACCGTCCTGGGCCTGGTCCAGTTCGCCCGCGCCAAGGGCAGCGAACCGTTCTCCGAGCGCGACCGGATGCTCGCCGAGGAACTCGCCGCCCGCGCCGCCGTCTTCATCGACAACGCCCGGCTCTACCGGCGCGAGCACGAACGCGCCCTCATCCTGCAGCGCAGCCTCCTCCCGCCCGGCAACCCCGAGGCCGCCGGGCTCGACATCGCCTGCCGCTACCTGCCCGGCAACATGGAGACCGAGGTCGGCGGCGACTGGTTCGACGTCATCGAGCTCCCCGGCCACCGCACCGCGCTCGTCGTGGGCGACGTCATGGGCCGCGGACTGCGCGCCGCCGTCGCCATGGGCGAGCTGCGCACCGCCGTACGCACCCTGGCGCTCCTGGACATCGAGCCCGCCGACGTGCTCTCCGCCCTCGACGAGGTCGCCCGCGGCCTCGGGGGCAGCGGCGACGGCCGCAGCAACCGGCGCGGCAAGGAGGCCGACGGCTCGGACCTGTCCGAGGTCTACCTCGCCACCTGCGTCTACGCCGTCTACGACGCCATCACCCGGCGGGTCACCATCGCCAACGCCGGCCACCTGCCGCCGGTCCTGGTCGAACCCGGCGAGCAGGCCATGATGCTGGAGGTGCCCACCGGCATGCCGCTGGGCGTCGGCGGCGAGCCCTTCGAGGAGGTCGAGGTCGACCTGCCGGACGGCGCCCTCCTGGCCCTGTACACCGACGGTCTCGTCGAGTCCCGCAACCACCCGCTCGACGAGGGCCTGCGCGCCTTCCGTGCCGCGCTCGACGAACCCCAGCGCCCGCTGGAGGACGTCTGCGACCACATACTCGCCCGGCTCGACACCGCCCACGGCGAGGACGACATCGCCCTGCTCATGGCGCGCGTCCACGGCCTGCCCGAGGACTCCGTGGGGGACTGGACGCTGGAGCCCAACCCCCGTTCGGTGGCCCGCGCACGCGAGCTCGCCCGCGACTGCCTGGTCGCCTGGGGCCTGGCCGCGCTGGTCGACACCACCGAACTGCTCGTCAGCGAACTGGTCACCAACGCCCTGCGGCACGGCCAGGGCGACATCCGGCTGCGCCTGCTGCGCGACCGCACCCTGGTGTGCGAGGTCTGGGACGACGCGCTCGCCCAGCCGCGCCGCCGACGCGCCCGGGCCACCGACGAGGGCGGCCGCGGACTGCAGCTGGTCTCCCTGCTCAGCACCCGCTGGGGTTCCCGGCGCACCCACCGGGGCAAGACCGTCTGGTTCGAGCTGGACCTGCCCTCGGACGGCGAGGGCAGCACCGGCGAGGACACGATAGAGGCGCTGCTCAGCCTCTTCTGAGCAGCGCCTCCACCGCGGGGGAGTACCGCAGGGGTCAGCTCCTGCGCCGGATCCTGTTGCCGAGCCAGACCAGCGGGTCGTACTTGCGGTCCACCGCGCGCTCCTTGAGGGGGATGAGCGCGTTGTCGGTGATCTTGATGTGCTCGGGGCAGACCTCGGTGCAGCACTTGGTGATGTTGCAGTAGCCGAGCCCGTGCTCGTCCTGGGCGGACCGTTTGCGGTCCAGGCCCTGCTCCTCCGCCGCGTCCAGCGGGTGCATGTCCAGCTCCGCCACCCGCATCAGGAAGCGCGGACCGGCGAACGCCTTCTTGTTCTCCTCGTGGTCACGGACCACGTGGCAGGTGTCCTGGCACAGGAAGCACTCGATGCACTTGCGGAACTCCTGCGAGCGCTCCACGTCCTCCTGGAGCATCCGGTACTCGCCCGGCGCCACGCCCTCGGGCGGGACGAAGGACGGCACCTCCCGCGCCTTCTCGTAGTTGAAGGACACGTCCGTCACCAGGTCCCGCACCACGGGGAAGGTCCGCATCGGCGTGACCGTGATGGTCTCGTCCCGGCCGAACACCGACATGCGGGTCATGCACATCAGCCGCGGCCTGCCGTTGACCTCCGCACTGCACGAGCCGCACTTTCCGGCCTTGCAGTTCCACCGCACCGCCAGGTCGCCCGCCTGGGTCGCCTGCAGCCGGTGGATGATGTCGAGGACCACCTCGCCGTCGTGGACCTCGACCTGGTAGTCCTGCAGCCCGCCGCCGTCCGCGTCGCCACGCCAGACCCTGAAGTGCGCCGTGTACGTGCTCACCGGTCCAGCTCCTCGTCCGTCAGGTACTTCAGCAACTCGTCCTTCTCGAAGAGCGCGAGCAGGTCGGGCCGGATCGGGTCCATCTCGCGCCGCGTGACCGACACCTCGCCGAACGCGTCCGCCGGCTCGGCCAGTTCGCAGACCAGGTTGAGCTTGCGCCAGCGGCGGTCCATCTCCGGGTGGTCGTCGCGGGTGTGGCCGCCCCGGGACTCCGTGCGCTCCAGCGCCGCCCGGGCCACGCACTCGCTGACCAGCAGCATGTTCCGCAGGTCGATGGCGAGGTGCCAGCCCGGGTTGAACTGCCGGTGCCCCTCGACGCCGGCCCGCCGGGCCCGTACCCGCAGCGCGTCCAGCCGGGTCAGCGCCTCCTCCATCTCGCCCTGCCGGCGGATGATGCCGACCAGGTCGTTCATGGTCTGCTGCAGTTCCTGGTGGAGCGTGTACGGGTTCTCCGGGACTTCGTCCGGCACGGCCCCGGCCTCCGCGCTGAACGGCCGCAGCGCCTCCGCCGCGGCGGCGTCGACCTGCCACTCCGCGACGGCCGGACGCGTGCCGCCGGTCCCGGCCGCGTACTGCGCCGCGTGCAGGCCCGCCCGGCGCCCGAAGACCAGCAGGTCCGAGAGCGAGTTGCCGCCCAGCCGGTTGGAGCCGTGCATGCCGCCGGCCACCTCGCCGGCCGCGAACAGCCCGGGCACCCCGGTCGCCGCAGCCGAGTCCGGGTCGACGTCCACGCCGCCCATCACGTAGTGGCAGGTGGGGCCGACCTCCATGGCCTCGGCGGTGATGTCGACGTCCGCAAGCTCCTTGAACTGGTGGTGCATCGAGGGCAGTTTGCGCCGGATGACCTCGGCCGGCAGCCGGGTCGACACGTCCAGGAAGACCCCGCCGTGCGGGGAACCACGGCCGGCCTTGACCTCGGAGTTGATGGCGCGGGCCACCTCGTCGCGGGGGAGCAGTTCCGGGGGCCGGCGGTTGTTGTCCGGGTCCTCGTACCAGCGGTCGCCCTCGTCCTCGCTCTGGGCGTACTTCTCCTTGAAGACGTCCGGGACGTAGTCGAACATGAACCGCTTGCCCTCGGAGTTCCGCAGCACCCCGCCGTCGCCGCGCACCGACTCGGTGACGAGGATGCCCTTCACCGACGGCGGCCAGACCATCCCCGTCGGGTGGAACTGCACGAACTCCATGTTGATCAGCGGTGCCCCGGCCAGCAGCGCCAGTGCGTGCCCGTCGCCGGTGTACTCCCAGGAGTTCGACGTCACCTTGAAGGACTTGCCGATGCCGCCGGTCGCCAGCACCACGGCCGGCGCCTCGACGACGAAGAAGCGCCCCGACTCGCGGACGTAGCCGAAGATCCCGGAGACGCGGTCGCCGTCCTTGAGCACCCGGGTGACCGTGCACTCCTGGAAGACCTTCAGCCGGGCCTCGTAGTCCCCGTGCTCCCGGTAGTCCTCCTGCTGCAGCGAGACGATCTTCTGCTGGAGGGTGCGGATCAGCTCCAGGCCCGTACGGTCGCCGACGTGCGCCAGGCGCGGGTACTCGTGACCGCCGAAGTTGCGCTGGGAGATCTTCCCGTCCTTCGTGCGGTCGAAGAGCGCCCCCCAGGTCTCCAGCTCCCACACCCGGTCCGGCGCCTCGCGGGCGTGCAGTTCCGCCATCCGCCACTGGTTGAGGAACTTCCCGCCGCGCATGGTGTCGCGAAAGTGGACCTGCCAGTTGTCGTGCGGATTGACGTTGGCCATGCTCGCGGCGATGCCGCCCTCGGCCATCACCGTGTGCGCCTTGCCGAAGAGCGACTTGCAGATCACGGCGGTGCGCATGCCCTGCTCGCGCGCTTCGATGGCGGCGCGCAGCCCCGCCCCGCCCGCGCCGACCACGACGACGTCGTACGCGTGCCGTTCGACTTGTGCCATCAGAAGAACCTCGGATCGTCGAACGCCCCACTGGCGACCAGGTAGACATAGAGATCGGCGAGCGCCACGCTCACCAGCGACAGCCAGGCCAGCAGCATGTGGCGGGAGTTGAGCTTCCCCACCCAGGTCCACATGCGGTAGCGCACCGGATGCCGGGAGAAGTGCCGCAGCCGGCCGCCGACGATGTGCCGGCAGGAGTGGCACGAGAAGGTGTACGCCCAGATCAGGGCGATGTTCACCAGCAGCACCAGGGTGCCGAGGCCCATGTGGCCCCACGCCCCGTGCTCGTCCCGGAAGGCGAGCACGACGTCGTAGGTCAGGATCCCGGCGACCGGGATGGCGAAGTAGAAGAAGTACCGGTGGATGTTCTGCAGGACCAGCGGGAACCGCGTCTCACCGGTGTACTTCTCGTGCGGCTCGGCCACCGCGCAGGCGGGTGGCGAGGCCCAGAAGCCGCGGTAGTACGCCTTGCGGTAGTAGTAGCAGGTCAGCCGGAAGCCCAGCGGGAAGATCAGCACCAGCAGGGCGGGGGACAGCCCCCACCAGTCGCCGAACAGCGGCCAGCGTGCGCCGAGCGGCATGTCCACGCAGTTCGAGCCCAGGCAGGGCGAGTAGAACGGCGAGACGTACGGCTCGGCGTAGTAGTGCGCGTTCGCGAAGGCCCGCCACGTCGAGTAGACGACGAAGGCGCCCAGGCCGAGCGCGGTGAGCAGCGGCTGCAGCCACCAGCGGTCGGTGCGCAGGTGTCGTGCCGGAATGGCCGCGCGCCCGGCGGAAAGGACGCCGTGGCGCGCGGGTGGAGCGGGTGGTGTCGGTGGAGCGGGCGGTTGTGTGTCGGTGGCCAAGGACTACTCCTAGGGCGCTCGGCGGTCCGGCGCCCCCAGCCCTTCGTCTTCCGCGCCGGACCAGAGACTGGGGTCGTACGGCGTATCCGGGATCGTCACCATCTCCTGCCGCGCCTTCTGCCCGGCCGGGGTGGTGCCGACGCTGTCGCGCAGCAGCGCGAGGTCGTCGCTGAGGTGCTTGGTGTCGGCACGGACACGCCTCATGTCCAGGCTGTCGCCGACGTGCTGCTCCAGCTTGGACACGGCCCGGCCCAGTTCATCCAGCCGGCGTTGTACCGATGCAAGTTCGTCCTGCAGGGACATGGCTGTCCTCACCTCCGCCACGTTGCGGGTGCACGACGCTAACGCCAAGCGAGTGTCGCGCGTCACAGTCGCGCTTGGGAAGAGATCTGCAGGGATTGTCCCACCTACGGGTGGCGCGCGCCCGGTGCGAACGCGCCGTGGCGCGTGATTCCCCCGAAGGCCGCGCACCCGTGCGGGGGTGGTGTCCGGCGCACGGGGCCGGGGCCCGCGCAGGCGTTGCGCCGGGCGGGTGGGAGGCGGGGGCACGCGACGTGTCGACGGCGTCCGCGGTCGCGGAATGGCTTTCAGTAGGTGCGATAAGCGGCAAATAGGCCGTCCTGTGATCATGGCCCCCTCGCGGAGGTACGCACGCATGGCCCGCAGCGCCACCTTGATCCGCTCCGCGACCGCCGTGGCACTCGCCGCCGTGGTCGCCGCCTCCGCCGGGTGCTCCGCCGGCAAGGACGACCCCCTCGCAGGGACCGACCTTGCCTCGGCGCCCCGGGACGGGGTGCGCGACGGAGGCACCCTGCGCTGGGCCGTGGACGCGGCGCCCGGCACCCTGAACGCGTTCCAGTCCGGGGCGAACGACGCCACCGCCCTGGTCGCCGCGGCCGTGCTGCCCGCCGCCTTCCGGCTGGACGGGAAGGGCCGCCCGTACCTGGACACCGACCTGCTGCGGTCGGCCACGGTGGTGCGGAGCGAGCCGCAGCAGGTCGTGTCGTACCGGCTCAACCCCAAGGCGGTCTGGAGCGACGGCCGCCCGATCGGCGCCGCCGACTTCGCCGCCCAGTGGAAGGCGCTGCGCGGCACCGAGGACGCCTACTGGACCGCGCGCAACGCCGGGTACGACCGGATCTCCTCGGTCAAGGCCGGCAAGGACGCGCACGAGGTGAAGGTCACCTTCGAGAAGCGGTACGCGGACTGGCAGTCGCTGTTCACCCCGCTGTACCCCAAGGCCGTCACCGGCACCGCCAAGGCCTTCAACGAGGGGGCGCGCCGCGAGCTGCCGGTGGCCGGCGGGCCCTTCGCCGTCCGCAGCGCGAGCGGGAAGTCCGTCACGCTGGTCCGCAACACCAAGTGGTGGGGCGACCGCGCCAAGCTGTCCCAGCTGGTCCTCGCCGCCACGCCCGCCCACCAGCGGGCCGCCGACCTGGCCTCCGGCGCGCTGGACGTGGCCGAGGTCGACCGTGACGTGACCGGCAAGCACGTGGCCGTCTACCGGACGCGCGCCGCCTCCTACACGCAGCTCGCCCTCAACGGTTCCACCGGGCCGCTCGCCGACGAGCAGGTGCGGCACGCCGTGGCCCGCGCGGTGGACCGCCGGGCCATCGCCAAGGCGGTGCTGGCGCCCCTCGGCCTGCCCGACGAACCGCTCGGCAACCACCTGCTGCTGCTCACCCAGGCCGGGTACGCCGACCACAGCTCGGCCCTGGGCACGTCCGACACGAAGGCCGCCCGCGCCCTGCTCGCCGACGCGGGCTGGCAGCGCACCGCCCTGGACCCCGGGGCCGGGGCGGGCGGCGGCGGTGCCGGGGCGGCGGAACGCAACCAGGCGGCGCCCGCGCACAAGGTCGAGGTCAGCGTCGTCGAACCGGACAAGACGGTGCTGCGCAAGAACGGCAAGGCGCTGACGCTGCGCTTCGTCCTGCCCAAGTCCTCGGCGACCCTGAACACGGTCGGCGAGCGCATCGCCACGATGCTCTCCGGCATCGGCGTGCGCACCGAGCTGCAGCGGGTCTCCGACGACAGCTTCTTCCGCGACCACATCGCGGCCGGCGACTTCGACCTCGCCCTGTACGGCTGGCCCGGCACGGCCTTCCCGGCCACCGACACCCGCCCGATCTTCGCCAAGCCCGAGCCCGCGCCGGACGGCTCCCTGGTGGTCGAGCAGAACTACCCCCGGGTCGGCACCGACCTCATCGACCAGCTCTTCGACCAGGCCGCCGGCGAGCTCGACCCGGCCGAGGCCCGGGACTTCGCCGCCCGCGCCGACGCCCGGATCTGGGCGGCCGCGGGTTCCATCCCCCTCTACCAGCGCCCCGAGCTGGTCGCCCTGCGCAAGGACGTCCTCAACGCGGGTGCCTTCGGTTTCGCGACGCCGCGCTTCCAGGACGTCGGCTTCAGGAAGTAGGGCCGCACACGTGACGTCCGTCACGGTGGCCGGGCCCGCGCTTCCACCGTGCGAGGTGCCGTCCTCCCCCCGCCCTGCGGATCGGGGAGGCGGCCCGGCCCCGACCGACCCGGGACGATCATGCCCGGGCGGCCCTTGCCGCCCGGGCCCCGTACCATGGGGTGAGGCCGTGGCTTGACTCGCCCGGCGGGCTAGGTGTGCCGACGAGGGCACGCCGCCCCACCTACCTACCCGGGAGAAGCGCCCCAGTATGCCCACGCGTAACGACATTCGTAATGTCGCCATCGTCGCCCACGTCGACCACGGCAAGACGACGCTGGTGGACGCCATGCTCAAGCAGGCCGGAGCCTTCGCCGCGCACCAGCATCTGGACGACCGGATGATGGACTCCAACGACCTGGAGCGCGAGAAGGGCATCACCATTCTCGCGAAGAACACGGCCGTGAAGTACCACCCCAAGGGTGGCGGCGAACCCATCACGATCAACATCATCGACACCCCCGGCCACGCCGACTTCGGCGGCGAGGTCGAGCGCGGCCTGTCGATGGTCGACGCGGTCGTGCTGCTGGTGGACGCCTCCGAGGGCCCGCTGCCGCAGACCCGCTTCGTGCTGCGCAAGGCGCTGGCCGCGAAGCTGCCGGTCATCCTCTGCATCAACAAGACCGACCGCCCGGACTCCCGGATCGACGAGGTCGTCAACGAGACGTACGACCTGTTCCTGGACCTGGACGCGGACGAGGACCAGATCGAGTTCCCGATCGTCTACGCCTGCGCGCGGGACGGCGTGGCCTCGCTGACCAAGCCGGAGAACGGCACCGTCCCCGCCGACAGCGACAGCCTGGAGCCGTTCTTCTCCACGCTGCTGGAGCACGTCCCGGCCCCGGTGTACGACGAGGCCGCCCCGCTGCAGGCGCACGTCACCAACCTGGACGCCGACAACTTCCTGGGCCGTATCGCGCTGCTCCGCGTCGAGCAGGGCGAGCTCAAGAAGGGCCAGACGGTCGCGTGGATCAAGCGTGACGGCTCGATCGCGAACGTCCGCATCACCGAGCTGATGATGACCGAGGCGCTCACCCGCAAGCCCGCCGAGAAGGCCGGCCCGGGCGACATCTGCGCCGTCGCCGGCATCGCCGACATCACCATCGGCGAGACGCTGGCGGACCCGGAGAACCCGATCGCGCTGCCGCTGATCACGGTGGACGAGCCGGCGATCTCCATGACCATCGGTGCGAACACCTCGCCGCTGGTCGGCCGTGGCCCCGGCGGCAAGGGCGCCGACAAGTCGGCGGTCAAGGACCGCAAGGTCACCGCCCGCCTGGTCAAGGACCGCCTGGAGCGCGAGCTGATCGGTAACGTCAGCCTCCGCGTGCTGCCGACCGAGCGCCCCGACACCTGGGAGGTGCAGGGCCGTGGTGAGCTGGCCCTGGCCATCCTCGTCGAGACCATGCGCCGGGAGGGCTTCGAGCTGACCGTCGGCAAGCCGCAGGTGGTCACCCGCGAGGTCGACGGCAAGGTCCACGAGCCGGTCGAGCGCATCACCATCGACGTGCCCGAGGAGCACATGGGCGCCGTGACGCAGCTCATGGGCACCCGCAAGGGCCGGATGGACAACATGTCCAACCACGGCTCCGGCTGGGTCCGCATGGAGTTCGTCGTGCCCTCCCGCGGTCTGATCGGCTTCCGCACCGAGTTCCTGACCGGCACCCGCGGCACGGGTATCGCCCACTCCATCCACGAGGGCCACGAGCCCTGGTTCGGCCCCCTGGTGACCCGTAACAACGGCTCCCTGGTCGCCGACCGTGCCGGTGCCGTCACCGCCTTCGCGATGACGAACCTCCAGGAGCGCGGTGTGCTCTTCACCGACCCGGGCACCGAGGTGTACGAGGGCATGATCGTCGGCGAGAACTCCCGCGCCGACGACATGGACGTCAACATCACCAAGGAGAAGAAGCTCACGAACATGCGGTCCTCGTCGGCCGACTCGTTCGAGGCGATCGTCCCGCCGCGCAAGCTCTCCCTGGAGCAGTCGCTGGAGTTCTGCCGCGACGACGAGTGCGTCGAGGTGACCCCGGAGACGGTCCGCATCCGCAAGGTCGTCCTGGACCAGAAGGAGCGCGGCCGCACCGCCTCCCGCGCCAAGCGCTGAGGACCCTGCGGTCCGCGCCGGCGGCGCGGACCGCACCCTCGGCGGTTGCGCGGACACCGGCCCGGCCGTCCCCGTCCCACGGGGGCGCCGGGCCGCTTCGCGGCCGCTCCCGGACGAGTGCGGCGCGGATGCGACATCACGGGACATCCACGTCGATCACGGCGTGCGTGGAGCGCCGTTCTCCGTGAGGGCGGTCACATCGAGGGCCCTTTCCGGGCCGGTTGTGACCGAACTCACCGGGGCTCCGCCCGTTGCGCGCGGTTCGGTTCCCGGCGCGGCGATGTGTCGCGGTTGCGCCAGTGGCGTGGGCGCGACAGCTCGTTCCCTGTCGGCCCGTCAGGCACGTACATTCGCGTGGAATCTACGCGCTTTGAGGGCAACCGGATTTCAGTCCTGCGACGTCCGGATACCGGACGACGTTCACCGGTACTTGTGTTACAAGTCCGTTTCGTCGGTGTCTGTCTACAATCTAAATGTCCGAATTGCGGGATTGTTTTGGACCGGTTGTGACCAAAACGAGATCGTAAGTGTGTGGTTCGTAGGCCCAACGTGACCGATAGTTGGAGCCGTTGAGCTCGGGTCAATGGGTCCAAGCGCTTATGGGGAGCGCCGACTCACGAGCACAGGTGACCGGTATCACTGTCAGGGGTGTCAGTGAGGCCGGCCCTTTCACGTAAGAACAGTGACTCCTGAGGAGGCAAACCCATGCGCGGTGCCAAGAGCGCCACTTGGGTCGCAGGTGCGATCATCGTCGCTATGGCTGCTACCGCTTGCGGTGGCGGCGGTGGTGACAAGGGCAGCAGCAACGACGCTGGCGGCGTCAACCCCAACGGCAAGTTCTCCGTCGAGGTCGGCGAGCCGCAGAACCCCCTGCAGCCTGCCAACACCATGGAGTCCAACGGCAGCATCGTCGTCCGCTCGCTGTTCGCGCAGCTCGTGGACTACGACCCCAAGGGCAACATCGTCATGGTGAACGCCAAGTCGGTGGACACCAAGGACAACAAGACCTTCACGGTCACCCTGAAGGACGGCTGGACCTTCCACGACGGCACCCCGGTGACCGCCGAGTCCTACGTCAAGGCGTGGAACTGGGCCGCCAACATCAACAACGCCCAGACCAACGCGTCGTGGTTCGCCGACATCAAGGGCTTCGCGGACGTCCACCCCGAGAAGGAGGGTGCGAAGCCGAAGGCCGACGCCATGTCCGGCCTGAAGGTCGTCGACGACAAGACCTTCACCATCGAGCTCGCCACCCCGATCCCGTACTTCGTGTACAAGCTCGGTTACGAGGTGTTCTCGCCGCTGCCGGAGTCCTTCTACAAGGACCCGAAGGCCGCGGGCGAGAACCCGGTCGGCAACGGCCCGTACCAGTTCGTCAAGTGGGACCACAAGAAGCAGATCGAGGTCAAGCGCTTCGACGGCTACAAGGGCCCGGACAAGGCGAAGAACGGCGGTGTGATCTTCAAGAACTACACCGGCCTCGAGGCTGCGTACGAGGACCTGAAGTCCGGCAACGTCGACGTCCTGCGTCAGATCGGCCCGAAGGACCTCCCGGTCTACCGCGACGACCTCGGCGACCGCGCCGTGGACCAGGCGTACTCCGCCATCCAGTCCATCGTCCCGGCCTTCTACTCCAAGCAGTGGAAGAACGTCGACCCCAAGGTCATCCAGGGTCTGTCGATGGCGATCGACCGCGACACCATCACCAAGACCGTGCTCCAGGGCACCCGTGAGCCCGCCACCGGCTTCGTCGCCAAGGGCGTGCTGGGCTACCAGGACAACGTGGGCGGCGACGTCTTCAAGTACGACCCCGCGAAGGCCAAGGAGCTCATCCAGGCCGGCGGCGGCGTCCCCGGCAACAAGATCTCCATCCAGTACAACGCCGACGGCGGCCACAAGGAGTGGGTGGAGGCCGTCTGCAACAGCATCACCAACGCGACGGGCATCAAGTGCGCCGGCGACTCCAAGGCCGACTTCCAGAGCGACCTGGACGCCCGTGAGGCCCACGAGGTCAAGTCGATCTACCGCAGTGGCTGGGTGCTCGACTACCCCGTGAACGCCAACTTCATCCGTGACCTCTACGGCACCACCTCGGCGGGCAACCAGTCCGGCTTCTCCAACAAGGAGCTGGACGCGCTGATCAAGAAGGCCGACACCGCGGCCACGCTCGACGAGTCGGTCAAGGAGTACCAGGAAGCCGAGAAGAAGATGGTCGAGCTCATGCCCGCCATCCCGCTCTGGTACTACAAGGTCAACGCCGGCTACTCGGAGAACGTCACCAACGTCCAGTACGCCCAGAACGGTGACCCGATCCTCACCGGCGTCGAGGTCAAGAAGTAACCATCGCGTAGTGAGCACGCTGGCGCGGGGCTGACGGAGACGTCGGACGCGCGGGGTGCAGGCAACGGCTGGGGGGCCCTTCTCCCGTCTTCCCGAAGAGGAGGACGGGGGAAGGGCCCATCTCTGCTGCCACAGCGACTGACATGGAGGCACGATGGGGCGTTACGTCGCGCGGCGACTGCTCCAGATGATCCCGGTTTTCATCGGGACGACTCTGCTTATCTTTCTCATGGTCTACGCCCTCCCCGGCGACCCCGTACGGGCGCTCTTCGGCGACAAGGGCGCGGACCCGGCGACCGTGGCGCGGATCCGTCACGACCTCGGTCTCGACCAGCCGATCCTGAAGCAGTACTGGGATTACATGACGGGCATCATCCTGCACTTCGACTTCGGCAACCAGATCGCCAGCGGTCGGCCGGTGCGGGACGTGCTCGGCGAGGCCTTCCCGGTGACGATCCGGCTCGCCTCGCTCGCCTTCGCGATCGAACTGGTCGTGGGCATCGCCCTCGGTGTCTGGGCCGGCATGCGGGCGGGCAAGCTCGCCGACTCGCTGGTGCTGATCTTCACCCTGCTGCTGATCTCGGTCCCGGTCTTCGTCCTCGGCTTCATCTTCAAGCTGGTCTTCGCCTTCCAGCTCGGGTGGATGACACCGAACGTCCAGGACGACAGCAACTACAACCAGCTGCTGATGCCCGCCATCGTGCTGGCCGCGCTCTCGCTGGCGTACGTGGCGCGCCTCACCCGTACCTCCATAGCCGAGAACCTGCGCGCCGACTACATGCGGACCGCCATCGCCAAGGGCCTGCCCCGGCGCCGCGTGATCGGTGTGCACCTGATGCGCAACTCGATGATCCCCGTCGTCACCTTCCTCGGCACCGACATCGGCGCCCTGATGGGCGGCGCGGTCGTCACCGAGGGCCTGTTCAACATCCACGGTGTCGGCGGCACGATCTACGAGTCCATCCTGCGCCGTGAGGGGACCACGCTGGTCGGCCTCGTCACCGTCCTCGTGCTGGTGTTCCTCTTCACCAGCCTGCTCGTCGACCTGCTCTACGCGGTCCTGGACCCGAGGATCCGTTATGCCTGACGTCACCAAGACCGCCGTCGAGAACGCGGACCCGATGGGGGCCACGGCCGCGGACGCCGCTGCCGCCACCGGGCCCGCGCCCGCGGCGGAGAAGGCGCGCAGCCTGTGGGGCGACGCCTGGCGGGACCTGCGCCGCAACCCCTACTTCGTGGTCTCCGGCATCCTGATCCTGCTCCTCCTGCTGATCGCGGTCTTCCCGGGCCTGTTCACCAGTGCCTCGCCGACCTACGCCGACCTGCGGAACCACTACCTGGGCAAGCCCGAGTACGGCAAGGTCTTCTCCGCGGAGTGGCTCGGCTACGACGGGCAGGGCCGCAGCGTCTACGCCCGTGTGATCTACGGGACCCGCGCCTCGATCACGGTCGGCGTCAGCGTGACCCTCCTGGTCACCGTGCTGGGCGGCCTGATCGGCATGATCGCCGGCTACTTCGGCGGCTGGGTCGACACGATCCTGTCCCGGCTCACCGACGTCTTCTTCGCGGTGCCCTTCCTGCTCGGCACGCTGGTCGTCCTGAACTCCTTCACCGACCGCACCGTCTGGGTGGTCTCCGGCGCCCTGGCCTTCCTCGGCTGGACGCAGATCGCCCGCGTCATGCGCGGCTCGGTGATCACGATCAAGCAGGCCGACTACGTGCACGCGGCCCAGGCGCTGGGCGCGAGCACCACCCGGATCCTGTTCAAGCACATCCTTCCGAACGCCGTCGCCCCGGTGATCGTCGTCGCCACCATCGCGCTCGGCGGTTACATCTCGGCCGAGGCGACCCTGTCCTACCTCGGCCTCGGTCTGCCCACGTCCGTGGTCTCCTGGGGTCAGGACATCTCCGGCGGTGCCCAGCAGATCCGTACGGCGCAGCACATCATGCTGTACCCGTCGATCATGCTGAGCATCACGGTCCTGGCGTTCATCATGCTCGGCGATGCGGTCCGCAACGCCCTCGACCCCAAGCTGCGCTGAGGGAGGCGTACGTGACCACCATCGACAAGAACGCGGACGTGCCCGCGCCCCGTACCGGGGACGCCGCCGCTCCGCTGCTGGAAGTGCGCGACCTGCACGTGGAGTTCCACACCCGTGACGGCGTCGCCAAGGCCGTCAACGGTGTGAACTACACGGTGTCGGCCGGTGAGACCCTGGCAGTGCTGGGCGAGTCCGGCTCCGGCAAGTCCGTCACCGCGCAGGCGATCATGGGCATCCTCGACATGCCGCCCGGGAGGATCCCGCAGGGCGAGATCCTCTTCCAGGGCCGGGACATGCTCAAGATGTCGGGCGAGGAGCGCCGGAAGATCCGCGGCCGCAAGATCGCGATGATCTTCCAGGACGCGCTGTCCTCGCTGAACCCGGTGCTGACCGTCGGCTACCAGCTGGGCGAGATGTTCTGGGTCCATCAGGGCCTGTCCAAGAAGGAAGCCAAGGCCAAGGCCATCGAGATGATGGACCGGGTCCGCATCCCGGCGGCGAAGGAGCGGGTCAACGACTACCCGCACCAGTTCTCCGGCGGTATGCGCCAGCGCATCATGATCGCGATGGCGCTCGCCCTGGAGCCCGAGCTGATCATCGCCGACGAGCCCACCACGGCGCTCGACGTGACGGTGCAGGCGCAGGTCATGGACCTGCTCGCGGACCTGCAGCGCGAGTACAACATGGGCCTGATCCTCATCACCCACGACCTCGGCGTGGTCGCCGACGTCGCGGACAAGATCGCCGTGATGTACGCGGGCCGGATCGTCGAGACCGCGCCGGTCCACGAGATCTACAAGCGCCCGGCGCACCCGTATACCAAGGGCCTGCTGGAGTCGATCCCGCGCCTGGACCAGAAGGGCCAGGAGCTCTACGCGATCAAGGGCCTGCCCCCGAACCTGCTGCGCATCCCCACCGGCTGCGCCTTCAACCCGCGCTGCGAGATGGCGCAGGACATCTGCCGCACCGAGGTCCCCACGCTGCACCGGGTGACCGAGCAGGACGGCAGCGAGCTGCCGGGCCGCGGCAGCGCGTGCCACTTCTGGAAGGAGACGATCCATGGCTGACGTCACCAAGAACGACGAGGCCGTCTCCGACGAGGTGGCGGCGGTCGAGGCCGCGATCGCGCAGCCGGTCAAGCGGGGCGAGCCGATCCTCCAGGTGCGCAACCTGGTCAAGCACTTCCCGCTGACCCAGGGCATCCTCTTCAAGAAGCAGATCGGCGCCGTCAAGGCCGTCGACGGCATCTCCTTCGACCTGTACCAGGGCGAGACCCTGGGCATCGTGGGCGAGTCCGGCTGCGGCAAGTCCACCGTCGCCAAGCTGCTGATGAACCTGGAGCGGGCCACCGCCGGCGAGGTCTTCTACAAGGGGCAGGACATCACCAAGCTGTCCCGCCGCGCCCTGAAGGCCGTGCGCCGGAACATCCAGATGGTGTTCCAGGACCCGTACACCTCGCTGAACCCGCGCATGACGGTCGGCGACATCATCGGCGAGACCTTCGACATCCACCCCGAGGTGGCACCGAAGGGCGACCGGCGCCGCAAGGTGCAGGAGCTGCTGGACGTCGTCGGCCTGAACCCGGAGTACATCAACCGGTACCCGCACCAGTTCTCCGGCGGCCAGCGGCAGCGCATCGGCATCGCCCGCGGCCTGGCGCTCAACCCGGAGATCATCATCTGCGACGAGCCGGTCTCGGCGCTGGACGTCTCCGTGCAGGCGCAGGTCATCAACCTGATGGAGAAGCTGCAGGACGAGTTCAACCTCTCCTACATCTTCATCGCGCACGACCTGTCGATCGTCCGCCACATCTCCGACCGTGTCGGCGTGATGTACCTGGGCAAGATGGCCGAGATCGGTACCGACACCGAGATCTACGACCACCCGACCCACCCGTACACCCAGGCCCTGCTCTCGGCCGTGCCGGTGCCGGACCCGGAGGCGCGCGAGCACCGCGAGCGCATCATCCTCAGCGGTGACGTCCCGTCGCCGGCCAACCCGCCGTCCGGCTGCCGCTTCCGCACCCGGTGCTGGAAGGCACAGGACCGGTGTGCCACCGAGGAGCCGCTGCTGGCCATCCCGCAGCGCTTCAAGGGCGAGGACACCCCGGCCGCGCACGAGTCGGCGTGCCACTTCGCCGAGGAGAAGGACGTCGTCCACGCGGTGAACTGAGCACCGCCCGCACCACCCACGAGGGGCGCCCGCACGATTGCCGTGCGGGTGCCCCTCGGGCGTTCACGGCCGTACGGGGCGGCCGTCCGGCCCGGCGAGCGCGAGAGCGGTGAGGAAGGCCCCCTGGTGCGGGTCGGCCCAGTCGTCGTTCTCCGTGGCGTCCAGGAGCGTCCAGATGCCCCACTCGACCTGCATGTAGCGCACGGCCACCGGCCACAGGGCCACCTCGGCCGCGGTCAGCGTGCAGTGGCGGCGGTAGGCGTCGTGGAAGACGGCCCATTCGCCGGGCGTGAACGGCCGCGGCGGGGCGCCCGGGGACTCGGTGTGGAAGAGCAGCAGCGCCAGCGCGAGGTCGAGCAGCCGGGGCGCGTACTCGGCGTTCTCCGGGTCGATCAGGACCGGGCCGCCCTCGGCGTAGACCAGGTTGTTCGCCTTGAAGTCCATCGACGCGACGACACGGGGCAGGCCCGCGTCGCGCAGGGCGGGCAGCAGATGCGTCATCAAGGTCCGCGACCACAGCTCCAGCCGGGCCGTCGCGGCCTCGCGGACCGCCGGGGCGTGGCGGGCCAGGGCGGGGCGCAGCGCGTCGAGCTCGGCTTCGAGGTCCGCCGCTTCGTGGTCCGGCCAGATGAAGGCGGGGACCGCGGCGGGGCCGTCGGCGCTGTGGGCGTGCAGCCGTCCCAGCAGGTCGCCCGCCGCCTCGATGTCCGCCCCCGTACCGCGGTAGGGCCGGCCCTCCACCCAGGGGTAGGCCACCCAGTCCCCCTCGCCGATCCTGGCCGGGTTCGCGGCCGCCCCGTCGAGCGGGGTGACCACCGGGACGCCCCGCGCCGCCAGCGCGCGCGTCCAGCCGGCGACGGCCGCCGCCGCGGTCTGCGGCGATGCGGCCTTCTTCAGCGCCGCTTCCGTACCGGCCACACGGCAGCGGAAGACCGGCGAGTGCGGGTGGACCGAGCGGGCGGGACGGTCGCCCTCGGCCACCCCGAAATGGGCGAAGACGTCGGCGAAGGGCCGGGAGCGCGCGAGGGGCATGGCGGGGATCCTGTCCTGCCGGGAGACCCGGCCGCGGCGTGCGGGGCGGTCAACGGTCCCATGGCGGCGCCCACTTCGGCCACGCATATAGAGCGGTCCGCCCCGCCACCGAGGTGCGGTGACGGGGCGGACGCGGTGCCGGGAGCCGGCGCGGCTTACTTCAGGTAGCCGATGTTCTCGTAGCGCAGGTCCTGGAAGCCGTAGGCGCCGATGTTGGCCAGGTCCTTCTTCACCGCGTAGATGTCGGGACGCTGGTACAGCGGCAGCAGGTTGGCCTGCTGCCAGATCAGCAGGTCCGCGGCGTTGGCGTCGTCGATCGCCTGGGCCGGGTCGGTGTCGGCGGCGGCCTTGTTCATGGCCGCGTCCAGCTCGTCGCTGCCGACGCCGGTGTAGTTCTGCTGGATGTTGTCACCCACGGGCTTGGCGTAGATCGACTTGGTCGACGACACCGGGAAGGACGTCCCGAGCCAGGAGAAGGCCGTCAGGTCGAAGCTGCCGGTGTTGACGTACTTGTCGAAGAACTCCTGCAGCGGCACCGACTTGATGTTCAGCTTGATGCCGACCGCCTTGAGCATCGGCTGCATCAGCTTGCCCTCGTTGGCGGAGGTGCTGACGTTCGCCGGGATGACGAAGTCCAGCTCAAGGGTCTTGCCGCCCTTGGTGCGGAACTCGCCGCTCTGCTTCCAGCCGGCCTCGTCCAGCAGGCTCTTGGCCTTGGCCTGGTCGAAGGTGCCGATGCCGGTGGAGTTGTCCTTGTAGCCCTTCTGGTTGGTGACGAAGAAGTGGTTGTTCAGCGGCTTGGCGTCCCAGTCCAGACCCTGCAGGTCGGACTCGGCGATGGCCTGCCGGTTCAGGGCGGACATGATGGCCTGGCGGACCTTGACGTCCTTCAGCGCGCCGCGGGCACCGTTGAAGGTGACGTGGCGGTAGTTGGGACCGGCCGCCTTGCGGATGTCGGCGCCCTTGACCTCCTTGGCCTGCTTGTAGGCGGCCGAGTCGGGGCCGACGTTGAAGAAGTCGACCTCGCCGTTGGCGAAGGCGCCGGCGGTGGCGTCCGAGTCCAGCGCGCGGTAGATGATCTTGTCCAGGATGGCCTTGTTGCCCCACCAGCTGTCGTCGCGCACGACGGTCAGGGTCTTGGTGGTCTTGTCGATGCCCTGGAACTTGAAGGCGCCCGCGGTGACCGGGAACTTGCCCAGGTAGCCGGTGTTGAAGCCGTCGGCGGTGCCGACGACCTTGGCCGGGTAGAGCGGGCTGAACAGGCCCTTCCAGTCACCGTAGGGGCTGGAGAAGGTGACCACGGCCTCCTGGTCGTTGGCGCCCTTCGCGACGCTGCTGATCAGCTCGTAGCCGGTGCTGGAGGAGATCTTGTACTTGGCGTCCTTGCCGTTCAGCGCCTTCCAGCTGGCCTCGAAGTCCTTCCAGGACAGCGGGGTGCCGTCGGACCACTTGGCCTTGGGGTTGATCTTGTACGTGACGACCTGCTTGCCGGCGGTGTCGGCGACCTCGGCGGAGGTCAGGTAGTCCGGGTTCGGGGTGACCGTGCCGGCGGCGTCCGACATCATGATGATCGGCATCACGGCGCGCTCGACGTCGTAGCCGTCGGCCAGGGTGCCGTCGATCTGGTTGTAGTTGAAGTTCTCGGCGATCTCGCCCAGCGGCCAGTTCAGGGTGCCACCCTGCTTGAGCTGGTCGCGGTCGGTGGCCTTGATGTTGTTGGCGCTCGACTTGGGCACCGAGTTCTTCTTGGACGCGGCGTCGCTCTTCCCGTCCCCGCCGCCGCACGCGGTCAGGGTCAGCGCGCTCGCCGTGGCCAGCGCCACCACGGCGACGGACATACGTGTTCTGTTCAACGGACTCTCTCTCCTCTTACGGGGTGGGAAATCACACGACGGTGACGGCGGCGGCGAAGTGGCAGGCCGCGGTGTGGTCGCCCGCCAGTCCGGTCGGTGCCGGGTCCTCCTCGCGGCACCGGCCGCGGTCGGACTCGTCGAGGGAGGCGAACTTCGGGCAGCGGTTGCGGAATCGGCAGCCGGTCGGCACGTCCGCGGGGCTGGGAAGGTCACCGGTGAGCAGGATGCGCCTGCGATCGCGCTCCTTGCGGGGATCGGGCAGCGGCACCGCGGAGAGCAGCGCCTGGGTGTACGGGTGGGAGGGTGCTTCGAAGACGGCCTCGGCGGACCCGAGTTCGACGATCCTGCCGAGGTACATCACCGCGATCCGGTCGGCGATGTGCCGCACGACGGACAGGTCGTGCGCCACGAAGAGGTAGCTCAGGTTCATGCGCGCCTTGAGCTCGTCCAGCAGGTTGAGCACACCGGCCTGGATGGACACGTCCAGGGCCGAGACCGGCTCGTCCAGGACGACCAGCTTGGGCTCCAGCGCCAGCGCCCGCGCGATGCTGATGCGCTGCCGCTGCCCGCCGGAGAACTCCGCCGGGAAACGGTCCACGTGGTCCGGGTCGAGGCCGACCTGGTTCAGCAGTTCCGGCACCCGGGCGGCGATGCGGTCCCGGGACCAGCCGTGGGTCCTAAGGGGCTCGGCGAGGATGTCGCCGACCGGCATCCGCGGGTCGAGCGCGGCCATCGGGTCCTGGAAGACCACCTGAAGGTCGCGACGGAGCGCCTTGCGGTCGGCGCCCTTCAGGCCCCGGATGTCCTTGCCGAAGACGGTGACCGTGCCGGACTGCCCGGAGGGCAGGTCGAGGATCTCCAGCAGTGTCGTGGTCTTGCCGCAGCCCGACTCGCCCACCAGGCCGAGCGTTTCGCCCTCGCGGACGTCGAAGCTGATGCCGTCGACCGCGCGGACCTCGCCGACCTTGCGCTTGATGACCGCACCGTGGAGCAGCGGGAAGTGCTTGACCAGCCCGTCGACCTCCAGCACCGGGGCGCGGTCCGCGCGGGGCACGGAGTCGGCAGGGGCCTGCGGCACGGGCGGTACCGGGTAGATGGTCGCGGGGTCGAGGGAGCCGCCCGCCACCAGCTCGTGGCTGCGGTGGCAGGCCGTGGGGTGGTTGCCCCCCTCGCGCACCGTCAGCTCGGGCTCGATGCGCCGGCACACGTCGATGGCGATGGGGCAGCGGGCCGCGAAGGGGCAGCCGGTCGGCAGGTCCACCAGCGAGGGCGGGTTGCCGTCGATCGGGGTCAGCGCGTGGCGCCCGCCGTCGTCGAGCCGGGGGATCGAGCCGAGCAGACCGATGGTGTACGGCATGCGCGGGGTGTAGTAGACGTCGTCCACGGTCCCGGTCTCCACCGGGCGGCCCGCGTACATCACCTGGACCCGGTCGGCGAAGCCGGCCACCACGCCCAGGTCGTGGGTGATCATGACGATGGCGGCGCCGGTGACCTCCTGGGCCTTCTTCAGGACGTCGAGGATCTGCGCCTGGATGGTCACGTCCAGGGCGGTCGTCGGCTCGTCGGCGATGATCACCTCGGGGTCGTTGGCGATCGCCATGGCGATCATCGCGCGCTGGCGCATGCCGCCGGAGAACTCGTGGGGGAAGGCGTCGGCGCGCCGCGCCGGGTCCGGGATGCCCACCAGGTCCAGCAGCTCGATCGCGCGCTTGCGGGCGGTGTCCTTGTCCAGGTCCTGGTGGATCCGCAGCGCCTCGACGATCTGGTTGCCGACGGAGTAGACCGGCGTCAGCGCGGACAGCGGGTCCTGGAAGACCATCGCGATGTCCTTGCCGCGGATCTCGGTCATGTCCCGGTCGTCCAGCTCCAGCAGCTCGCGGCCGTGCAGCTTGACCGAGCCCTTGATGTCGGCGGTCTCCGGGAGCAGTCCGAGGACCGCGAGGGAGGAGACGGACTTGCCGGATCCGGACTCGCCGACGATGCCGAGGACCTCGCCGGGACGCACGGAGAAGGACACGCCGCGCACGGCCCTGACCGGCCCGGCCTCGCTCGGGAAGGAGACGTGGAGGTCGGTGACCTCAAGGGCGGGGGGCGTCTCGCTCACGACGTGCGTCCTTCCTTGGACGTGCTCTTCTTGGTGGTGCGGGGTGCGCGGGCCTTGGCGCCGCTGGAGTTGGGGTCGAGGGCGTCGCGCAGGCCGTCGCCGATGAAGGCGATGGACAGGCAGATCAGCACCAGGCAGCCGGCCGGGAAGTAGAACAGCCACGGGAAGGACGGGGCCGCCGGGGTGCCGGTGGCGATGACCGTGCCCAGCGAGACGTCGGGGGACTGCACGCCGAAGCCGAAGTAGGACAGGCTGGTCTCGCCGATGATCGCCGCGCCGACCTGGATCGTCCCGTCGATGATCAGCATCGAGGCCATCGACGGCAGGATGTGCCGGAAGATGATGACCGGCGCGGGCACGCCCATGTACTTGGCGGCCTTGACGAATTCACGGTCCTTCAGGGTGAGCGTCATGCTGCGGACCACCCGGCCGGTGATCATCCAGCTGAAGGCCGCCAGCAGCACCACGAACACCAGCCAGGTGGTGCCCTGGAACAGGGGCGACAGCACCGCGATGATCAGGAAGCTGGGCATGACCAGCAGCAGGTCGACCACCCACATCAGGGAACGGTCCGTCCAGCCGCCGAAGTAGCCGGCGCTGGCGCCGACCGCGGCGGCGACGAACGTGCAGATGAGACCGGTCAGGATGCCGATGACCAGTGACTTCTGCATACCGCGCGCGGTGAGTGCGAAGAGGTCGGAGCCGGTCTGGTCGGTGCCGAACCAGTGGCTCGCCGACGGCGGCTTCTGGAAGGCGGTGAAGTCGAGTTCGGTGTAGTCCCACTTGTAGAACAGCGGTGAGACGTACGCCATCAGGAAGAGCAGGACCAGCATGACCAGGCCGAACAGGGCCATGCGGTTGCGCGCGAAGCGGACGGCGGTGAGCCGGAGCCGGCTGCTCGCGCGGCGCTTGGCGGGCTGGTCGCCCGGCGCGGCGGCGGGCACTTGCGCCGGAGGCTGTACGGAGGGGGTCTGGACGGCCATGGGTGGAGGCTCCTGGGAACGCGGTTTCGGGGCGGCGGAGGGGTGCGGTGGGTCTCAGCGCACCCGTACGCGGGGATCGAGCGCCGCGTAGAGCACATCGGACAGCAGGCCGGCGATCAGGACCACGAACGCCGTGAACATGCCGACGGCGGCGACCGCGTTGACGTCGTTCGTGCTGATGGAGTTGACCAGCCACTCGCCCATGCCGTGCCAGCCGAAGATCTTCTCCGTGAAGGTCGCGCCGGTGAAGAGCAGGACGACGTTGTAGACCAGCAGCGGGACCACCGGGAGGACCGCGGTGCGCAGGCCGTGCTTCATCAGCGCCGCCCGCCGCGACAGGCCCTTGGCCCGGGCGGTGCGCAGGAAGTCGCTCCCGAGGACGTCCAGCATGGTGCTGCGCTGGTAGCGGCTGTAGAGGGCGACCTGGATGACGATCAGGGTCAGGCTGGGCAGCAGCAGGTGCTGCAGCCGGCTGGCGAGGATCTCCCCTGTCCCGGTCAGGCCGGGATCGTACTCGCCGGTGTACTCGATGACCTTGTGGCCCACGGCGTCGTTGATGTCGATCGCCCAGAGCTTGAAGGTCACCGCGATCACGAAGACCGGCATGGCCAGCACGAAGAACGACGCCAGTGTGGTGACCCGGTCCGATGTCCGGTACTGCCTGATGGCCCCCCAGGCGCCCACCAGGACACCGCCGATGGAACCCAGGATGGTGGCGATCAGCAGCAGGCGCGTGCTCACCCCGACGCGCCGGCCGAACTCGTCGTTGACCTCACCGCCCGTGACGGTCCGTCCGAGGTCCCCGTGGGCCACGCCGTTCGCCCAGTGGGCGAAGCGGACCACGACCGGGGTGTCGGGGTTGAGGTTGTAGTCGTTCAGGGTGGCCGTCACAGAGGACGCGGCCACCGGGGGGTTGCGGCCTGCGAAGTTGGCCCGCGGGTTGAGGCTGATCGCCGCCAGGAAGTACGTGAGGGAAGCCGCGATGAGAACCAGCGCCACGTGGTTGATCAGTCGGCGCAGCAGGTAACGGCCCACGGCTCACACTCTCAGTCGGTTCGTTTCGAACAAATAACAAGGTTGAACTTTCTTTGCCGGCCGCGTCTGACATAGTTGTGTAGCACGGCCGAAACATTTGCACCCGGGCCGTCTGCGCAGGTCGTGCGCATTCCACTCGGGCTTGAAGGGTTGATGGGACTTTCGCAACCGAATTATGGCCGCGTCAACGAGCGCCGGTTCGTCGTGATGGATCCTTTATTTTTTTGGTCGAAATTTAACCCGACTATCGGGATAACCCTCATTGACGGGCCGGCGCATAGGGAAAACCCTCTGTCCCCCCTCGGGAACCCCCGGGCCGGTGAGCCGCTGTGCAATATGTATGGGTTTGCGATGTCATGGTGAGTCTCGTGTCCTTCATGGCGTAGAGAGCTCCCCGAGGAGGCATCCGATGCGACGGAGCGCGGCGAGGTGGGCCGCCGGCACGGCCGTGGCCGCCCTGGTGGCCACCGGCTGCGGGGGCGCAGGAGGCGGCTCGACCGGCGCCTCCGGGGTGTTCAGCGCCTCGTGGACCGATCCGCAGAATCCGCTGGAGCCCGCCAACACCAATGAGGTGCAGGGCGGCAAGGTGCTGGACATGATCTTCCGCGGCCTGAAGAAGTACAACCCGAGGACGGCGGCCGCCGAGAACGTCATCGCCGACGCGATCACCACCACCGACCAGCGGACGTTCAGGATCAGGCTCAAGGACGGCTGGACCTTCAGCAACGGCGAGAAGGTCACCTCCGGTTCGTTCATCGACGCCTGGAACTACGGGGCGCTGGTGACGAACAAGCAGATCAACGCGTCCTTCTTCCGGTACGTCGAGGGCTACGACAAGGTCCACCCTCGGTCCGGCAGGCCGGCTGCCGGGAAGCTCTCCGGCCTGACCAGGCAGGACGACCTGAACTTCACCGTCAAGCTCAACCAGAAGTTCTCCACCTGGCCCGACACCCTCGGCTACGCCGCCTTCATGCCGCTGCCCCGGGCGTTCTTCACCGACCACGCCGCCTGGCTGCGCAAGCCCGTCGGCAACGGCCCGTACCGCGTGGAGTCCTACACCAAGGGCCAGGGCATGCGCCTGCGGACGTGGGCGGGGTACAAGGGCGGTGACGCGGCCGTCAACGGTGGCGTGGACCTCAAGGTCTACACGGACAACACCACCGCCTACACCGACCTGCAGGCCGGCAACCTCGACCTGGTCGACGACGTCCCCGCCTCCCAGCTGAAGAACGTGAAGGGCGACCTGGAGGGCCGCTACCTCAACACCCCGGCCGGCATCATCCAGACCCTCGCCTTCCCGCTCTACGACAAGGCCTGGTCGGGCGAGAACTCCGAGAAGCTCCGCCAGGGAATCTCCATGGCGATCAACCGCAAGCAGATCACCCGGCAGATCTTCCAGAACACCCGCATCCCGGCGCGGGACTGGACCTCACCCGTGCTCGGCGCGGACGGCGGCTTCGACGACACCCTCTGCGGCCGCACGTGCGACTACGACCCCGCCCGGGCCAGGCAGCTGGTCAAGGAGGGCGGCGGCCTCCCCGGAGGCACCATGAGGATCACGTACAACGCCGACAGCGGTTCCCACAAGGACTGGGTCGACGCGGTCTGCAACAGCATCAACAACGCGCTGGGCAAGGACGACGCCTGTGTCGGGGACCCCGTCGGCACCTTCGCCGACTTCCGCAACCAGATCGTCAACAAGCGGATGAAGAACCCGTTCCGGGCCGGGTGGCAGATGGACTACCCGCTGATCCAGAACTTCCTGCAGCCGCTGTACTACACCGACGCCTCGTCCAACGACGCGCACTTCAGCGACCCGCGGTTCGACGAGCTCGTCGACCGGGCGAACGCCGAGAGCGACACCGCCAAGGCCGTCGACACCTTCCAGCAGGCCGAGCGGATCCTGCCGCAGCAGGTCCCGGCGATCGCCCTGTGGTACCAGAACGGCAGCGCGGGCTGGTCCGGGCGGCTCTCCGCCGTCGCCCTCAACCCCTTCAGCGTCCCCGTCTACAACCAGATCAAGGTCAGCTGACGCCCATGGGACGGTACGTCATCCGCCGTCTGGTGCAGATGATCCCGGTCTTCGTCGGCACCACCGTGCTGATCTTCGTCATGGTGTACGCGCTCGGCGACCCGGTCCAGGCCCGGTGCGGGGACCGCGCCTGCGACCCCGCCACGGCCGCGCAGATCCGCCACGACCTGTACCTGGACCACCCGCTGTGGCAGCAGTACCTGCACTACATGGGGCAGATCTTCCGCGGCGACTTCGGGGTCGCGTGGAACGGCCAGCCGGTCACCGAGCTGCTGGCCACCGCCCTCCCGGTCACGCTGCGGCTGACGGTCCTCGCCGTCCTCTTCGAGATCGTCATCGGCATCACCCTCGGCGTCCTCACCGGGCTGCGCCGCGGCCGTCCCGCCGACACCGCGACGCTGCTCGGCACCCTCGTCGTCATCTCCGTGCCGACCTTCGTCACCGGCTACGTGCTGCAGTACCTGCTCGGCGTCAAGTGGAACCTCATCGCGCCCTCGGTCTCCTCCGAGGCCCGGTTCGACGAACTGATCGTGCCGGCGCTCGTGCTGGCCCTGACCTCGCTCGCCTACGTCACCCGGCTCACCCGCACCTCCGTCGTGGAGAACGTCCACGCCGACTACGTCAGGACCGCCGTCGCCAAGGGGCTGCCGCGCCGCCGGGTGATCATGCGTCACCTGCTGCGCAACTCCCTCATCCCGGTGGTCACCTTCATCGGCACCGACATCGGGGCACTGATGGGCGGGGCCATCGTCACCGAGCGCATCTTCAACATCCACGGCGTGGGCTACCAGCTCTACCAGGGCATCCTGCGGCTCGACTCGGCCACCGTGGTGGGCTTCGTGACCATCCTGGTCATCGTCTTCCTCCTCGCGAACCTGCTGGTGGACCTGCTCTACGCCGTCCTCGACCCGAGGATCCGCTATGCCTGAGCCGCGCAACCACCCCGACGAGGCCATGGAGCCGGCCGGCGGGACGGGAGCCGCCATGGGCCTGGGGCAGGACGAGGCACGCACCCTGGAGCGGGCGCCCGGCCCCGGAACGGCGCCGCCCGCCCCGGCCGCCCTCCCCGGGGCGGACCGGCCGCGCAGCCTGTGGTCGGACGCCTGGCGGGACCTGCGGCGCAACCCGGTCTTCGTGATCGCCGCGCTGGTGATCCTCTTCCTCGTCGTCATCTCCGTCTGGCCACAGCTCATCGCCCCCGGCAACCCGCTCAGCTGCAACCTGGACAACTCCCAGAAGGGCTCCGCGCCCGGCCACCCCTTCGGCTTCGACACCCAGGGGTGCGACGTCTACACCCGGGTCGTCCACGGGGCGCGCGCCTCGGTCACCGTGGGCGTCTGCGCCACCGTCGGAGCGGCCCTGCTCGGCGCGCTGCTCGGCGGCCTCGCCGGTTACCACGGCGGCTGGGCCGACGCGGTGCTGTCCCGGGTGAGCGACATCTTCTTCGGCATCCCGATCGTCCTCGGCGGCCTGGTCTTCCTGTCCGTCGTCACCAGCACCACCGTCTGGCCGGTGGTGGGCTTCATCGTGCTGCTCGGCTGGCCGCAGATCGGCCGCATCGCCCGCGGCTCGGTGATCACCGCCAAGCAGAACGACTACGTCCAGGCCGCCCGCGCCCTCGGCGCCGGCACCACCCGTCTGCTGCTGCGGCACATCGCGCCCAACGCCGTCGCGCCCGTCATCGTCGTGGCGACCATCGCGCTCGGCACGTACATCTCCCTGGAGGCCACCCTGTCCTACCTCGGCGTCGGGCTGAAACCGCCCACTGTCTCCTGGGGCATCGACATCTCCCAGGCCTCCACCCAGATCCGCAACGCACCGCACATGCTGCTGTGGCCGGCCGGGGCGCTGAGCGTGACGGTGCTGGCCTTCATCATGCTCGGTGACGCGGTGCGTGACGCCCTCGACCCCAAGCTGCGCTGATGGACGGAGGAACGATGGCAGCCGCAGCCCGGGACGAGCCGCCCCTGCTCGACGTCCGCGACCTGCACGTGGAGTTCCGCACCCGGGACGGCGTCGCGCGGGCCGTCAACGGGGTCTCCTACGCGGTGCGTCCCCGTCAGACGCTCGCCGTGCTGGGCGAGTCCGGCTCCGGCAAGTCCGTGACCGCGCAGGCCGTCATGGGCATCCTCGACTCGCCGCCCGGGTTCGTCACCCGCGGCGAGATCCTCTTCCGCGGCGAGGACCTGCTCACCATGGGCGCCGAGGAGCGCCGCAAGGTGCGCGGCGCCAGGATGGCGATGATCTTCCAGGACGCGCTGTCCGCCCTCAACCCCGTGCTGACCGTCGGCGAGCAGCTCGGCGAGATGTTCCGCGTCCACCGGGGGATGTCCCGCAAGGACGCCCGGGCCAGGGCGGTGGAGCTGATGGACCGGGTGCGGATCCCCGCGGCGCGCGAACGCGTCGGGCAGTACCCGCACCAGTTCTCCGGCGGCATGCGCCAGCGCATCATGATCGCGATGGCGCTGGCCCTGGAGCCCGAGCTGATCATCGCGGACGAGCCCACCACCGCGCTGGACGTCACCGTGCAGGCGCAGGTCATGGAGCTCCTGGCCGAGCTGCAGCGCGAGTACGGCATGGGCCTGATCCTGATCACCCACGACCTCGGCGTGGTCGCCGACGTCGCCGACCACATCGCGGTGATGTACGCGGGCCGGATCGTGGAGACCGCGCCGGTCCACGAGATCTACAAGCGGCCCGCACACCCGTACACCAAGGGCCTGCTGGACTCGATCCCGCGCCTGGATCAGAAGGGCCGGGAGCTCTACGCGATCAAGGGCCTGCCCCCGAACCTGCTGCGCATCCCCACCGGCTGCTCCTTCCACCCGCGCTGCCCCCTGGCCCAGGAGGTGTGCGCCACCGACGAGCCGGAGCTGTACCGGATCAGCGCGCGGCGGGGCAGCGCCTGCCACTTCTGGAGGGAGTGCCTCGGTGAGCACCAGCGGTGAGCCCGTGCTCCAGGTGCGCGGGCTGTACAAGCACTTCCCGCTCACCCAGGGGATCCTCCTCAAACGGCAGATCGGCGCGGTGAAGGCGGTCGACGGCGTCGACTTCGACCTGTACCGGGGCGAGACCCTCGGCGTCGTCGGCGAGTCCGGGTGCGGCAAGTCCACCGTGGCCCGGCTGCTGGTCCACCTGGAACGGGCCACCCGAGGGCAGATCCTCTACAAGGGGCAGGACATCACCAAGCTGTCGGGCAGGGCCCTGAAGGCCGTGCGCCGGAACATCCAGATGGTCTTCCAGGACCCGTACACCTCGCTCAACCCGCGGATGACGGTCGGCGACATCATCGGCGAGCCGTACGAGATCCACCCCGAGGTGGCCCCGAAGGGTGACCGGCGCCGCCGGGTGCAGGAGCTGCTGGACGTCGTCGGCCTGAACCCGGAGTACATCAACCGCTATCCGCACCAGTTCTCCGGCGGCCAGCGGCAGCGCATCGGCATCGCCCGCGGGCTGGCGCTGCGGCCCGAGGTGATCGTCGCCGACGAGCCGGTCTCGGCGCTGGACGTCTCGGTGCAGGCGCAGGTCGTCAACCTGATGGAGAGGCTGCAGGACGAGTTCGACCTCTCCTACGTCTTCATCGCGCACGACCTGTCCATCGTCCGGCACATCTCGGACCGGGTGGCGGTGATGTACCTCGGGCGGATCATGGAGACCGGCGACGGCACCCAGATCTACGAGCACCCCACCCACCCGTACACCCAGGCGCTGCTGTCGGCGGTGCCGGTGCCCGACCCCGGGGCGCGCGAGCACCGCGAGCGCATCATCCTCAGCGGTGACGTCCCGTCGCCGGCCAACCCGCCGTCCGGCTGCCGCTTCCGCACCCGGTGCTGGAAAGCGCAGGAACGCTGCACGCTGGAGGTGCCGGAACTGGCGGTGCCCGCGGTGTTCCGCGGTGTGGACTCCCCGGCGGCGCACGACAGCGCGTGCCACTTCGCCGAGGAGAAGACGGTGGTGCCGCCCGAGCCGCCCGGCGGGTGAGCCACGGAAAGGCACGACCCGCGCCCGGTGGTGCAGGGGTGTGGGCGCGGGTCGGGGCTCCGAACGGAGACGTCTGTCGGCCCGGGTCAAAGGGTCCTGTCGGCGGGCGTCTCCTCGGCCGCGGCGAGCGCGGGGTCGAGGACGACGTCCTCGCCGCGTGCCGCGGTCGTCGGTTCCTCGGGGAAGTGGCACGCGCTCAGGTGCCCCTCCCGGTTCCCCTCCAGGCGTACCAGGGGCGGTTCCTCGGTCGCGCACTTGTCCTGCGCCTTCCAGCAGCGCGTGCGGAAGCGGCAGCCGGACGGCGGGGAGACGGGCGAGGGGACGTCGCCGGCGAGCCGGATCCGCTCGTTCGCCTCCCGCTCGTCCGGGTCCGGCTCGGGCGAGGCGGACAGCAGGGCGTGGGTGTACGGGTGGCGGGGCCGTTCGTAGATGTCCCGGCGGTCGCCGACCTCCACGATCCGCCCGAGGTACATCACGGCCACGCGGTGCGAGAAGTGCCGCACCACCGCGAGGTCGTGGGCGATGAAGAGGAAGGCGATCCCCAGTTCCCGCTGCAGGCGCTGCAGCAGGTTGACCACCTGGGCCTGGATCGACACGTCCAGCGCCGACACCGGTTCGTCCGCCACGATGAGCTTGGGCCCCAGCGCCAGTGCCCGGGCCACCCCGATGCGCTGCCGCTGGCCCCCGGAGAACTCGTGCGGGAAGCGGTTGTAGTGCTCGGGGTTGAGGCCCACGGTCTCCAGCAGCTCGCGCACCCGCTTCTCGCGGCCGCCCGGCGGGTTGATCCCGTTGATCTCCAGGGGCGCCGACACGATGTGCCCGACGGTCTGCCGCGGGTTGAGCGAGGCGTACGGGTCCTGGAAGATCATCTGGATCTCGGAGCGGATCGGGGCCAGCTCCTTTCGCGAGGCGTGCGTGATGTCCCGGCCCCGGTAGGCGATGCGTCCCGCGGTGGGCTCCAGCAGCCGCGTCACCAGCCGCCCGGTGGTGGACTTGCCGCAGCCCGACTCGCCGACCAGGCCCAGGCTCTCGCCCTCGGCGACGGCGAGGTCGATCCCGTCCACGGCCCGCACGTCCGCCACGTGGCGCTTGACCAGGAAGCCGCTCCGCACGGGAAAGTACTTGCGCAGGCCGGTCACTTCGAGCAGCGGGCTCATGGTCTCCCTCGGCGTGTCGTCCTGCTGCGGGGCGCTCACCGCGCACCTCCGCCCAGCCGCGGCCGGATCTGCCCGGCGAAGATCTCCCGCTTCCGGTCCTGGCCCAGGTGGCAGGCGGAGCCGCGCCGCTCGCCCTCGGGGATGCCGGGCCGCTCGGTGACGCAGCGCCCGCCAGCGACCTCCTCGGTGAAGGTGCACCGCGGGTGGAAGGGACACCCTGAGGGCGGGTTGAGCAGGCTGGGCGGTGTGCCGGGGATCGGGGACAGGGGCAGGTCCACCGGCGCCGACAGCCGCGGGATGGAGGCCAGCAGGCCCCAGGAGTAGGGGTGCTCGGGCGTCTTCAGGATCTCGCGCACGGTGCCGCGCTCCACGCAGCGCCCCGCGTACATCACCATCACGTCGTCCGCCGTGTTGGCCACCACGCCCAGGTCGTGGGTGATGATGACGATCGCCGTGCCCGTCTCCCGCTGCAGGTCCTTCAGCAGGTCCAGGATCTGCGCCTGCACGGTGACGTCCAGGGCCGTCGTCGGCTCGTCCGCGATGACCAGCGCCGGGTCGCAGACCAGCGCCATCGCGATCATCGCGCGCTGCCGCATGCCCCCGGAGAACTGGTGCGGGAAGTCGTCCACCCGCAGCCGCGGCTGCGGGATCCCCACCCGGGCGAGCATCTCGACCGCCCGCTCCCGGGCGGCCTTCTTGGAAGCGCCCATGTGCTTCATGTACGGCTCGGCGATCTGCCGGCCGACCGTGTAGTACGGGGAGAGCGCGGTCAGCGAGTCCTGGAAGATCATCGCCATCTTCCGGCCGCGCAGCCGTTCCAGGGTCCGTTCGGGGGCGCCCGTCAGCTCCTGCCCGTCCAGCACGATCTCGCCGCGGATGGTGGTGTTGCGGGGGTTGTGCAGACCGAGGACCGCCAGGTTGGTGACCGACTTGCCGGAGCCGGACTCGCCGACGATGCCCAGGGTCCTGCCGCGCTCCAGGTCGAAGGAGAGCCCGTCGACGGCCTTGACCACGCCGTCCTCGGTGGCGAACTGCACGTACAGGTCACGGACCGACAGGAACGGCCCGGACGGCGCGGGGTCCCCGGGCCCGGGCGGCCCCGCCTCGGTCTTGGTGAGGATGTTCAACGGTGCTTCTCCTCTGCGTGCCGGGGAGCGTCCCGGCTCACGAAAGCCTGATCCGGGGGTCGATGAGGGCGTAGGCGGCGTCGACGACGATGTTGCAGGCGACGATGATCGTGGCGCCGATCAGCATCACGGCCATCTCCAGCGGCAGGTCGCTGCGGAGCACGGCCTGCACGGACAGCAGGCCGAGGCCGTGCAGTCCGAAGGTGACCTCGGTGATGATCGCGCCGCCGAGGACCGCGCTCAGGTCGATGCCGAAGATGGTGATGATGGAGGCGGCGGCGCCGCGCAGCGCGTACCGCAGGAACACGTAGCGGGAGGACATGCCCTTGGCGCGGGCGGCCCGGATGTGGTCCTCGGACATCTGCTCCACCATCAGCGAGCGCGTCTGCCGGCTGTAGTTGGACCAGAAGATCACCGACAGCACCATGCAGGGCAGGATCAGCCCCTGCACCGAACCCCACGGGTCGTGCGACCAGTCCGGGTCGTGTCCGCGGTCCAGCAGGTGCCAGCTGCTGGCGAACAAGCCGATGGCGATCGGTCCGAGGAAGTAGATCTGCACGGAGTTGCCGACCAGCGAGATGCCGCTGGCGATCCGGTCGAAGGCCTTGCCCTGCTGCCAGGCGGCGATCAGCCCGAGGCCGACGCCGACGCACAGGAAGACGGTGGCGCCGCCGACCGCCAGCGACAGCGTGGTCGGGTAGCGGTCGGCGATGGTGCCCCAGACGGGTTGCTGGTCGGCGAAGGAGTAGCCGAAGCACGGCGCCGGGCAGTACCCGATGGGCATGTCGCGGCCGGCGAAGATGCCGACCATGAAGTGCCAGTACTGGGTCCAGATCGGCAGGTCCAGGCCGAGGTTCTTGCGGATCAGGGCCACGTTCTGCGGGCTGCAGTTCTTGCCGCAGGACAGCAGCGCCGGGTCGGAGGGCAGGAAGAAGAAGAGGAAGTACGTGATGGCGCTGATCAGCAGCAGGATGACCAGCGCGCCCAGCACACGGCGTACCAGGAAACGCAGCATGGGTCAGGCTCTCCGTCGGTTCCGTCGGGGCGCCGGTCCCGGCCCGGGGAGAGGCCGGGACCGGCGTGTCTGCGCGGGGACTACTGCTTGACGAAGATCGTGTTCGGGTTGATGGTCCCGTAGACCTCGTTGTAGGTGACGCCGCCGAGGCCCGAGCCGTGGATGTTGAAGTACTTGTCGAAGATGAACGGGATCTGCGACGTGTCGTTCTTCAGCACGTACTCGGACAGGGTCCGCCACTCGTCGTTCTGCTTGTTGATGTCCGTGATCGCCAGGATGCGGTCGATCTCGGAGTTGACGTGCTCGTCGTTGAGGAACGAGTAGTTGTTGGTGCCGTCGGCGAGGTTGCGGCCGTCCAGGGTCGGCGGGACCACGGTCGAGGCGCTGGGCCAGTCCGCGCCCCAGCCGGTGCGGTAGATGTCGTACGGGGTGTCGAGCTTGCCGACGACCGTGTAGTACGAGGTCGGGTCGATGGCCTTGCGCTGGACGTCGAAGCCGGCCTTCTCCAGGGCCTTCTCGATGGTCAGCGACACGTTCTGCCAGCGCGGGGTGTTGGCGTAGGCGTAGGAGAGCTTGACCTTGCCGGTGACCCCGGCCTCCTTCAGCAGCTCCTTGGCCTTGTCGACGTCACCGGTGGGCTTGTCGAGCTTGCCGAAGGGGTCGTACTTCTTCCAGCCGGCCACGGTCGGGCTGATCAGGGTGGTGCCGAGCTCGCCCTGGGCGCCGCCGCCGAAGGCCTGCTGGACCTGGGTCATGGGGAAGGCGTACATGATCGCCTGGCGGATCTTCGGATCCGTGATCCGCTTGGTGTTGATGTTGATGACCTCGACGTACGGCTGGTACTGGTTCACCGTCCGCGACTTGTACTGCGCGTCCGTCGTCAGGGTCTGCATCTTCGACGGGTCGGAGGAGCCGGACAGGTTCACCGCGTACTTGTCGTTGCCGTCCTCGGCCGCGAGCCGGTTGGTCAGGCCCGGTTCGGCGATGCCGAGCTGGAAGTTCCAGCTGTCCGGGTAGGCGTTGCGGATCGGGTCGGTCTTCGGGTCCCAGTTGGTGTTGCGCTCGAAGACCAGCTCCTTGCCCGGCTTGTAGCTGGCGATCTTGTACGGGCCGGTCGCGACCGGGTGGTTGTTGTACTTCTGCTTGTCGTCCTTGGCCTTGGGCACCGGCGAGATGTTGGGCATCGCGGCCGCGTAGGGCGTGTCGGCGTGGGCTTCCAGGAAGTGGAAGACGATGGTCTTGTCGTCCGGGGTGTCGATCTTGTCGGAGGGGATCTCCTTGCCCTCGTACGGGCCGGTGTACGCCTTGCGGTAGTCGGCGCCGTAGAGCCACTTCTGGATGTACTGCGGGCCCTGCGTCTGGTAGTCGGCGAAGAGCCGCTCGATGCCGTACTTGACGTCCTTGGAGGTGACCGGGGTGCCGTCCTCGAACTTCAGGCCGTCCTTGAGGGTGAAGGTCCAGGTCTTCGCGCCGTCGGAGGACTTGCCGGTGTCGGTGGCGAGGTCGCCCACGAGGATCGTCTTGCCGGTCTTGGCGTCGATCTTGTAGCCGGTCAGCGAGCGGTTGTAGAGCAGCTGGACCGACAGCTGGTCACTGACGTACTGCTGGCCGGGGTCCAGGTAGTCGAAGCCCGCCTGGTCCAGGTCGTACGCCGTGCCGCCCTTCGCGGCCCCCGGGACCTCCGGGGCGGGGCCCTTGGAGTCGGCGGCCGTGCCGATGCCGAAGTTCTGCACGGTGGCCTGCTTGCCCTCGCCGCCGCCGGTGCCCGTCCCCCCGCCGCCACCGCTGCTGCATGCGGCGGACAGTGTCAGAGCCCCCAACGCCAGGAACGCGGAGGCGTAACGCGCCTTGCGAATTCTCATTGATCCCTGCCTGTCAGTGAACCGAACTGCGGATACCGACGCGCCCGGTCTCCCCCCACAGGGGCCCGGCGCGGCGGCTTGGACACCTAGCGCACGGTCTTGGGATCGAGTGCGTCCCGGACCGAGTCCCCGAGCAGGTTGAAGGCGACCACGAAGATCACCATGGCGATGCCGGGGAAGAACATGAAGGTGACGTCGGATTCGTAGTACGCCGCGGCCTGCTGGAACATCAGTCCCCAGTCCGGGGTGGGCGGGAGGATTCCGACGCCGAGATAGGAAAGGCCCGCCTCGGCGGTGACGTTCACCGGGAGCAGCAGGGTCGACTGGACCAGGATCGTGGACCAGATGTTCGGCAGCAGTTCCCTGCGGATGATCCGCGCCGACGAGGCGCCGCTGATCCGCGCGGCCTCGATGAACTCGCGCTCGCGCAGGCTCAGCACCTGGGCGCGCACCAGCCGGCCCACGCTCATCCAGCCGAGGACGAACTGGACGATGACCAGCGCCGCGATGCGCACGTAGGTCGGCTCCTCGTCGCGCGGGGAGACGAAGAGGGCCACGATCACCGGCGTGAAGGCGATGAAGAACAGCTGCTGCGGGAAGGACAGCATCAGGTCCGAGAACCGGCCCACGAGGTAGTCGGTGCGCCCGCCGAGATACCCCTGGACGAGCCCGATGAGCACGCCGACGACGACGGAGACCGTGGTCACGGCGAGGGCGATGCCCAGCGAGGTGCGGATTCCATAGATCAGCAGGGTGAACACGTCCCGGCCGAGCTGGGGTTCGAGCCCGAACCAGAAGTCGCCGTCGATGCCGCCGTTGGGCTTGAGCGGGATCCCGTAGCTGTTGAGCAGGCCCAGGTCCTGGCCGTACAGCTCGTAGGGGTTCTTGCCGTACACCTTGGAGATCAGCGGCGCGGCCAGCGCCACGACGAGGTAGAAGAGCACGACGCCGGCGCAGACCATTCCGGTGCGGTCGCGGCGGAAGCGCATCCAGGCGAGCCGGCCCGGGGAGCGCCCGACGAGTTCGGAGGGTTCCTTGCCGGTGCCCTCGACGGGGGCGGGCGCCTCTGCCGGAACGGGTTCCGGCCGGTTCGCGGCCGTGCTCGGACTGGACATGGTCATCTGCCCCCGCACCAAGGAGTTTTGGTGGCGCATGTGAACGCCCGTGGCTAGCTAGCCGGTATTGGGCAATGGATTTGGCGGCCAGTCAAGGGGGTGAAGCGATCGGGAGACGAGATCGCCGTTATCTTGGGGCAAGGTTTTGGATATCGTCGCGAACGCGTGCTTGACAGCTTCCGCGGTCCATCCGCGAATGCGGAGGATTCGGGATGAAATTCTTTTACACGCAGGCAACTTGATCGACGCATCACCGATATACGGACGCGCCACGCTGAGCAGCGTACGGCCGTGCGGGTGCCGTGGGCCGGCCGGGGTGATCACACATCGCCCCGGCCGGCCGCCGTACGTCCGCGGTGAACGCTGGACCGGCCCGGTACGTATCCCCTCGGAAGGCCAAAGGACAGTGCTGCCGGAGGGGCCGGGGAGGTGGCCATGCGGCAGGCGTATCGGCTCGGAGGAACGGTCTGTGCCGCCCTGGCGGCCGCCGAGGCGGCCTGGCTGGGCCAGGACCTCGTCCAGTTCCGGGCGGAGGGCGCCGTCAGGGTGTGGGCGGGTCTCGCGGTACCCGTCGGCGGGGCGCCGTTGGTGACCTCCACGGTGGACCTGCTGCTGCTCGGGCTCTACGTGGCCGCCGCGGTCGCGTCCCTCAAGCCCGGCGGCGTCGGGGTCCTCGGGGCGGCCGCGGTGCTCACCCTGGCGCTGCGCACCCCCACGGCGTACCTCCTGGCCCCCTCCTCGGGCGGCAGCCCGCCCGGACTGCAGGGAGCCCTGCTGGTGACCGCGGGCGGGCAGATCGCCGGTGCCCTCGTACTGCTGGTCGTCGTACGGCGCACCGGCGAGGACGCGCCCGCCCCGCCGCGGCCCGCGGCGGGCGTGCTGGCGGGGATGCTGCTGCTCGTGGTGGCGCTCATCACCGGCGTCCTGGAGTTCTCCCGGCGGTCGGACCCGGCGGCGCCGCTGCCGCCGGGCTTCTTCTGGCGCACCGTGGGAGGCGGCTACCTGGTGGACTCCCAGTTGGGGGCGCCCTACGAGTGGCTGGTCTGGGCGACGGCCGGCCTGGCCGCGGCCGCGGGCTTCGCCGCGTTCGTACGGGCCCCGTTCGCCCGGCCGCTGGGCATCTGTGTGGCCGGGCTGCTCGCCGTGACCGCGGTCCCGGTGATCGGCACCTCGAGGATCGACGCCCCGGGCGCCGACGACTTCGCCGCCGCCTTCGCGGTGGGCGCCGCGCTGGTGGTGACGCTGTTGCTCGTCCCCGGCGACCTGGCGGCGGTGGGCGTACCGGGCGGCGATCCGTACGTGGAGGCGGAGGTCCCCACGGCGGCGGACAACCTGTCCATGCCGCTGTACGAGCAGACCGCCGTCCTCCCCGTCTTCGGCTCCTACCCGCAGCCGCCGCCGCCCGGCCCCGCCTCTGAGGCGCGGGCGGCGTACCTGCAGGACCCGCCCTAACCTGTCACGACGCCCAGGGAACGCTTCAGGAACGCGACCTGGAGCAGGAGCAGGTTCTCGGCGACCTCCTCCTGCGGCGTCATGTGCGTGACCCCGGACAGCGGGAGCACCTCGTGCGGGCGGCCCGCGGCCAGAAGTGCGGAGGACAGCCGCAGGGTGTGCGCGGCCACCACGTTGTCGTCGGCGAGGCCGTGGATGATCATCAGCGGCCGGACCTCGTCCGCCGGGTCCGCCAGTCCGGCGTCGGTGACCAGGGAGTTGGCGGCGTACACCGCCGGCTGCTCCTCGGGGTGGCCGAGGTAGCGCTCGGTGTAGTGCGTGTCGTACAGCCGCCAGTCGGTGACCGGCGCGCCCGCCACCGCGGCGTGGAAGACGTCCGGGCGGCGCAGCACGGCGAGCGCCGCCAGGTACCCGCCGTACGACCAGCCGCGGATGCCCACCCGGGTCAGGTCCAGGGGGTAGCGGCCGGCCAGGGCGTGCAGCACGTGGACCTGGTCGTCGAGCGTGACGCCCGCGAAGTCGCCGGCGATCGCCTTCTCCCAGGCGGGGGAGTGCCCGGGGGTGCCCCGGCCGTCCGCGACGACCACCGCGAAGCCCTGGTCGGCCAGCCACTGCGCCTGCAGGTAGCCGCGCTGGGCGCTCACCACCATCTGGCCGTGCGGCCCGCCGTACGGGTCCATCAGCACCGGCAGGGGTCCGTCGCCCTCCCGGTGCCCCGAGGGGAGCAGCACCGCCGCCGGGACGCCGCGCTCGCCCGCGCTGACGAGCACCGGGCGCGCGGTGAGGACCGGGGTCTGGGCGTGCGAGGCGATCTGCGTCACCGGCTCGCCGTCCCGCAGCACCCGGACGGCCGTGGCGGCCGACTCCAGCGACGCGGACGACAGCACCGTCACGGCCCCGGCGCGCACCGCGGAGTGCACGCCCGGGCCGCCGCTCAGCCGGACCGCTCCGGCGGGGCCTCCGTCGGCGCGGTACACATGGATCTCGCCGGTCTCCGGGTCCTTGGCGCCGTGCCCCGCCGAGGCGGACAGCAGGACGCCGTCGCCGTCCGTCCCGAGCACCGCACGCACGTGCAACTCCGGTCCCGTCCAGGGCTGTTCGCCGACGAACAGCGCTCGCGAGCCGTTCTCGTCGGAGATGCGCACGAGGCGCTCGCCGGACAGCCAGGCGGGCACCCCAGGGAAAAGATCAAGCCAGATTTCATCGCTGTCCCGGTGCACCTCCCGGGTGCCGCCGGTGGCGGTGTCCACCGTCAGGTACAGCTGCTCGCGCTGGTCCCGGGTCTGGACCAGCAGCAGCGGCGGGCCCGCCGCCGACCAGTGCACCTGAGCGAGGTACGGATAGCGCTCGCGGTCCCACTCCACCGGCGTCGCCGCCCCGTCCAGCGTCAGCAGGACCAGCGTGACCTCGGCGTTCGGGGTGCCGGCGGCGGGGTAGGCCACCTCGGCGGGCGGCTGCGCGGGGTTCGCGGGGTCGGCGATCCACCAGCGGCGGACCGGGGACGCGTCCACGCGGGCCGCCAGTACGGAGGCACCGTCCGGGGCCCACCAGTAGCCGCGGCTGCGGGACATCTCCTCGGCGGCGATGAACTCCGCCAGTCCGTAGCCGACGTCCGGGCCCTCGGGCTCGGCCAGCGCCCGGTCCTCGCCGCCGTCGGCGCCCACCACGCGCAGCGCGCCGTCCGCCACGTAGGCCACCCGGCGGCCGTCCGGCGACGGACGCGGGTCCACCACGGGGCCGGGCACGGCGATCTCACGGGCCGTGCCGGCCCGCAGCTCCGCCGTGAAGAGCCTTCCGGACAAGGCGAACGCGGCCAGCTCCACCGCGTCGTCGGTCGCGTAGCCGACGATTCCCGCCGAACCTTCCCGGCTGCGCTCCCGGCGCGCCCTCTCCTGCGGCGACAGTTCCTCCGCCGCGCCCGACAGCAGCACCCCGGGGTCCGCCGCGACCCGCTCGGCACCGGACTGCGGGTCCAGCACCCACAGCAGGTGCGAGCGGTCGGTGCCGGAACGGGAGCGCAGGAAGACGATCCGGCCGCCGTCCGGCGACACGGTGAAGGCGCGCGGGGCGCCGAGCGAGAACCGCTGCGTGCGGGCGTACTGCCGCGGGAACGAGAGCGCTTGCGTCATGGGGGGAGTGTGCCACCGCCCGCCGGTGAGCCCGGCGCACGCCAACCACGAGATCCGGCCATGCGCCCCCGCGTGCTCCCGTGCGACGAGCTATGCGGTGCGCCACAAAGTTATGATCCACTGCCGAGAGTGGGTAACAACCGGTTGGCAAGTGCTGTCGGACTCTGAGGCCCTGGAGGTGTGCCGCTGTGGCACTTTCGATTTCGGCGGTGCTGCTGCTGCTGATCGTCGTCTTCCTGCTGGTCAGGAAAGCCGGTTTGAAGGCGGGGCACGCGGTGGTCTGCGTACTGCTCGGGTTCTACCTGGCGAGTTCCTCCATCGCGCCGACGATCCGGGACCTCACCACCAACGTCGCGGGCATGATCGGCGACTTCAAGTTCTGAGCCCGTGGCTTCCCCCTGGTGAGCCGCGGGGCCTGCCCTAGGCTCTCCTCATGACCGCACCGCCCGCCCGCCGACTGCTGCTCGTCCACGCGCATCCCGACGACGAGTCGATCAACAACGGCGCCACCATGGCCAAGTACGCCGCCGAGGGCGCGCTCGTCACGCTGGTGACGTGCACCCTCGGCGAGGAGGGCGAGGTCATCCCGCCCGAGCTGGCGCACCTGGCCCCCGATCGCGACGACACCCTCGGCGCGCACCGGACCGGCGAACTCGCCGACGCCATGGCGCAGCTCGGCGTCACCGACCACCGTTTCCTGGGCGGCCCCGGGCGCTTCCGGGACTCCGGGATGATGGGCGTGCCGCAGAACGACCGGCCGGAGAGCTTCTGGCAGGCGGACCTCGACCTCGCGTCCTCGTACCTCGTGGAGGTGATCCGCGAGGTCCGTCCGCAGGTCCTGGTCACGTACGACCCCGACGGCGGCTACGGCCACCCCGACCACATCAAGACGCACCGGGTCTCCATGCGCGCCGCAGAACTGGCCGCGGAACCGGCCTACCGGCGCGACCTCGGCGGCCCGCACTCCATCGCCAAGATCTACTGGAACTGCATCCCGCGCCGCGTGGTCGAGGAGGGCTTCGCCCGGCTGCGCGGGGCCGGCCGGCAGATCCCCTTCGAGGGCATCGCGACCGCCGACGACGTCCCGGGCGTGGTGGACGACGGCCTGGTGACCGCCGCCATCGACGTGGAGGCCCGCTACGCCGGGCAGAAGGCCGCGGCGATGAAGGCCCACGTCACCCAGATCGCGGTGGACGGCCCGTTCTTCGCGCTCTCCAACGACCTCGGACAGCCCTTGTTCGGTGCCGAGTTCTACCGTCTGGTCAAGGGCGTGCCCGCGCCGGCCGGGAGCCTGGAGGACGATCTGTTCGCGGGGACCGGGGCATGAGGCGCGCCGCCTACCCGTTGCTCGTGGTCCTGGGCGTGCTGGTCGCCGTCGCGGGGTCGCTGGTCCAGGCCGCCTGGTTCCCGGGCGGGTTGCTGCTCGCGCTCGCCGGGAGCGCGGCGCTCTTCCACGGCGGCGCCCGGCTGACCGGCACGCGGCTGGGCGCCGTGGTGCCGGCGGCGGTGTGGCTGATCACCGTGATGCTGCTGAGCTCCGCCCGCCCGGAGGGTGATTTCCTGTTCGCCAACGGAATCAGTCCGTACGTCTACCTGTTGGGCGGAGCGATGGCCGGCGTGATGTCGGCCACGCTTGTGCAACCCCGTCCTCCCGCCGGTGGATCACTTGAGGCACCATAGGCGCCACGTTGCGTCCGTTACGGAGCGAGCGTCGCCCGTTTTGGCGGTTGACGTCACATAAACCCCTTTGATCAGGGCGGTCTCCATCCGGCGGGCAGGCGGCTCCGACGCGGCGCCCAGTATGGTGGTGCGCGCCGCCGGGCCGCCCGCGGAAAGGCCGTGACGGGTGGCGAAGCGAACCGGGAGAGCCTGCTTTGAGTCGTGAAACTGATCGTCCGTCCCCCGGCCCCCAGGGCCGGGGCGGAGCCGCGTACCCGTCGGGTACCCCGCCGTACGGAACCCGACCGTTTCCGTCGCTGCATCCGCAGGAGGACCCGCGCGACGGGGCCGCGACCGGGGAGCCCGCTGCGGCTCCCGCCGCGGAGGAGACCAAGACCGAGACCACGCTGACCACCCGGGTGCGCATCAACATCCCCGGGTCCCGACCGATCCCGCCGGTCGTCGTCCGCACGCCCGTCGAGGGCGGCGCGGAGGGAGGGGCGCCCGCCGGGTCCGCCCCGTCGGCCCCCGAGGCCGAGCCGGCCCCGCTGTCCACGGGCTGGGCCGCCGGCGGCGGCACCGGGGCCGGTCAGGGCGTTCCGGCGCCCGCGCCGGAACCCGCCGCGGAGCCCGCGCCCGCGCCCAAGGGCGAGAAGCCGGCCAGCGACTGGTTCGCGCCGCGGAAGGCCGCACCCAGGCCCGAGGCCGGCCCGGGGCCGGGCCCGGCGCCCGGTCCCGAGGCGACGCAGGGGTTCTCCGCTCCCGAGGTCACCCAGCCGATGCGGCTCGGCGACATCCCCGCCCAGCCGGGCCCCATGGAGCGCGGACCGGTCCCGGGACCTGGCGCCGCCCCCGGCGGCCCGCGACGCGGTGGCATCCCGTACCTGAACGACGGAGCGGTCGGCCCGGCCGGTCCCGGCGGTCCGGTGGCGCCGGGTGGCCCCGGCGGCCCCGCGGGTCCCGGTGGCCCCGTGATGCCGGGCGGCCCCGGCGGCCCTGGGGGCCCCGCGGGTCCCGGACGCCCCGCGCCGGCACCACGCCCGTTCCCCGGCGGCCCCGGCGCGGGGCCCGCCGGTCCCGGAGCAGGCGCGCCCTTCCCGGGGCAGCAGCCACCGGCCGGCCCCACCACGGGCCCGGTCACCGGGGAGATGCGGGTGCCCCCGGCGGGCCCTGCCGCCGCCCGGCCGCCGTTCCCCACGCCGTTCCCGTCCTCCGCGGCCGACCGGATGTCCGGCGACACCGTCGTCAGCGGCATCCCGGCGGTTCCCCCCGCGGGACCGTCCGCCAACCGGCCGGCCCCGCCCGCCGGCCGTCAGAGCGCGGCGCAGCCCGAGGCCAAGGGCCGCTCCAAGCTCATACTGGCGGGCGTCGGCGTGCTGGGTGTGCTGGGCATCGCCTACGGCGCGGGACTGCTGATGGACCACTCCGACGTCCCGGCCGGTACGACCGTCTACGGCGTCGGGATCGGCGGCAAGACCAAGGACCAGGCCGTCGCGGTCCTCGACCAGGCGCTCGGCTCCCGGAAGAACGCGCCGATCACCGTCACCGTCGGCGACCAGCGCACGTCGCTGAAGCCCGCGGCCGCCGGTCTCGTCCTCGACACCGACGCGACCGTCCGCAACGTGGCGCACCGCGACTACAACCCGGTCACCGTCATCGGCTCGCTGTTCGGCGGCTCGCGCGCCGCCGAACCCGTGCTGACCACGGACAGCGAGAAGCTCCGCGCCCAGTTGGAGAAGCTCTCCCGGGGGCTCGGCGGCTCGGGCTCCGAGGGCATGGTCAAGTTCGTGAAGGGCAAGGCCGTCGCCGTCCCCGGCAAGCCCCACGAGGGCGTGGACGTGGCCGCCTCGATCGACACCGTCACCGCCGCCTACGCCACGCAGGTCGCCACCGGCAAGGCCGGCGCGGTCAGCCTGAAGGTCACCACCGTCCAGCCCAAGGTGACCCAGGAGGCGCTCGACAAGGCCGTCAGCGGCTTCGGGAAGACGGCCATGTCCGGATACGTCATGGTCCGAGCGGGCGCCGCGGAACCCGTCCCGTTCAGCCCGCAGAACTCGCTGTCGAAGATCCTCACGATGGTGCCCGACCAGGACGGCAACCTGACGCCGTACATCGACCGCAAGGTGCTCAAGGGCCTGTACGGCGGCGCCTTCGACGGTGTCCTGGTCGAGCGTGGGGACGGCAGCAAGACCGCCGTCACCCCGGAGGACGTCGCCTCCGCGATGCTGCCCGCCCTGCAGACCACCGACACCGCCAAGAAGACGGTGACCATCGAGGGCACGTCCTGACCCCCGGTCGCCCGATCCACGCGTGAAGGGTGTGGCCCCGGTACCCGTACCGGGGCCACACCCATGACATCTGTCATCCGCGGGACAGGACGCCCGGCACTGCCGCCCGGACCGTGCCGTCGGCGACGCTGCTGCCATGACCGCAACAGTGTTCACGCACGTGAGCAAGAGCTTCGGTCAGGTCCGGGCCGTCGACGACCTGAGCCTGACCCTCCACCCGGGTGAGACCGTCGCCCTGCTGGGCCCCAACGGCGCCGGCAAGTCGACCACGCTGGACCTGCTGCTGGGGCTGCGCACGCCCGACTCCGGCACCGTCGAGGTCTTCGGGACCACCCCGCGCCGGGCGATCACCGAGGGCCGGGTCGGGGCCGTGCTGCAGAGCGGCGGCCTCATGGAGGAGGTCACCGTGCGCGAGCTGGTACGGCTCGCCTGCGACCTGCACCCGCGGGCCCACCCCGTCGCCGAGGTGATGGCGGCCGCCGGGCTGGAGTCCATCGCCGACCGCAAGGTCGACAAGCTCTCCGGCGGCCAGGAGCAGCGCGTGCGCTTCGCCCTGGCCACGGCGGGCGCGAGCGACCTGCTGGTCCTCGACGAGCCGACCACCGGCATGGACGTCTCCGCCCGGCAGGCCTTCTGGGAGGCCATGCGCGGCCAGGTGAAGCAGGGCCGTGCGGTGCTCTTCGCGACCCACTACCTGGAGGAGGCGGACGCCGTCGCCGACCGGGTGCTCGTCCTGCAGGGCGGCCGGCTGGTGGCCGACGGCACCGCCGCCGAGATCAAGGCGCGGGCCGGGGCCCGGCGTATCGTCTTCGACCTGGACACCCCGCCGGACGAGCCCGCCCTGCGGGCCCTGCCGCGGGTCACGGACGTGGAGGTCACCGGGCGCACGGTGCGCATCCGCTCCACGGACGCCGACGCGACGGTGCACGCGGTCTACGCGGCTGGGCTCTACCCCCGGCACCTGGAGGTCGCCGGGCTCGGCCTGGAGCAGGCCTTCCTGGCCATCACGGAGTCGTCCAAGGAGTCCACGGAGGAGGTGGCGGCGCGATGAGGACGCTGGCCCGGCTGGAGATCCTGCGCGTCCTGCGCAACCGCAGGTTCATGTTCTTCTCGGTGCTGTACCCGGTGCTGCTCTTCATGATCCTCACGGCGGGGCAGAAGGCCGCGATGGTGCCGTACTACATGGTCGCGATGTGCGCCTTCGGCGCCATGACCGCCGTGCTCATGGGCAACTCCGAGCGGATTGCCCGGGAGCGCGACAAGGGCTGGGTGCGCCAGCTGCGGCTCACCGCCCTCCCCGGGCGCGGCTACGTCCTGGCGAAGATCGCCGCGGCCGCCACGGTCAGCCTGCCCTCGATCGTGCTCGTGCTGCTCGCCGGCGGCGCCGTGAAGGGCGTGCGGATGGCCGCCTGGCAGTGGGCCGGGGTGCTGCTCACCAGCTGGGCGGGGAGCTTCGTCTTCGCCGCGCTCGGCGTGGCCATCGGCTACGTCGCCTCGGCGGAGACCGCCCGCCCCATCGCGATGATCGCCTACTTCGGGCTCGCGCTGCTCGGCGGCCTGTGGATGCCCTTCAGCTCCTTCCCCGGCTGGCTGCGCGACATCGCGAACCTGCTGCCGGCCCGGCCGTATGCGGCGCTCGGCCAGGCCGTCGAACTCGGCCAGGCCCCGCACGCCCGGGACATCGCCGTACTGGTGGTCTACGGGCTGGTCTTCGCCGGGACGGCCGCTTGGATGTACCGCAAGGACACCGCGAAGGCCTGAGAGGAGAACGATCGTGGCCGCCGGAACGACACAGCAGCGGGAGGCCGCCGAGCCCCGGGACGCCCCGGCCATCGGCAGGGCCCCGGAGAACCGCCGCCAGGCCGTGGTCAAGCTGGTCTGGGTGGCCATGTGGATGCTCTACCTGGGCGCCCCGGTCAGCGACCTCGCCGAGGGCGGGCACGGCCTCACCGCGACCGTGCTCGGCTGGCTCGGGCTCACCGCCTTCGTCGCCGCCTACCTGGGCATCGTCTTCCTGCGGACCAACGCGGAACACCAGCCGCGGTGGGTGTACGGGCAGCTCCTGCTGCTCGGCGCGCTGGGCCTGCTGATGACGTTCACCCTGGGCGACGCCTTCCTCGTGCTGTTCGTCTACCTGGCCGTCGGCTGCGGGGCAGTGCTGCCCGGTCGGCAGGCGCGCTGGGCGATCCCGCTGGTGACCGCGGTGCTCGCGGCCGTCGCCGGGCTCACCGGGGCGAACCAGGCCACGGTGGTCTCGCTGCTCGTGCCGTGCCTGCTCGGCGGCTACGCCATGACCGGGGTGCGCCAGCTGGTGCGCACCACCCGCGAACTGCGCGAGGCCCGGGCGGCGGTGGCCCAGCTGGCCGCCACGGAGGAACGCCTGCGGCTCGCCCGCGACCTGCACGACCTGCTCGGCCACTCGCTCTCGCTGATCACCCTCAAGAGCGAACTGGCCGGGCGCATGCTGCCCGGCCGTCCCGAGGACGCCGCCGCGCAGGTCGCCGACATCGAGCGGGTCAGCCGGCAGGCCCTCGTGGACGTGCGGGAGGCCGTCAGCGGCTACCGCAGGCCCACCCTCGCCGCCGAGCTCGCCGGCGCCCGTGGCGCGCTGCAGGCCGCCGGGGTCCGCGCCGAGCTGCCCGCGACCGTGGCCGCCCCGCTCGCCCCGGAGGCCGAGGGCGCGCTGGCCTGGGCCCTGCGCGAGGCCGTCACCAACGTCGTACGGCACAGCGGCGCCGCCCGCTGCGTGGTGACCGTCGCCGAGGACGACGGCACGGTACGGCTCACCGTCGCCGACGACGGGCGCGGCCCGGGCCCCGGCGGCACACGGTGCGGCAACGGGCTGACCGGCCTGGAGGAGCGCCTGATGCTCGCCGGTGGCCGTCTGGAGACCGCCGCGGACGGCGGCTTCACCCTCCACGCCGTCGTCCCTGCCGACTACGCTCACGGCCATGATCCGGGTGCTGCTGGCGGAGGACCAGTCGATGGTGCGCGAGGCCCTGGCCGCGCTGCTGGGGCTTGAGGAGGACATCGAGGTGGTCGCGCAGGTCGCGCGCGGCGAGGACGTCGTCGGAGCGGCCCGCGACGCCGGGGCGCAGGTCGCCCTCCTCGACATCGAGATGCCCGGCGCGATGACCGGCCTCGACGCGGCCGCCGTGGTGCGGGCGGAACTGCCCGGGGTCCGCGTCGTCATCGTCACCACCTTCGGCCGGCCCGGGTACCTGCGCCGGGCCATGGAGGCGGGCGCCGACGCGTTCCTGGTCAAGGACGCGCCCGCGGGGGAACTCGCGGAGGCGGTGCGCAGGGTGCTGCGGGGGGAGAAGGTGATCGACCCGGTGCTCGCCGCCGCCGCGCTCTCGGAGGGGGCCGACCCCCTCACCCCGCGCGAGCGCGACGTCCTGCGCGCGGCGGCCGACGGTTCCCTCAACGCGGACATCGCCCGGCGCCTCCACCTCTCCGAGGGGACCGTCCGCAACTACCTCTCCACCGCGATCCAGAAGACCGCCGCGCGCAACCGCGCAGAAGCGGTCCGCATCGCCCTCGAACGCGGCTGGCTCTAGCCGCCCGCCGCCCGTGCCCACCCGTTCCGCCTCGCGGCGGACCGCCTGCCACAACCCGCCTGCATGCCGGCACCCCCCGGTCAGTTGAGGAGCGCCCGGGCGGCCCGCGCCTGCCGCCGCATCGCGGTCGCGGCGGAGGGCTCCGCCTCGGCGAGCACGTCCGCGTACGCCTCCATCTCCGCGGCGCCCCGCGCGAAGTCCCCCTTCCGCACCAGGAGTTGGGCGTGTTCGAGGCGCAGCCGTGCCGGATGGTGGGGCAGCAGCAGCGCCAGTTCGACCGCCCACAGCTGCGTCGTCAGGTGCTCCGGCCGTGCCGAGGCCCACGCGCGGATGTTGTTGAGCACCCGCAGCACGATGTCCAGGGGATCCGCGGGTTCCAGCATCGCCGGGGAGGGCGCGGCCCCCGTCGCGCCCGCCACCAGCAGGCGCACGTCCTCCTCCCCGAGCCGCCGGCCGCCGTTGAAGGGGTCGGTCAGCACGAAGACGCCCGCGGGGTCGCCGAAGCCCACGACGAAGTGCCCGGGGAGGGCGACGCCGTGGACCGGGCCGCCGGCGCGCCGGACGACCTCCATCCAGACCACCGACAGCAGGATCGGCAGCCCGCGCCGTCGCTGCAGCACCTCGTGCAGCAGCGAGGACTCCAGCCGCTGGTAGTCGGCCGGGGAGCCGCCGAACCCGCAGCGGCCGGCGAGCAGTTCGGCGGTGGCGTCGGCCCACTCGGCGGGGCCGGTGAGGCCGTATGGCAGGAGCCCGGCGAGACGGTCGAGTTCCATCTGCGCCGCGTCCGTCCCGGCCTCGTCGAGGGACGGGTCGGCCTCGGCCCCGATGAGCAGGCACAGGTCCGCGAGGTCGGGGCGCACCTCGCGGGCGGCCTCGGCGAAGCGCTGCCTGGTGGAGTCGTCCATACCGGGGTTCTCACCCTTCCGCGGACAGCGGGCCGCGCCGGTAGTGGTACGCGTGGTGGGTGGTGAAGCCCATCCGGTCGTAGAGGGCGCGCGCGCCCTCGTTGTCGGTCTCGACCTGCAGGTACGCGCCGGAGGCGCCCTCGTCCAGGGCCTTGCGGGCGAGCGCGGCCATCACGGCCAGGGCCAGTCCGCGCCGCCGGTGGGAGGGGGCCACCTCGACGGCGCCGAAGGAGGCGAAGCGGCCGTCGACGACGCAGCGCCCGATCGCCGCGGGCCCGGTGTCGGCGGGGTCGCCGTCCCCCGGCACCGTGGCGAACCACACCGAGGGGCCGCCGGTGAGCACCTTCAGGGCCGCGTCGCCGAGGTCACCCGTGCGGTGGTAGCGGGCGAGCCACGCCGCGTCGGCCTCGCGGGACAGGCGTACGGCCTCGGCGCCGGGCAGGTCCGCGATCGGCGCCAGGGCGGCCGTGCGCAGCAGGGCGTGGCCCTCCGCCGTCCAGCCGAGGCCGCCCAGCGCCTGCGCCAGCGTCTCGTCGGAGTCCTCGCTGCCGGTCGTGACCTGCACGTACGCCGGCAGTCCGCGATCGCCGTACCAGCGGGCGATCCGCGCGGCGGCCTCCGTCAGCGGGACACCCGGATCGCCCAGGGGCAGCACGGAGTTGGCGCGCCGGGTGAAGCCGCCGGCCGCCCGCAGCGTCCACGCGCCCAGCCGGGCGGCCTCCTGCGCGGGCCAGCAGCGGGAGGCCGATTCCTGCAGCTCCCTGGCCGTCGCGCGGGGCGCACGGGCGCCGCGGCGCGCCGGTGCGTCGGGCACGATCTTGCCCGCGACCAGGGACGATTCCGCGATGCGGACGGTCTCCCCGTCCCGACGGGTGACAACAAGCACCCCTTCGTTCCACGATGTGAGAATCCCGACGGCGTCGGCGAACACCGGCCGCCCCTCGACGATCTCCGCGATCCTTCGGACCGAAACGCGTTTGCCCACGTCAGAAGGGGTTATGCGTACCTCGAGCCGGCCTCCGGCGGTGAAATCCATGCTCATGACCGCCCCTCCTGTTCGTCTGCTGCCCAAGAACGGAGATACTAGGGGCGGGCATCGACGACGCCGCGCTCCCGCGCGAGACAGCCCTACCGAGGAGGAACGACAGCGTGACCTACGTCATCGCGCAGCCTTGTGTCGACGTCAAGGACAAGGCGTGCATCGAGGAGTGCCCCGTCGACTGCATCTACGAGGGCCAGAGGTCCTTGTACATCCACCCGGACGAATGCGTCGACTGCGGAGCCTGTGAGCCGGTCTGCCCGGTGGAGGCCATCTTCTACGAGGACGACACCCCGGAGGAGTGGAAGGACTACTACAAGGCGAACGTCGAGTTCTTCGACGAGCTCGGCTCGCCCGGTGGTGCCTCCAAGCTCGGGCTGATCGAGCGCGACCACCCCTTCATCGCCGCCCTGCCGCCGCAGGGCGAGTGACCCGACCGTTGCGGGCGGTCCCGTACGGCACACCGCCGTACGGGACCGCCGTGTTTCAGGTAGTGGCAGGCCGCGTGCCTGCGAGGAACGGAAAGTGAGCACCACCGTGGCGCAGCCAGTCTCGTCCAGGCTCCCCGTCTTCCCCTGGGACCGGCTCGAACCGTACAAGGCCACGGCCGCCGCCCATCCCGGCGGCATCGTCGACCTGTCGGTCGGCACCCCGGTCGACCCGGTCCCGCACATCGTGCAGCGGGCCCTGGCCGGGGCCGCGGACAGCCCCGGGTACCCGACCGTGTGGGGGACGCCCGAGCTGCGCGCCGCCATCACCGGCTGGGCCGGCCGCCGGCTGGGAGCCACCGGCCTGACCGACGCGCACGTGCTGCCGGTCGTCGGCTCCAAGGAACTGGTCGCCTGGCTGCCGACCCAACTGGGTCTCGGCGCGGGCGACAAGGTGGCGTACCCGCGGCTGGCCTACCCGACCTACGAGGTCGGCGCGCGGCTGGCGGGCGCCGAGGCGGTCGTCTACGACGAACCGACCGAGCCCGACCCGGCCGGGCTGCGGCTGCTGTGGCTCAACAGCCCCTCCAACCCCACCGGTCGCGTGCTGTCCAAGGACGAGCTGACCCGTGCCGTCGCCTGGGCGCGCGAGCACGGCGTGCTGGTGTTCAGCGACGAGTGCTACCTGGAGCTGGGCTGGGACGCCGACCCGGTGTCGGTCCTGCACCCGGACGTCTGCGGCGGCTCCTACGAGGGCATCGTGGCCGTCCACTCGCTGTCCAAGCGCTCCAACCTGGCCGGCTACCGCTCAGCGTTCCTCCTGGGCGACCCGGCCGTGCTCGGCGAGCTGCTGCAGATCCGCAAGCACGGCGGCATGATGACGCCCGCCCCGGTGCAGGCCGCCACGGTCGCCGCGCTCGGGGACGACGCCCACGTGGCCCGGCAGCGCGAGCGCTACGCGCGGCGGCGGGCGTCCCTGCGCGAGGCCTTCGAGGCGGCCGGCTTCCGCATCGAGCACAGCGAGGCGAGCCTGTACCTGTGGGCGACGCGTGACGAGTCCTGCTGGGACACCGTCGCGGACCTGTCCAAGCACGGCATCCTCGTGGCGCCCGGCGACTTCTACGGCGCGGCGGGGGAGCGGTACGTGCGGATCGCCTTCACGGCCACCGACGAGCGGGTGGCGGCGGCGGTGCGCCGGCTGTCCTCCTGAGGCGCGGGCGGCCACGACGCGGGCGCAAAGGGCCCGGGGAGCACCGCTCCCCGGGCCCTTTCGGTGCGGCTGTGGGGGGTCAGCCGCCGATGGGGAGCCCCTGGAGGGGCAGCTGCCCGGTGGAGGGGAGCCCGCCCGGCAGCCCGGAGCCCTTGGCGGCGGTCTTCCCGAGCTCCTGGGCGGTGCCGCCGACGGTCCTGGCGGTCTGCGTCGCCGCGCCCTTGACGGCGGGCTGGGCGTCCTTGGCCAGGTCGCTGACGGTGTCGGTCGTCGCGGGCAGCGCCTCCTGCACGGTCTTCACGGCGCCGGACTGCTTGGCCACGCCGTTCACGGTGCCGGTGAGCTCGGGGGTCTTGTCCACGTTGGTCAGCCCACCCAGGTCGCCGACCTGCGGCAGCGCTGCGGCGGACGCGGCACCGGCACCGATGAGAGGAGCCGCGGCCGCGCCGACCAGCAGGGCAGCCCGGGCGATCCGACGCGCGAGGGGGAGAGACATGGTGCTCCTTTTACGGAGAGACGACGGTTTCGACGTGACATGTCCGCGGGGCGGACGTCGTGACTACCGCGTGAAGGGGGCCGAAGGTTGCGGCCCCCAAGAGTAAAGAATTGGTAATGCGAAAGGATTCCCGGGACGGTAAAGCGGAGCAATTCGGACGGGGCCGGAAGTGCCGCGGAAACGTCACAGCCCTTGATCAGGAGCTTTTTTCGCACCCCCGAACGAGCGGATTCGCATCTGATGGTTTTGGCGTATCAATCACCCGCCTGGGGGTGAATGCCCGCACTATTGCGCGACGGTGATCCTGACGTCGCCGCCGGCCCCGTGCGCGGCGTCGGAATTCGATGCCGTCCAGCCCCGGTCGGAGGCCTCCGCCGACCACTCGCGGTTCCCGAAGGACACCTTCTCCACCTTCAGTTCATGGGCGTGCGCCACCGCCCACTGGGCCAGCTCCCAGCCCCGCCGGCCCTCGTCGCCGCGCGCCTCGTTCCCCGCCGGGGCCGACGGCACGGCCACCGTGCGCCGCGCCGGACCCCGGCCCCGCGCACCGTTCTTGGCGTCCCGCGCGGCCTCGCCGTCCGGGTCCGCGGGCGTCTCGGTGGTGCGCGGCGCCACGTCGGCCCCGAACTCCCGCACCAGCCGCTCCCGCACCTTCGCCGGGTCGCCCCCGGAGACCGTCCCCGCGGCCAGGGGGGTGACGCAGGTGAGCGCCCCGGCGTGCCGGCCGGTCAGCGCGCCGGCGAGCAGCGCGGCGTCCGCCTCGTGCTTGGCGTACGCCTGCGGGAAGCCGCTCTTCTGCACTTTCTGCGCGGCCACCGTGAGGGGCAGCCGGGAATAGCCGTGGATCTTCACCAGGCCGTCGAAGAATTCGTTGGAGGCGTAGACCGGGTCCATGATCTGCGCGGCCGTGCCCCAGCCCTGCGAAGGGCGCTGCTGGAACAGGCCCACCGAGTCGCGGTCCCCGTGGTCGAGATTGCGCAGCGCCGACTCCTGCATGGACGTGGCCAGCGCTATCGTCACCGCCCGCTCCGGCAGCCCGCGCGAGGTCGCCACCGCGGCGATCGTGGAGGCGTTCGCCGCCTGCTGGGGCTCCAGGGTCAGGCTGCCGGCCTCCGTGGTGACCGTGCAGGCCGGATGGCGCGGACCGCCGCCGACGCCGGCCAGGTGGTACGCGGAGTAGCCCGCGACCCCCAGCAGGACCAGTCCTGCGGTGATCAGACGGGCTGCGCGCCCCCGCCTGCGGGGGGCGCTTGCGGCGGGTGTCGAGGTCGACGGTGGCTTCGGCACGCGCACACCGTACCGAAGCCCGCTGTGCCGGTGGCCTCGTCAGGCCCCCGGTAGGGTCGGCGGCATGGAACGGCCCGTGCTCGATCTCAGTCAGGACGCCGCCGCCGTGACGGCGCAGCTCGTCGACATCCCCTCCGTCAGCCTCGCCGAGAAGCCGCTGGCGGACGCCGTGGAGAGCGCCCTGCGCGCCCTGCCCCACCTCACGGTGGACCGGGACGGGGACGCCGTCGTCGCCCGCACACGGCTCGGCCGGCCCGAGCGCGTCGTACTCGCCGGTCACCTGGACACCGTGCCGATCGCCGCGAACGTGCCCTCCCGCCTCGACGAGGACGGCGTCCTGTGGGGCTGCGGCACCTCCGACATGAAGTCCGGGGTCGCCGTCCAGCTGCGGCTCGCCGCGACCCTCACCGAGCCCAACCGCGACCTGACCTTCGTCTTCTACGACGCCGAGGAGATCGCGGCGGAGCACAACGGCCTCAAGCGGCTCGCCGAGAACCACCCGCAGTGGCTCGCCGGCGACTTCGCCGTCCTGCTGGAGCCCACCGACGCAAAGGTCGAGGGCGGCTGCCAGGGCACCTTGAGGTTCCGGGTGGAGACCACCGGCCGTCGCGCCCACTCCGCGCGCAGCTGGCTGGGCGAGAACGCCATCCACAAGGCCGCGCCCGTGCTGGCCCGGCTCGCCGCCTACGAGCCGCGGCGGGCGGTCGTCGACGGCCTCACCTACCGCGAGGGCCTCAACGCCGTCATGATCGAGGGCGGTCACGCCGGGAACGTGATCCCCGACTCCTGCGCGGTGATCGTCAACTTCCGCTTCGCCCCCGACCGTTCCGAGGCCGAGGCGTTCGCCCACGTCCGCGAGGTCTTCGAGGGCTACGAGGTGCGGCTGACCGACAGCGCCCCCGGCGCCCTGCCGGGCCTGTCCCACCCGGCGGCGGCCGCCTTCGTCGAGGCCATCGGCACCGAGCCCGCGCCCAAGGAGGCCTGGACCGACGTGGCCCGCTTCTCCGCGCTGGGCGTCCCGGCCGTGAACTACGGCCCCGGCGACCCCCGGCTCGCCCACACCCGCGAGGAGCACGTCGCCGTCGCCGCCGTCCTGGAGGCGGAGGAGAAGCTGCGCGCCTGGCTGTCGTAACGAGCAATTCAGCGGCGCGTTCTTGATCCGCCCGGCGGACGCGGTCGTACCCTGACCGGACGGCAGCGAAAGGAGCGCGACATGGACAGTGACGCGGAGGAGGCGTCCGCCGCCGAGACAGCCGCGGCGGAGGGCAGCAGCCCCACGGGGCGCGGCTGGCCCGAGCGCCACACCGGTCCCGTCGTACGACGCCGGGGCCAGGTGCAGAAGTCGACGACCGACCAGCGGCTGCTGGACACCCGTGGACCCTCGGACTGGGTGCACGGCGACCCGTGGCGCGTGATGCGCATCCAGTCGGAGTTCGTCGAGGGCTTCGGTGCGCTCGCCGAACTCGGCAGGGCGGTCAGCGTCTTCGGGTCCGCCCGTATGGCGGAGGGCTCGGCCGACTACGAGATTGGCGTCCGCATCGGCCGCGCCCTGGCCGAGGCGGGCTTCGCCGTCATCACCGGCGGCGGCCCCGGGGCCATGGAGGCGGCCAACCGGGGTGCCTGCGAGGCCGGCGGGGTCTCGGTGGGCCTGGGCATCGAGCTCCCCTTCGAGCAGGGGCTCAACCCCTACGTCGACATCGGCGTGAACTTCCGCTACTTCTTCGTCCGCAAGACGATGTTCGTGAAGTACGCCTCCGGGTTCATCGTCCTGCCGGGCGGCTTCGGCACCCTCGACGAGCTCTTCGAGGCCCTCACGCTGGTCCAGACCCGCAAGGTCACGCAGTTCCCCATCGTCCTGTTCGGCTCCGCCTACTGGCGCGGCCTGGTCGACTGGGTCCGCGACACCGTCGTGGACGGCGGCAAGGCGTCCCCGGTCGACCTGGAACTCCTCCACGTCACGGACGACGTCGACGAGGCGGTCGCCCTGGTGACCAAGGAGACCGGCGACTGAACCGCGGGCCCTACGCCAGCCCCCGCCGGGCGACCGCCGGGGGCCGGTGTCCCGCGATCGAGGCCACCATGTCCAGCACCTGACGGGTCTCGGCGACCTCGTGCACCCGGTACACCCGGGCGCCGAGCCACGCCGAGACGGCGGTCGTCGCCAGGGTGCCGATCAGCCGCTCCCTGACGGGGCGGTCCAGGGTCTCGCCCACGAAGTCCTTGTTGGACAGCGAGACCAGCACCGGCCAGCCGGTGGCCGTCATCTCCGGCAGCCGCCGGGTCGCCTCCAGCGAGTGCCGGGTGTTCTTCCCGAAGTCGTGGCCGGGGTCGATGAGGATGGCGTCCCGCCGCACCCCGAGCGCGGCCGCCCGCTCCGCGAGGCCCACCGTCACCTTCAGGATGTCGGCCATCACGTCCTCGTAGCCGACCCGGTGCGGCCGGGTGCGCGGCAGCGCGCCGCCCGCGTGGGTGCAGACCAGGCCGACGCCGTGCTTCGCGGCGACCTCGGCGAGCCGGGGGTCGACGCCGCCCCAGGCGTCGTTGAGCAGGTCCGCCCCGGCCTCGCAGACCGCCTCGCCGACCTCGTGGCGCCAGGTGTCGACGCTGATCACCACGTCGGGGTGGCGCCGGCGCACCTCGGCGACGAAACCGGCGGTCCTGCGGATCTCCTCCTGCGCCGAGACCTCCTCGCCGGGGCCCGCCTTCACCCCGCCGACGTCGATGATCGCGGCGCCCTCCGCGACCGCGCGCCCGACGCGTTCGAGGGCCGGTGCGTCGGTGAACGTGGCGCCCTGGTCGTAGAACGAGTCCGGCGTCCGGTTCACGATCGCCATGATCACGGGCTCGTGCTCGCCGAATTCCCGTGTGCCCAGCCGCAGCATGTCGCGCCTGCCTCCCTCGAAATGTCGTACGCCGATCGAAGATAGTCGCCGACCGCACACCGCGCGCACGGCGCGACGTGGCACGATCGTGGCGTACACGTCGGGCCGACCCCGGGAGAGGTCTTGTTCTGGTTCATGCTCATCGCGTTGGTCGCGGTGGTCGCCGCGGTCGCCCTCGCGGTGCTCGGCGACGGCGGGGTGCTCCGTGACGTGGAGCCGGACCGGGTGGAGGACCGGCTGCCGCCGCAGCGGCCGGTGGGCCGCGCGGACGTCGAGCGGCTGCGCCTGCCGGTGACCGTGCGCGGTTACCGCATGGTGGACGTCGACGACGTGCTGGAGCGCCTCGGCGCGGAACTGGCCCAGCGCGACGCCCACATCGCCGACCTGGAGGCCGCGCTGGCCGGCGCCCACGCCACCCGGCTCGGCGGCCACTCGCTACTCAAGGACGCCGACGAGGCCCCGCGGGCCCCCGAGGACCCGCGCGCCCCCGGGAGCGGGCTGTGAGCGACGGCGGCGTGGTGACCGGGCCGGACGGCCTGGCCCGCTGTCCGTGGGGGCTGTCCACCGACGACTACGTCGAATACCACGACACCGAGTGGGGGCGCCCGGTGCACGGCGAGGCGGCCCTCTTCGAGCGGCTGTGCCTGGAGGCCTTCCAGTCGGGCCTGTCCTGGATCACGATCCTGCGCCGCCGCGAGGGCTTCCGGAAGGCCTTCGCCGGCTTCTCCCCGGAGGCGGTCGCCGCCTTCACCGACGACGACCGGGAGCGGCTCCTCGCCGACACCGGCATCATCCGCAACCGCGCCAAGATCGACGCCTCCATCGGCAACGCGCAGGCCACCCTGGCGCTGCGCGAGGCCCACGAGGGCGGTCTGGACGCCCTGGTCTGGTCGTACGCGCCGGACCCCGCCGGACGCCCGGCACCCCGCACGGTCGCGGACGTGCCGGCCGTCACGGCGGAGTCCACCGCGCTGGCCAAGGACCTCAAGAAGCGCGGCTTCCGCTTCGTCGGCCCCACCACGGCCTACGCGCTGATGCAGGCCTGCGGCCTGGTGGACGACCACCTGGCCGACTGCTGCGCCCGCCGCTGAGCGTCCCGCCCGTCCCGGCCGCCCCGCCCGCCGCGGCTCAGCGGCCGAGGAAGCGGGGCTTGTCCTTCTTCAGGAACGCGTCGACGGCGATCCGGTGGTCCTCGGAGGCGCCGGCGGCCGTCTGCAGCTCGTCCTCCTTGGCCAGCGTGTCGACCAGCGAGTGCCCCTCGCCGTACGCCAGGGAGGCCTTCACCGCCGCGTAGGCGACCGTCGGGCCCTCGGCGAGGGTGCGGGCGACCGAGGCGGCCTCGGCGGCCAGCTCGCCGGCCGGGACCAGGCGGTTGGCGACGCCCAGCTCGAAGGCCTCCTGCGCGCTGATCGTGCGCGGGAAGAGCAGCAGGTCGGCGGCGCGGCTGCGGCCCACCAGCCGGGGCAGCGTCCAGGAGGCCCCGGAGTCGGCGGTCAGGGCGACGCCGACGAAGGAGGTGTTGAAGGCGGCGGTGTCGGCGACCACGCGGTAGTCGCAGGCGAAGGCGAAGCCGGCGCCCGCGCCTGCGGCGACCCCGTTGACCCCGGCGACGACGGGCTTGGGCATGGTGGCGATCGCGGTGACGATCGGGTTGTAGTGCTCGCGCACCGTGGACATGGCAGGCCCGCCGCCCTCCTGCTGGAGGAACGCGACGTGCTCCTTGAGGTCCTGGCCGACGCAGAAGGCCTTGCCGTTCGCGGTCAGCAGCACGGCCCGCACCGCGGGGTCGGCGCCCGCCGCCTCCAGGGCGTCCCGCAGGGCGACCTTGGTCTCCACGTTCAGCGAGTTCATCGCCTCGGGGCGGTTCAGGGTGATGGTGGCGAGCCCGTCACTCACCTCGTACAGCACGGTGTCGGCCATGTGGTCCCCTTCGTCGCGGCTCACGTTCGGGGCCAGCATGCCGGAGATCGCCGGGCACGGACATGTGACCCCCATCAAACGCGGCCGAGAGTGCGATCACCGAAATGGACGGTTTTGCGGGACCGGGTTCTCGAACGGATGGGAACCGATGTTGGTCATCAGGTCACCCGATGCGGGATAATGGCCGAGAACCAATGTGTTCGAGTCCGGTGGCGCCTGGGCCACCGTGTGCGAAGAGCTGGTTTCAGGAAGGGGAACGAGCATGGCGGCCATGAAGCCGCGGACGGGTGATGGCCCGCTCGAGGTGACCAAGGAGGGGCGGAGCATCATCATGCGCGTTCCGCTCGAGGGCGGCGGACGGCTTGTCGTCGAGCTGACTCCGGACGAGGCGGATGCACTCGGCGAGGCTTTGAAGAAGGCCATCGCCTGACAACCGGCCAATCCAAGCCTTGGGCCCCTGGCGGCATGCGCCGGGGGCCCACTTGTTTGTCCGTTTGCGCGCCGCTCCGGAAACAGGTGCATTCCGGGCGGGGAAATTGTCAGCCGCGCCGTACCGCGCAGAGCAGGCCGTCGTCGGTCGGCAGCAGGACGGGGGCGAGGGCCGCGTTGTCCCGTACCGTCCGCATCAGTTCGCGCAGCCGGATGACCTCCGGTTCGGAGTGGGCGGCGTCCATGGACCGGCCCTGCGCGAAGGCCCCCTCGAAGCAGACCAGCCCCCCGGGGCGCAGCAGGCGCAACGATTCGCCCAGGTAGTCCGGGTACTCCAGCCGGTCCCCGTCGCAGAACACCAGGTCGTAGCCGCCGTCGGCGAGCCGGGGGAGGACGTCCAGCGCCCGGCCGGGGATGAAGCGGGCGCGGTTCCCCGCGAACCCCGCCTCCCGGTAGGCGGTGCGGGCGTGCTGCTGGCGGTCCGGTTCGGTGTCGACGGTGGTCAGCACGCCGTCGGGGCGCATGCCCTGCAGCAGGTGGATGCCGGAGACCCCGGTGCCGGTGCCGATCTCCACCACCGCCTTGGCGTCCGTGGCGGCGGCCAGCAGTCGCAGTGCCGCGCCGGTGCCGGGGGAGACGGGGCGCACGCCTGCCTCACGAGCTCGCCCGCGGGCTCGTATCAGCGCGTCGTCCTCGGCGACGAAAGCGTCCGCGAACGCCCAGCTCGCCTGCCGGTTGCCGGTAATTGCCCTCTCCTGTCCGCCTGACGGTTGCAGCCCGCCTGGCGACTGTATCCGTTGCGGTCGGGAACCCGCAGATGGGACCGCTCGTTGGTACCTGCGACGGACCTGAACGTCAGGGCCGGGAGCGATGCGCCCGGCACTTATCCGGAGCTAACGGGCGAGGTGGCTATGGTAGGGGCTCTACTGGACACCACCAGAGCCGACAGGGGAGGTGCGGCTGCGGCGGGTCACCGGGGAGTGCTGTCGCGCTTCCGCAGGTCGGCCGGCGAGCCGAAATCCGTGACCGATACAGCTGACGACCGTCCGCGCAACGACGAGTCCGTGACTGTGGCCGCCAACGCGACCTTCGCCACCGACGGGGACAACCAGGCGTGGACCCCCCCTTCGTGGGAGGAGATCGTCAGTACGCACAGTGCCCGGGTCTACCGCCTGGCGTACCGTCTCACCGGCAACCAGCACGACGCCGAGGACCTCACCCAGGAGGTCTTCGTCCGCGTCTTCCGCTCGCTGTCGACGTACACCCCCGGCACCTTCGAGGGCTGGCTGCACCGCATCACCACCAACCTCTTCCTCGACATGGTCCGCCGCCGTCAGCGCATCCGCTTCGACGCCCTGGGCGACGACGCCGCGGAGCGGCTGCCGAGCCGCGAGCCGTCCCCGGCGCAGCACTTCGCCGACACCCACTTCGACGCGGACATCCAGCAGGCGCTGGACACCCTCGCCCCGGAGTTCCGTGCGGCCGTCGTGCTCTGTGACATCGAGGGACTGTCCTACGAGGAGATCGCCGCGACGCTCGGCGTGAAGCTGGGCACCGTGCGCAGCCGTATCCACCGCGGTCGTTCGCACCTGCGCAAGGCGCTGGAGCACCGTGCGCCGGCCGCCCGTGCGGGCCGCGCGCCCGTCCTGGCCACCGGCCGGCCGGCCCTGGAGGGCGGGAGCACGTGAGCAGCGGTGTCAGCCGGCATCTCACGTGTGCCGACCAGCACTTGGGCGACCACCTCGCCGCCTTCGTCGACGGCGAGCTGCACGACGACGCCCGCGACCGGGTGCTCGCGCACCTGGCGACCTGCCCCGACTGCAAGGCCGCTGCCGACGAGCAGCGCCGGATGAAGGACGTGGTCGCCGCCTCGGCGCCGCCCGCCCTCTCCGCAGGCCTGCTCGCCCGCCTCCAGGAGCTGCCCGGGGGTGACGGGGACGGCGGAAGAGGGCCCTTCGGGGACGGCGGACTGATGGAGACGGCCAGCCTCGGCGGTGAGCGCCTCGGCGGCGGTCTGTTCGGGAAGGCGCGCGAGGAGTTCTCGCTTCCCCTGTCCGCGTCCGCGTCGCGCGGCTTCCGGATCCACGAGAGCGGCCGCTCCGGCGCGGCGGTCGCGCCCGTCGGCCCCGCTTCGTCCGCCGCAGCGGCCCGCGGCCGGCGCCGGTTCGCCTTCGCCGCGGCGGGCGCGGTCTCCATGGCGGCCATCGCGCTCGGCGGCGCGCTGCCGCTGGACGCCGCGGTCGACGGAGCCGGCGGCACCCCGCTCTCCCGCAGCGGCCCGGGCGCCCCCGCGACGCCGTTCAGCGGCGCGACCGCCCGCGCGGCGGCCGACGTGTGGAGCACGGCCACCAGCGACCTGCTGCACCCCGACTCCCGCGGCATGCATCCGTTCGGCGTCGGCACGGACGGCCGGGTGCCCGCCGGCACCGTCACCCGGCCGCTGGGTCTGTCGGGCGACGACCGGTCGGTCACCGGCTCGGCCGCGTCCGCGGTCCCGGGGGTCACCCCGGCACCCGCCCTGGCCCCGCCGGCGACCGCGAGTCCCTCCGCTTCGCCCGCCTCGTCGAGCGGCGCGACGGCCTCGCCGGCCGTGCCCGTTCCGTTCGACTCGGTCGTCCCCCTGGTCGGCCACTTCCCCGTGACCCGCTGAGCGGTCGGCTGCGGGCGGCGCCGACTCCTGGTTCAATCCAGGGAGGACTGGTCGTCGTAGGGGAGCACCGTGGACGAGGGGAAGGCCGAAGGGCCGAAGTGGTGGAGCCGGCCGGAGACGGTCGCGCCGGTTCCCCCTGAGCCGCGGGACCGGCCCGCCCCGGACACGGTCCCCGACGCACCCGCAGGGCCCCCCGCCGGAGCGGCCCCCCGGCACACCCCGGACCCGTACGACACCCCGCCGTACGGCGAACCCGGCCCCTTTGCGCCCGCGCCGCCCGTACAACCTCCCGCCGGCGCGGCGCCACCGCCGCACCAGCCCGCGCCCCCGCCCCCGCCGCCGAGCGGCCCGCCCGGACCCCCGGCACCGCTGTCCGTCGGCCAGTGGCACCGCTACGACCCCTGGGCGCCCCCGGGCGGCTCCACGGGGCAGCAGCCGACCGCCCGGCGCACGGGGAGCCGGCGCGCCCCGCTGGCGGCCGCCCTGATCGCCGTCACCCTGATCGCCGGAGGCGTCGGCGGGGCGCTGGGCGCCTACGTGCACGACAGCGGCGGCACGCCGGAGGTCACCCTGCCGCAGGCCACCGCGGAGGCCGGCACCCGCGCCCCGGACAGCATCGCGGGCATCGCGGCCCAGGTCCTGCCCGGCGTCGTCTACATCCACGTCAAGGGCGACGCCGGTGAGGGCACCGGCACCGGGTTCGTGCTGGACGGCGAGGGCCACATCCTCACCAACAACCACGTGGTGGAGAGCGTCGCCAAGAGCGGCACCATCTCGGTGACCTTCAACGGCGGCCAGGTGAAGCCCGCCACGATCGTGGGCCGGGACACCGGCTACGACCTGGCGGTCATCAAGGTCAGCGGGGTGAAGGGGCTCCACCCGCTGACCCTCGGCGACTCCGACGCCGCCCAGGTCGGCGACCCGGTCGTCGCCATCGGCGCCCCGTACGGTCTCGAGGGCACCGTCACCTCCGGCATCATCAGCGCCACGCAGCGCCCGATCACCGCGGGCGGGGAGACCAACAGCAGCGACGTCAGCTACGTCGACGCCATCCAGACCGACGCCCCGATCAACCCCGGCAACTCCGGCGGTCCGCTGGTGGACGCCAAGGGCCTGGTCATCGGGATCAACAGCGCCATCCGCTCGGCGGACAGCGGCTCCGACCCCTTCGGCAACAGCACCCAGGGCGGGAGCATCGGCCTCGGCTTCGCCATCCCGGTCAACCAGGCCAAGCGGGTGGCCGAGCAGCTGATCAACGACGGCAAGGCCACCCACCCGGTGATCGGCGTCAGCATCAACCTGCAGTACTCCGGCGACGGCGCCCAGGTCAGCCCCGAGGGCCAGGGCGAGGGGGACTCGGTGACCCCGAACGGCCCCGGCGCCAAGGCGGGCATCGAACCCGGTGATGTGATCACCGCCATCGACGGCAAGCGGGTACACAACGGCGAGGAGCTGATCGTGCGGATCCGCGCCCACCGGCCCGGCGACACGCTGCAGCTCACCGTGAAGCGGGACGGCAAGCAGCGCGCCATGGAGCTGACCCTGGGCTCGGCCAGCGGGAACTGAGCACGGCGCATTCGGGATTTACCGGGGCGCGACCTACTGTTGACCCTGCCCACTCCCGTGCGGACGGTTGGGGCAGGTACGGTGAGATCCGCCGGATTCCGTCCGCCGGCCGAGGACCACGAGGAGCTGCACGGTGTTTTCAGACATAGGCGCGCTGGAGGTCGTCGCGCTCGTGATCCTTGCCGTGCTCGTGTTCGGGCCGGACAAGCTGCCCAAGGTCATCAAGGACGTGATGCAGTTCGTCCGCAAGGTGCGGGAGTTCTCCGACAGCGCGAAGGCGGACATCCGCAGCGAGCTGGGCCCGGAGTTCAAGGACTTCGAATTCGAGGACCTGCACCCGAAGAACTTCGTCCGGAAGCAGCTGCTGGACAACGACGAGCTGGGCCTGAAGGAGATCCGCAACGGATTCGACTTCAAGGAGGAGATGTCGGCGGTCACCGACGCCGTGCACGGCCGCGACAGCGGCGGCTCGGGTTCCGCCGCGGGCTCCCCGGGCACCCCGGACCGGCTGCGCAAGCGCGACGGCCTGACGCCCGGCGAGGCCCCGCCGTTCGACTCCGACGCCACCTGATGCAGGGGCCTGCCCCGATCACGTAGCGCGAGTGGCTATTCTCCCTTTGTTTGCCCTTATGGAGGAGGCGCCGCGCGTATGGAGACCACAGCTGATCCGGCGGATCGTACGACCGGCGGCTATCTCAAGGCCGACTTCACCTGGTACGGACTGGACGAGGCGTTCACCGGCGACCGCTGGCTCGCCCCGGTCGGCATGAGCGCCGACGGCACGGTCGAGCACGGCTCCACCGGCCACGGCGACGAACCGTCGGTCAAGGTCGAGCCCACCCCCGACCACCGCCGCTTCGTGGTGGTCGTCACGGTCGCCGACCGCCCGGTCCGGCGCAGCTCGGACGGCACCGGCGTGCTGGACGCCACCTCGGTCGCCTCGGCGGCCTGGCTGGCGGGTTCCGGACTACTGACCTGCACCTGGCCCACCCAGATGGAGCGGCACCTGCGGCAGAACTGGCTCGACCAGCAGACCGCCATCGCCTGGGACCTCGCGGACAACCTCGAGGGCCCCGACTGGTCGGCGCTCAGCCTGCCGGTGGACGGCGTCCCCACGCCGTTCCACTACCGGGAGTCGGAGTACGGCTGGGTGATGGCCGGATCGGCGCGCGGGGTGCACCTGGGTGCCTTCGGGCGCGGGATGAGCGCCTACGGCCTCGGCCTGGCCCAGGTGAAGGACATCACCACGTATCGGCCGTGAGGCCGTGAGCAATGGCTCAGGGGCGCCTGCCGGACCGGGAGGGCGCCCCTGAGCCGTTCGGCGGGCCGGTCGCGGCCGGCCCGCCGGTTCAGAACTTGTTGCGCGGCGTGATGCCCAGCGACATGCCGGCCAGTCCGCGCTGACGCCCGCCCAGCTTGCCCGCGATGGCCCGCAGCGCCGAGCCGGCCGGGGACTGCGGGTCGGTCAGGACGACCGGGCGGCCGTCGTCGCCGCCCTCGCGCAGCCGCACGTCGATGGGGATCTGGCCGAGCACCGGCACGGTCGCGCCGGTGGTGCGGGTCAGGCCCTCGGCGACCCGCTCGCCGCCGCCGCTGCCGAAGACGTCGACCATCTCGCCGCAGTGCGGGCAGGGCAGCCCGGACATGTTCTCGATGACGCCGACGATCTTCTGGTGGGTCTGCACGGCGATGGTGCCCGCCCGCTCGGCGACCTCGGCCGCCGCCTGCTGGGGCGTGGTGACCACGAGGATCTCGGCGTTCGGGACCAGCTGCGCGACGGAGATCGCGATGTCGCCCGTGCCGGGCGGCAGGTCGAGCAGCAGCACGTCCAGGTCGCCCCAGTACACGTCGGCCAGGAACTGCTGCAGCGCCCGGTGGAGCATCGGTCCGCGCCACACGACCGGGGCGTTGCCCGGGGTGAACATGCCGATGGAGATGACCTTCACACCGTTGGCTGAGGGCGGCATGATCATGTTCTCGACCTGGGTCGGACGGCCGTCCGCGCCCAGCATCCGCGGCACGCTGTGGCCGTAGATGTCGGCGTCGACCACACCGACCTTGAGGCCGTCGGCGGCCATCGCGGCGGCCAGGTTCACCGTCACCGAGGACTTGCCGACGCCGCCCTTGCCGGAGGCTACCGCGTACACCCGGGTCAGCGAGCCGGGCTGGGCGAAGGGGATCTCCCGCTCCGCCTGCCCGCCGCGCAGCGAGGTGGTCAGCTCGCGGCGCTGCTCGTCGCTCATCACGTCCAGTTCGACGGTCACCGCGGTGACCCCGGCGACCTTCGACACGGCGGTGGTCACCAGGTTGGTGATGGTGTCCCGCAGCGGGCAGCCCGACACCGTCAGGTACACGCCGACCCGCACCGCGCCGTCGTCCGCGATGTCGACCGACTTGACCATGCCGAGGTCGGTGATCGGCTTGTGGATCTCGGGGTCGTTCACCGTCGCGAGCGCGGCGCGCACCGCGTCGGGCGAAGGGGAGGAGCCGTACGCTTCGGTAGCCATGCGTCGATGGTACGTCCCGCACCGTGCCCGCAGGACCCCCGGTGGGCGGGTTCACACGGCAGCGGGACGCCCCCGGCGGTCACTCCGCCTCGGCACGCTGCCGCTGGTCGATGTCCTTCAGCAGCTCCTGCAGTTCGGAGCGGATCCAGTCGCGTGTGGCGACCTCTCCCAGGCCGAGCCGCAGCGCGGCCACCTCGCGGGTCAGGTACTCGGTGTCGGCGATGCTGCGGTCGTTCGCCTTGCGGTCCTGCTCCAGGTTGACCCGGTCGCGGTCGTCCTGCCGGTTCTGCGCCAGCAGGATCAGCGGGGCGGCGTAGGAGGCCTGAAGCGACAGCATCAGGGTGAGGAAGATGAACGGGTACGAGTCCCAGCGCAGGTGGCGGGGCGCCAGCGCGTTCCACGCCACCCACGCGATGATCACCACCGTCATCCAGACGATGAACCGCCCGGTCCCCAGGAAGCGGGCGATCTTCTCCGACAGCCGCCCGAACGCCTCCGGGTCGTAGGAGGGCAGGAAGCTGATCCGCGGTACCCGCGGCTGGTCGAGGCGGACGCGGGGGCGCTCGTCGCTCACTGCGCCGCCTCGTGCAGCTCCGTCTCGCGCCAGTCCTCCGGCAGCAGGTGGTCCAGGACGTCGTCGACGGTGACGGCGCCCAGCAGCGATCCGCTGTCGTCGACGACCGGCACGGACACCATGTTGTACGTCGCGAGGAAGCTGGTGACCGCCGGCAGCGGGGTGTCCGGCGACAGTGGTTGCAGGTCGCTGTCGAGGAGCGCGCTGACCAGGGTGAACGGGGGGTCGCGCAGCAGCCGCTGGAAGTGCACCGTGCCCAGGTACTTGCCGGTCGGGGTCTCGTCCGGCGGCCGGCAGACGTACACCTGGGCGGCGAGCGCGGGGGACAGGTCCGGGTTGCGGACCCGCGCCAGGGCGTCGGCGACGGTGGCGTCGGGGCGCAGCACGATCGGCTCCGTGGTCATCAGACCGCCGGCGGTGCGCTCCTCGTACGACATCAGCCGGCGCATGTCGGCCGCCTCGTGCGGCTCCATCAGTCCCAGCAGCCGCTCCTGCTCCTCCTTCGGCAGTTCGGCCAGCAGGTCGGCGGCGTCGTCCGGGTCCATCGCCTCCAGCACGTCGGCGGCCCGCTCCTCCTCGAGCTTGCCGAGGATCTCCACCTGGTCGTCGTCCGGCAGCTCCTCCAGAACGTCGGCGAGGCGGTCGTCGTCGAGGGCCGCGGCGACCTCGGCGCGGCGCTTGGGCGACAGGTGGTGCAGGACGTTCGCCAGGTCGGCCGCGCGCAGCTGGTCGAAGGTGGCGAGCAGCGCCTCCGCGCCCTGCGCGTGCTCGTCCAGCGCGAAGCCGGTGACCGCGGACCACACCACGGTCAGCGTCTCTCCGCTGCGCCGCAGCGGGCCGCCCTTGCCGCGGCGCACGAAGGCCTTGTCGATCTCCCAGTCGCGGCGCGCCGCGAGGCGCACCATGGACACGTCCAGCACGGTCACGTCCTCGCCGGTCTCGACCAGCGTCACCCGCTGGTCAAGCAGCTCGCCGAGGACCAGGGTCTCGGTCGGGCGCTGTTCGAAGCGCTGCATGTTGACGACACCCGTGGTGATCACCTGACCGGACTCCACGCCCGTCACCCGCGTGATCGGCAGGAAGATCCGGCGCCGGCTGACGACCTCCACCACCAGGCCCAGCACACGCGGCGGCCGGCCCCCGACCCGCAGCATCACGACCACGTCCCGGACCCGGCCGACCTGGTCGCCGTTGGGATCGAAGACCCGCACCCCGGAGAGGTGCGAGACGAAGACCCGGGAGGTTCCCGCTGGCATGCCGCCAGGCTAACGCCGCCCCCGCCCCCCGGGCGCGCGGTAATGCTCCACGGGGGCTTCGCACCGCGTTCACAGCCGTTCACCCGGCCAGCGGTACGCTGCGGTAGCTTCGGCTCCGCTTCGCCGCCGCCCTCGTGTGACGGGTGCGTACAACTGCAGGAGGAAGAGAACACGTGATCCCCGGCCGCAGGTCAGCCGTCCTCGTGAGCCTTCTGGGCGCGGTCCTGGTGTTCGCCGGAGCGACAGGGTGCGCGGGCGATCCGGACGCGGGGACCAACGGTGTCGGCAAGCTGCCGCCCGGGACCATCGAGAAGCGCGCCCGCACCGCCGCCGCCGCGGCCGACACGGTGCGGTTGTCCGGCACCGTCATCAGCAAGGGGCGTACCTACACGCTCGACATGCGGCTGCGCGGCAACGGAGGCCTCGGCGAGGTCACCTCCGACGGCAACACCTACGAACTGCTGCGGGTGGGCGACGACCTCTACCTCAAGGCGGGCGCCGGCTTCTACGGCGACCAGGTCGGCGCCAAGCTCAAGAACAAGTACGTCAAGGTGCCCGCCGGGGACCCCACGTACGACCAGTTCAGCGGCTTCACCGACAAGGAGGTGCTGCTGGAGGGCCTGTTCGTCCTGCACGGCGAGCTCGCCGTCGGGGACCACCGCTCGGTCGGCGGCGTCCGCACCATCGCGGTCACCGCGGACGGCGGCAACGGCGGCACGATCGACGTGTCCCTGGAGGGCAAGCCGTACCCGCTGCGCTACGAACGCGCGGGCGGCGCCGGCACCCTGACCATGGCCGACTGGGGCAAGGACTTCACGCTGCGCGCGCCGGACGAGGACGACGTCGTCGACTACGGCAAGGCCGTGACGCAGTAGGCCCGGGGCTCAGGCCCTCTTGCGGCGCCGCAGCAGCAGCTTCGGCAGACCGGCCGGGATCGGGTGGCGGGTGGTCGCGGCCGTCGGCACCGGGGCCGCCGCGCCACTGGCGTCCGTCATCGCGCCGGGGCGCTCCAGGGGCTCGCCGGCGGGCTCCAGGCGCAGCACGCGGCACTCGCGGGCCCAGCGTCCGGTCATCGTCTCCGCGTCCGGCGCGTTCAGCCGCTTGCCCTTGAGCTCCTCCACCGCGGCCGTCCACGCCTCGCCGTCCGGGCGCAGCTCGGTGACCCGGACCGGGAAGACGACCAGCCGGCCGCCCTTGTCCTTGCTGCGGGCGGTGACCGTGGCGGTGCCGCCGTCGGTGAGTCCGGGCCCGGGCAGCGGCTGCTCGCCGGGGCCGCCGCCGACGACCACCACGGCACCGTCGACCCAGGCGTGCCACAGGGCCTGACCGTCGGCCCACAGCAGACCGGACTTCTTCACGGCCTCCTCGATCAGGGCCTGGTCCAGCTGCGGCTGCGTCACGGTGTCCGTCATGCGCCCAGCCTATGGCGTGGGCCGTGCGGGCCGCCGCCGTGGTGCCGCACACATGGTGAGACGACAGGAGCTCGGGGCCCGGACGGGCCTTACGCTAAGGAGGCCACCGTCCCACCGTGCCCCGAGGAGCCACCGCGTGTCCGCCGCGCCGTCCGCCAGCACCACGCCCGCCGTACCGAAGGCGGACACCGACTCCGGCGCAGCCCCGCACGGGAAGCCGCCACTGGACTTCGCGCTCCTGGCCGTCGCCATCGCCGGCGTCTCCCTGTCCGCGCCGCTGATCGCCGCCACCGCCGCGCCCGCGCTGGCCATCGCCTTCTGGCGGAACGCCATGGCCGTGGGCGTGCTGAGCCCGTTCGCCTGGCTGCGGCACCGGCGGGAACTGCGGGGGATGGGCCGCCGGGCGTTCTGGCTGTCGATCGCGTCCGGCCTGGTGCTGGCGCTGCACTTCGGGCTGTGGCTGCCGAGCCTGACCATGACCTCGGTCGCGTCCTCGACGGCGCTGGGCACGACGACGCCGGTGTGGACCACCCTGATCCTGTTCATGCGCGGCCACCGGCCGCCGCGGATGGTGTGGCTGGGCTCCGCGCTGGCGGTCGCCGGCGTGGTCCTGCTGACCGGCGTCGACCTGTCGCTGTCACCGCGCGCCCTGGTCGGGGACGCCCTGGCGCTGGGCGGCGGCATCGCGGCGGCGGGGTACGTCCTGCTCGGCGCGGAGGTGCGACGGACCGTCAGCACGACCGCGTACACCTACGTCTGCTACTCCACCACGGCCGTGGCCCTGCTGGCCGTCTGCCTGGCCTCGGGCTCGGCGCTCGGCGGTTACGACGGCGGCACCTGGGCGAAGCTCGTCGCCCTGACCGTGGCCGCGCAACTGCTCGGCCACAGCCTGCTCAACCGCGTGGTGCGCGGGCTCGGGGCGTCGACCACGTCCACGGCGATCCTGCTGGAGACGCCGGGCGCCGCCCTGGTGGCGGCGGTCTGGCTGGGCCAGACCCCGCCCGTGGCGGCCTACCCGGCGCTCGCGGTGATCCTCGCCGGGCTGGCCCTGGTGATCCTGGCGGACCGCAGGAAGGCCTAGCCGGCTCGGGCCTACAGCCAGCCGTTGCGGCGCAGGATGCGGTGGATGGCGAGGCAGATCCCGCCGATCGCGACCAGCACCATCGGATAGCCGTACCGCCAGTGGAGTTCCGGCATGTGCTCGAAGTTCATGCCGTACACGCCGCAGATCATGGTCGGGACCGCGATGATCGCCGCCCATGAGGTGATCTTGCGCATGTCCTCGTTCTGCGCGACGGCCGCCTGGGCGAGGTTGGCCTGCAGGATGGAGTTGAGCAGGTCGTCGAAGCCGACCACCATCTCGTGGACGCGGGCGACGTGGTCGGCGACGTCCCGGAAGTACTTCTGGATCTCCGGGTCCACCACGCGCATCGGCCGCTCGCTGAGCATCTGCATCGGGCGCAGCAGCGGGGACACCGCCCGCTTGAACTCCAGCACCTCGCGCTTGAGCTGGTAGATGCGCCCCGCGTCGGTGGCCCGCGGGGACTTGCCCTGGGCGGAGAAGACGTCGATCTCGACCTCGTCGATGTCGTCCTGCACGGCCTCGCTGACCGCCAGGTAGTCGTCCACGACTTGGTCGGCGATGGCGTGCAGCACGGCGGAGGGGCCCTTGGCGAGCAGCTCGGGGTCGTCCTCCAGGCGGTGCCGCAGGGCGCGCAGCGAGCCGTGGCCGCCGTGCCGGACGGTGATGACGAAGTGCCGGCCGGTGAAGACCATCACCTCGCCGCTCTCCACCACCTCGCTGGTGGCGGTGAGTTCGGCGTGCTCGACGTAGCGGATGGTCTTGAAGACCATGAAGAGCGTGTCGTCGTAGCGCTCCAGCTTCGGACGCTGGTGGGCGTGGACGGCGTCCTCCACGGCCAGCGGGTGCAGTCCGAACACCTCGGCGATCTCCGCGAACTCCCGCTCCGACGGCTCGTGCAGGCCGATCCAGACGAAGCCCTCGTTGCCGCCACGCACCTTCTCCAGGGCCTCGCGCGGCGAGATGTGGTCGCTGCCGCGGCGGCCGTCCCGGTAGACGGCGCAGTCCACGACCGAGCTGGGCACGGCGGACGAGGTGCGGGAGCGGTCCGGGCCGTAGTCGTATGACGTGCTGCTCTTGCGCAGGGCGGGGCGGACGACTGCGCGCAGGTCGCGGATCATCGACATGGCAAGCTCCTTCACGGACTGGCCGGGCTGAAATGCGGATCAGGGCAGGGTGATCACCGTTGATCACTGCGCAGTTCAGGGAGCTCTTCCGGAGGCGGCAGGGCGGACCCGGGCAGGCCGTTCGAGCGGACACGCGGCGCCGTCACGCGCTCGTGCTCGTGCTCGTGGAGAATTCGAGAATCCCCGTCGGTTCCGTGGTTCTTTGGTTTCACGCCCGGGTGACCGGGTACGGAACGCGGGGGATCAGGAGGGTTGCCGGGCGGAAGAGCTGCCGGTACTGCACGGTCGACTAGGATCCATTGCAGCCCCACCTCCTCCGGCCGATCCCCGCTGGGGGAAAATGGCACGCCTCTACCGGCGTAGCCGACGGCCCACCTTATCAGGCGCCTCCTGCGCGAAGCCGCGGCTTTGCACGTTCCATACGCGCTCTATGCTCACTTCATGGTCGACGTACTGGGGCTCGTTGAGGCGCGGCTGCACATGGCCTTCGGTGAGCCGGACGCCCGCGCCGCGGTCACCTTCCTGGGCACCGAACGGATCGAGGTGCTGCGCTTCCGCGAGGGTGAGCTGCTGCGGTACGTCACCCTGGGCATGTCGCGCGCACCGATGAACGACCCCGTCACCGTCGTCGCGGACCCGGTGCGCGGCCCGCGCGCGGAGCTCGTGCTGACCCTGCGCGGCGGGCGCGGCGCCGACACGGACAAGGTCCTGCGGCCGCTCGCCGTACTGGCCGCCAGCCCCCAGGTCGAGGGCGTCGTCGTCGCGCCGGGGAACTCGCTGGACGTGAGCGAACCGCTGTGGCCCGGGGCGGCGTTCTCGGCCGTCCTGGTCGCCGAGCCCGGTGGTCTGGTGGAGGACCTGGAACTCGACGACCCGATGGACCCGGTCCGCTTCTTCCCGCTCCTGCCGATGACGGCGAACGAGGCCGCCTGGAAGCGGGTGCGCGGCGCCGGGGCGCTCCAGGAGCGCTGGCTGCAGGCGGGCACCGACCTGCGCGACCCGCAGCGCGCGGCGGTCCCGCTGACGGACTGAGCCCCGGCGGTCGGTGACGCCCCCTCAGCGGTCCCCGAGGGACCACCGCCGGGCGACAGGTGTGACCGGCGGGGGAGGTGTGCCGTGCGGCGACGCCACGCGTCGAACTCGGACGGGTGATCGTCCTTGACGCGGGCACGCCGCCGGAGGACCGTGGGGCGTTATGAGGGGCGAACCCAGTTGCCCGAAGTGCGGTGGCCGGGTCCGAGCGCCCGGGCTCTTCGCCGACTCCTGGCAGTGCGACGAGCACGGCGCCGTGTATCCGTTGCAGCCTGTCGTGCCACCGAGCGTGGAAGCCCTCGGCGTGGTCGTGAGCCGGTCGCGCGTCCCGGTGTGGATGCCCTGGCCGCTGCCGGTGGGCTGGCTGTTCACCGGCGTCGCGTCCGCGGGGGACGACCGCAGCGGCGGACGGGCCACGGCGGTGGCGTGCTCGGGTCCGGGGCCGCTCGGCGGGCAGGGCGAGATGGTGCTGGTGGCGGAGGAGCTCGGGGTCGGGCTCGGGGCGAGGTTCGCCGGGATCCCGGGGCCGGACCCCGGTCCGGCGATGTGCATCGGCAAGCCACCGGCCGCCAAGGTGATCGCGGCCGGGAGGCCGACCGGCCTGTGGCATGTGAACGGCACGCCACCGGACCGCGCGGTCTTCGCGGGCGAGTCGTTCGGGCTCTGGCTCTGGGCGGTCGTGTGGCCGGAGGAGTCGGGCCTGCTCATGTACGACGAGCTGATACTGACCGATCTGCGCGAGGCCGGCGCCGAAGTCGATCTCGTACCGTGCGGGGCGCTCTCCCCTCGCCTGCTCTCCTGAGATTCACAGGTTGTCCGGGCAGTTATCCTGGTAATCACAACCCCTGAATCCGTCCGAGCACCGAGCGCCTGGAGTGACCTGCGTGCGAATCGATCTGCACACCCACTCCACGGCCTCCGACGGCACGGACACCCCCGCTCAGCTGGTCCGGGCCGCGGCCGCGGCCGGACTGGACGTCGTCGCCCTGACCGACCACGACACGGTCGGCGGCTACGCCGAGGCCGAGAAGGCGCTGGCCGAACTGCACGCCGCGGGCGCAGCGGCGCCGGTCCTGGTCACCGGGGCCGAACTCTCCTGCCGCATCGACGGGGTGGGCCTGCACATGCTCGCCTACCTCTTCGACCCGCAGGAACCGGAGCTCCACCGGGAGCGCGAGCTCGTGCGCGACGACCGGGTGCCCCGCGCCATGGCCATGGTCGCCCGGCTCCGCGAGCACGGGGTGCCGGTGACCTGGGACCGCGTCGCCGAGATCGCCGGCGACGGTGCCGTGGGCCGGCCGCACATCGCCCAGGCGCTGATCGAGGCGGGACTGGTGGACAGCATCGCCGAGGCGTTCACGCCCGAGTGGATAGGGCCGGGCGGGCGCGCCTACGTCGAGAAGCACGAACTCGACCCCTTCGAGGCGATCCGGCTCGTCAAGAACGCGGGCGGGGTGACGGTCTTCGCCCATCCCGCCGCCGTCAAGCGCGGCACCTGCGTGCCCGAGGGCGTCATCCACGACCTGGCCGCGGCCGGGCTCGACGGCATCGAGGTGGACCACATGGACCACGACGAGCCGGCCCGTGCCCACCTGCGCGCCCTCGCCGCGGAGCTTGGACTGCTCCCCACCGGGTCCAGCGACTACCACGGCACCCGCAAGACCGTCCGGCTCGGTGAGTACACCACCGACCCTGAGGTCTACCGGGAGCTCGTCGGCCGGGCCACCGGCGCGGCGCCCCTCACCCGTCCCTGAACCCCCACCCACCCCCGCAACCCTTCGCAAGGCCCATGGATCTGTTCTCCCTCACCCTGTTCGGGTCGGTCTTCGTCACGCTCTTCGTGATCATGGACCCGCCCGGGATCACCCCGATCTTCCTCGCCCTCACCTCCGGCCGCGCGGCCAAGGTCCAGCGCCGCATGGCCTGGCAGGCCGCCACCGTCGCGCTGGGCGTCATCACCGTCTTCGGCATCTGCGGCCAGCAGATCCTGGACTACCTGCACGTCTCGGTGCCGGCCCTGATGATCGCCGGCGGTCTGCTCCTGCTGCTCATCGCCCTCGACCTGCTCACCGGCAAGGCGGACGAGCCCACCCAGACCAAGGACGTCAACGTCGCGCTGGTGCCGCTCGGCATGCCGCTGCTCGCCGGGCCGGGCGCGATCGTGACGGTGATCCTCGCGGTGCAGCGCGCGCACGGGTTCGGGCAGCAGCTGTCGGTGTGGGTCGCCATCGTCGCGATGCACGTGGTGCTCTGGCTGACGATGCGTTACTCGCTGGTGATCATCCGTCTGATCAAGGACGGCGGTGTGGTGCTGGTCACCCGGCTCTCCGGCATGCTGCTCTCCGCGATCGCGGTGCAGCAGATCGCCAACGGGGTCTTCGGCTTCATCCGCGGCGAGGGCTGACGGACCGTCGGCGGAATCCGGACGCGACGAGGGCCCCGTACCGTGGTGCACGGGGCCCTTCGCGTTCATGGCGTCCGGCCGTGCGGCCACGCCGGGGTGACGGGGCCTTACTGGGCCGGGCGGATGTAGATGCGCTGGCCGATCGCGGCGGCCTGCTGGACGATCTGGTCGACGGAGGCGGCGTCCACGACCGTGCAGTCGACGGCACGACCGTCCTGGTCGTTGAGGCGCATGATCTCGAAGCGCATGGTGTTCACGGCTTCTCCCTTCGTCCGGGCACTCCTCCATTGGAGTACGGGGCTGCTTCGCAGCCGTTACTTGCCTGGGTCATTCATGTATCAACAACAGTTGCCCCCGCGAAAACCTTCCCTGTCCTAAAGAAAATTTTTCCCACGCATCTACCGGTGGGTAGCCACCGGTACCGGCGGTCCTGGTTCCGGTTGTGTGTGCGGACGGAACCGCCGGACAATGTGATCTCTATGAACGACGACGCCCTTTCCGCCATCGCCGCCGGCATCGAGCGCACGAACGAGCTCCTGCAGCGGGTGCTCGCCGAGGTCGCCACGACCCCGGCGACCCACGCCGTGTTCGTCGACGCCGGGTACGTGTACGCCGCGGCCGGTCGCCTCGTCGCGGGCACCGAGGACCGGAGGGCCTTCGAACTCGACGCCGAGGGCATCATCGAGGCCTTCATCGACCGGGCCCGCACCCTCTTCGCCGACAGCCGCCTGCTGCGCGTCTACTGGTACGACGGTGCCCGCCGCCGCATCCACACCGCCGAGCAGGAACGCATCGCCGAGCTCCCCGACGTCAAGGTGCGGCTCGGCAACCTCAACGCCAGCCGCCAGCAGAAGGGCGTCGACTCGCTGATCCGCAGCGACCTGGAGTCACTGGCCCGGCACCGCGCCATCAGCGACGCCGTCCTGATCGGCGGCGACGAGGACCTGGTCTCCGCGGTCGAGGCCGCCCAGGGCTACGGCGCCCGTGTCCACCTGTGGGGCATCGAGGCCGCCGACGGCCGCAACCAGGCCGACCCCCTGCTGTGGGAGGTCGACAGCCTGCGCACCCTCGACCTCGACTTCTGCAAGCCGTACATCACCCGGCGCACGGCCCCCGTCTACGGCGACGCGCCGATCCCCACCGGGCCCATCCCGACCCGTGAGGACGTGCACTTCGTCGGGGCCCGGGTCGCCTCGCAGTGGCTGGCGACGCGCGGCCGGGACTCCCTGGCCGAGCTGCTGCCCGGCCACCCGTACCTGCCGCCCGCCTACGACCAGGAACTGCTCGTCGAGGCCGAGGGCATGCTCAACATCTCGCTGCGCGGCCACGCCGACCTGCGGCGCGTGCTGCGCGACGGGTTCTGGGAGCACCTGCAGGCGCGGCTCTAACCCCAGAAGCCGGTCAGTGCGCCGGCGGTGCGGGCCGGCTGCTCGGCGTTGGGGGAGTGCTCGGCCCCCTCGATCACCACGCGGCGGGCGCCGAGGCGCTCGGCCATCGCGTCCAGCCACGGGACGGGCCAGGCGTAGTCCACCGCGCCGGAGAGCACCAGCTTCGGCAGCGGTACGGCCGCGAGTTCCGCCACCCGGTCCGGCTCGTCGAGCAGCTGCCGGCCCGTGGCCGTCAGCTGCTCGGGCGCCGTCGCCAGCCAGCGGCGGTGCAGGAACTCCTCGACCGCGCCCTCGGCGTTCGCCGTGCCTTCGAGGTCCTCGGCGTCCAGCTCGCGCATCGCGCGCCACACGCCCTCCATGTCCATCGCGGACAGCGCCTCGAGCAGCAGCTTCGTACGGGCCTGCTGGGCGGGTTCGATGGCGGCCGGGCCGGAGCTCATGAGGGTGAGCGACGCCCAGGGCAGGGCGGCGCCGTCGCCGTGCTCGGCCAGAACGGCGGCGCGGACGACCAGGCCGCCCATCGAGTGCCCCAGCAGGTGCACCGGCTCGCCGGGAGCGGTGCCCAGTGCGGCGGTCTGCGCGACGACGTCGGCGGCCAGTTCGGCCTGTGCGTACGCCGCCTCGTCCCGCGGGCCCGGCGACTCGTGCTGGCCCCGGCCGTCCACGGCGACCGTGCGGTAGCCGGCGGCCGCGAGAGGTTCGAGCAGCGCGACGAAGTCCTCCTTGCTGCCCGTGAACCCGGGCACCAGCAGGGCCGTGCCGCGCCGCGGCGTGCCGGCCGGTGGGACGGCGTCCAGCACGGCGAAGGGGCCGCGGGCCGTCTCCAGGGGGTACGCGGTGGCGTTCTCGGGCAGCGTCAGGAACGGCGGTCGGCTCATGCGCCGAGGCTAGCCGGGCCGGGTTGCCCCCACACGACGCGGGCCCCGACCTCCGGCGCCGCGCGGGCGAACGCCGACGGCCGGGCGCCCCACGAGGGGCGCCCGGCCGTCCGGGTACGGGTGTCGCGTCAGCCGGTGGCCTCGTCGGCCGGCTTGGCCGTCCGTGTGCGGCGACGGCGGCGGACGGTCTTGGCCGCGCCCTCGCCCTCTGCGGGAGCCGCTTCCGGGGTCGCCGCCTCGGCGGCGGCCGCAGTCTCGGCACCGGTGGCGGCGCCGGACCGCGTACGGCGACGGCGGGGGGCCGGGACCTCCTCGGCCACCGGGGCGGCGGCCGCGGCGGCCGCGACGGTCTCGGCGCCCGACGTGCCCGACGTGCCCGACGTGCCCGAGCCCGTACGGGTGCGGCGACGGCGGCGCGGAGCCGGAGCCTCGGCGGCCGGGGCCTCGACGGTCTCGACGACCGCCTCCGCCTCGGCGGACGCCCCGTCGAGCGCCTGTCCGCCGCGGGTGCGGCGGCGCTGGCGCGGCGTACGGGTGCGGGCCGGACGCTCCTCCGCCTCGGCCGAGGCGGCCGGGCCGGACTTGCGGCCACCACGGCCGCGCCCGCGGCCGCCGGTCTCGCCGAGGTCCTCGATCTCCTCCGCGTCGAGGCCGGCCCGGGTGCGCTCCGCCCGCGGCAGGACGCCCTTGGTGCCCTCGGGGATGCCGAGCAGCTCGTAGAGGTGGGTGGAGGTGGAGTACGTCTCCTCCGGGGCGTTGAACGGCAGGTCCAGCGCCTTGTTGATCAACTGCCAGCGCGGGATGTCGTCCCAGTCGACCAGCGTGATCGCCGTGCCGGACGCGCCCGCGCGGCCGGTGCGGCCGATGCGGTGGAGGTAGGTCTTCTCGTCCTCCGGCGTCTGGTAGTTGATCACGTGGGTGACGCCCTCGACGTCGATGCCGCGGGCGGCTACGTCGGTGCAGACCAGCACATCGACCTTGCCGTTGCGGAAGGCGCGCAGCGCCTGCTCGCGGGCGCCCTGGCCGAGGTCGCCGTGGACGGCGCCCGAGGCGAAGCCGCGCTGCTCCAGCTGCTCCGCGAGGTCGGCCGCGGTGCGCTTGGTACGGCAGAAGATCATCGCCAGACCGCGGCCCTCGGCCTGCAGGACGCGGGAGACGAGCTCCGGCTTGTCCAGCGAGTGGGCGCGGAAGACGTGCTGGGTGATGTTGGCGACGGTGGCGCCCTCGTCGTCCGGCGAGGTGGCGCGGATGTGCGTGGGCTGCGACATGTACCGGCGCGCCAGGCCGATGACGGCGCCGGGCATCGTCGCGGAGAAGAGCATGGTCTGCCGCTTGACCGGCAGCATCTCGATGATCTTCTCGACGTCGGGGAGGAAGCCCAGGTCGAGCATCTCGTCGGCCTCGTCGAGGACGAGGGCGCGGACGTTGCGCAGGTTGAGCTTCTTCTGGCCCGCGAGGTCCAGCAGACGCCCCGGGGTGCCGACGACCACCTCGACGCCCTTCTTCAGGGCCTCGACCTGCGGCTCGTACGCGCGGCCGCCGTAGATCGCCAGCACGCGCACATTGCGCACCTTGCCGGCGGTGAGCAGGTCGTTGGTGACCTGCGTGCACAGCTCGCGGGTGGGGACGATCACCAGGGCCTGGGGACCGTCGACGACGTCCTCGGGCTTGGCGCGCCCGGCCTCGACGTCGACCGGGACGACGACCCGCTCCAGGATCGGGAGGCCGAAGCCCAGGGTCTTGCCGGTGCCGGTCTTGGCCTGGCCGATGACGTCGTTGCCCGCGAGGGCGACCGGGAGCGTCATCTCCTGGATCGGGAAGGGGGTGGTGATGCCGACGGCCTCGAGGGCCTCGGCGGTCTCGGGGAGGATCCCCAGGTCACGGAAAGTCGTGATGGTGGTCAGGATGCTCTGCCTCTTCTGTTTGGGACGCGGCGCTGAGCGTGTGAACGGGGGAGGGTCGAGCGCAGGGAACTGCGCTGACCGCGCGAGGTGTCGTACGGCCCTGGGTGGCCGAGGTGCGCGGGACCGCTGCCCTCGCGCGCGCCGCGATACGGGCCCCTCCCCACGTGGGGAGGGCGGTCGGTAGGAGCCGATCGGGCCACCGACCGGGCATCCATTCATGCGTGACCCGCCGGGTCACCTGGCGGGTCCATATCACTGTACCCCGGAATCACACACCTGCGGCGGATGGATTTCGGGGTACGTGGGACAGGTCACGCCGAGGCTTCCGCGCGCCGGGCCCGCACGGGATGGTTGCCGCGCTGGTGGGGTTGGCTATTGTGCGCAGCATGGAGACGCCTGACACCCCCGCCGACACCCCCGCCGAGACGACCATCGCCGCCAAGGACTGGGCCGCCGCGTCCGCGGACCCGCAGTACCGCGCGGCGGTCGTGGACCTGCTCGGGGCACTCGCGTACGGCGAGCTGGCCGCCTTCGAGCGGCTCGCGGAGGACGCCAAGCTCGCGCCGTCCCTGGAGGACAAGGCGGAGCTCGCGGCGATGGCGTCCGCCGAGTTCCACCACTTCGAGCAGCTCCGCGCGCGGCTCACCACCGTCGAGGCGGACCCGACCGCGGCGATGGAGCCCTTCGCCGCCGCACTGGACGAGTTCCACCGCCTGACCGCGCCGTCGGACTGGCTGGAGGGTTTGGTCAAGGCGTACGTCGGCGACTCCATCGCGTCCGACTTCTACCGCGAGGTCGCCGCCCGCCTCGACGCCGACACCCGCGAGCTGGTGCTGGCCGTGCTGGACGACACCGGCCACGCCTCCTTCGCGGTGGAGAAGGTGCGCTCCGCCATCGAGGCCGACCCGCGGGTCGGCGGGCGGCTCGCGCTGTGGGCGCGCCGGCTGATGGGCGAGGCGCTGTCGCAGGCGCAGCGGGTCGTGGCGGACCGCGACGCGCTCAGCACGATGCTGGTCGGCGGGGTCGCGGACGGCTTCGACCTCGCGGAGGTCGGCCGGATGTTCACCCGGATCACCGAGGCCCACACCAAGCGGATGGCGGCGCTGGGCCTGGCCGCCTGAGCGGTCCGGGCCGTAGCCGTGGGGGAGCCGTGGGGAGCAGCCGTACGGAGGCCGTGCGGCTCAGGCCGTGCGCGGCGCCGACCGGCGGGCGCTCCGCGGCGGGCGCACCAGCAGCGAGAGCAGGGCGGCCGCCACCCCCACCGACACGGCGAGGCTGATCAGGAACCGGTCCGAGCCGAGGACGGTGCGGGTGACGAGACCGCCGAGGACGGCGGCGACCGTTCCCGTGGCGAGCACCAGCGTCGCCGCGGGAAGAAGGCGCCGGGGGAGCATCCGGGTCGCGGCGTACGCGACGGACAGTCCGACGGCGGCGAACGCGAGCGCTTCCCACATCATCGTGCGGCCCCTCCCGGAGACTTCGGTCGCACGGGTCCTACCCCGCGGGCCCGCACAGCGAAACGGCGGGTCACCCCATTCGGGGGTGACCCGCCGTGCGTCGTCCCGGTGCGCGAGCGGCGAGGCTCTGACCTGCTCTGCCCTGCCCTAGAGCTGGGCGCCGAAGCCCACCCGGCGCGCCGCCTGCTCACCGATCTCCACGTAGGCCAGCCGTTCGGCCGGCACGAGCACGCGCTTTCCGTGCTCGTCGGTGAGGCTGAGCAGCTTGGCGGTGCCCGTGAGCGCCTCGGCGACGGCCTTCTCGACCTCCTCGGCCGTCTGCGCGCTCTCGATGATGATCTCGCGCGGCGCGTGCTGCACGCCGATCTTGACCTCCACGGCTTTTGTCCCTCCGAACGGTCTGCGGTGTGCGCGGTTGGAAATCGCGCCGTACGCAGGACACATTAGCCGCGCCCGGCACCGGGGCACCGGCCGACGGGCACGCCCAGAGCGAACAGCCGCCGTGCGGAGGGTCAGTGCTCGGCGCCGTGCAGCGGGAAGCCCGCGATGCCGCGCCAGGCCAGCGACGTCAGCAACTGCACCGCGGTCTCGCGGGGCATGGAGCTGCCGCTGGAGAGCCAGTAACGGGCCACGACCTGCGAGACGCCGCCGAGGCCGACGGCGAGCAGCATGGACTGCTCGGTGGTCAGCCCCGTGTCCTCGGCGATGACCTCGCTGATCGCCTCGGCGCACTGCAGCGCGACCTTGTCGACGCGCTCGCGGACGGCCGGCTCGTTGGTGAGGTCGGACTCGAAGACCAGGCGGAAGGCACCGCCCTCGTCCTCCACGTACGCGAAGTAGGCGTCCATGGTGGCCGCCACGCGCTGCTTGTTGTCGTTGGTGGAGGCCAGGGCGGTGCGCACCGCGTCCAGCAGGGCCTCGCAGTGCTGGTCCAGCAGGGCCAGGTAGAGCTCGAGCTTGCCGGGGAAGTGCTGGTAGAGCACGGGCTTGCTGACGCCCGCGCGCTCCGCGATGTCGTCCATCGCGGCGGCGTGGTAGCCCTGGGCGACGAACACCTCCTGGGCTGCGCCCAGCAGCTGGTTTCTCCGGGCCCGGCGCGGCAGGCGTGTGCCGCGAGGGCGCGCCTCAGTCTGCTCGATGGCTGTCACGCCGCCTCCCATGTGATGTCGTTCTGCGCTGCGGGTGCCATCGTACTTTTCGGTAGCGGGGGCATGCGCTGTGCGAACGCACATTCTCACCAAGTGGAACTCAGCGATAGTCGTCCTCGTCGAGTTCCACCACCCTGCGCTGCTCGGCCACGTCCGCCGGATCGGCGTCGTCGGGGCGTTCGGTGATCGGGACATCGCGGTGCTGCAGCAGTTCGAGGTGCTGTTCGGCGATGTCCGCCTCGGGCGCCTCGATGTCGGTCTCGGCATCCTCCAGGTCGTCGATGACGTCGTCGTCGAAGGTCTCGATGTCGTCGGACACGGGCACCTCCCGTCTGGTCGTGCGCTGCCGTCCCCCGCTGCTACCACTGTCCCCCTCTTTCCCCTTCTGCGAGCGTAGGAGACAGGGACGGGGTGTGCAGAGTGACGGATGGGGCGGAAAATCCCCACGACGCGTGTGAGTGCGAACACACGAGCGCACGCGTGATCACCTCGTAACATTGCCCCATGTCCTCGACGGAGTCGCCTGAAGCCGCGTTCGCCGCCGTGCCCGTACCGCCTTCGGGAGCCAGAGCCGGGGACGGGGAGACGGTGCGGACCGTGGCCTTGCCGGGCCGGACGCTGACCGTACGATCGCGGGCGGAGCAGGCCGAAGGGCTGCCGCCCGCGCTCTTCGTGCACGGCCTGGGCGGGTCGTCCTCCAACTGGTCGGCGCTGATGCGGCTGCTGGCGGACCGGGTGTCCTGCGAGGCCCTGGACCTGCCCGGTTTCGGGCACTCCCCGCCGCCGGACGACGGCAACTACTCGATCGGGGGGCACGCGCGCGCCGTCGTGCGCCTGCTGGAGGCTTCCGGGCGCGGGCCCGTGCACCTCTTCGGCAACTCGCTGGGGGGAGCCGTCGTCACCAAGGTCGCCGCGGCCCGGCCCGACCTGGTCCGCACCCTGACGCTGATCTCGCCCGCGCTGCCGGAGGTGCCGCCCCAGTACGGCGCCTGGCCGACCGCGTTCCTGGGGCTGCCGGGTGCGACCGCGCTGGTGGCCCGCGCCACCCGCGACTGGTCCGTGGAACGGCGGACCCGGCAGCTGCTGTGGCTCTGCTACGGCGACCCGTCGCAGGTCAGCGAGGAGTCCTTCGCCGAGCACGCCACGGAGTACGAGCGCCGGCTGGCGCTGCCGTACTTCTGGGACGCGCTGACCCGCTCGGCGCGCGGCATCGTGGACGCCTACACGCTGGGCGGCCAGCACAACCTGTGGCGGCAGGCCGAGCGGGTGCTCGCGCCGACACTGCTGGTGTACGGGGGCAAGGACAAGCTGGTGGCCCCCCGGATGGCGTACCGTGCCGCCCGGACGTTCCGTGACTCGCGGCTGCTGACGCTCCCCGACAGCGGGCACGTCGCGATGATGGAGCACCCCGATGCGGTGGAGCGGGCCTTCCGTGAACTGCTGGACGCCACGGACGCGCGGACGGATCACTGACTTCATGGGCAGGCACAGCGCACCGGGCGGCCGCGACGGCCGCCGCGACGACGTACCGGGCATAGCCGGCGGCAACTCGGGCACCGGCCGCCGCCGGCGTTCCGGCCCGGGGACGACGACCCCGCAGCGGCCGGGCGGACCGGGCCAGGTGCCCGGTGGTTCCGTGCCGGGCGGGCGGGACGGCTTCCGGCCCGGGGACGCCGGGCACGGTCACGAGGACGTCCCGGGCCACTCCCACCCCGAGCACCGCGAGCACTCGGCCTGGGGCCGGGCCGGTTCCTGGGCCCCGCCGCGCACGCCGCGCGGGACCCGGCCCGCGGAGCTGGCGGACACCGCGCTCGGCACGGAGTACCCGGAGGACGACGACCCCCTCGACGCGGACCTCTTCACCGCGCCCCGAATACCGGGCTTCCCGCGCCAGCGCCGGGCGCCCGGCACGGGAGCCCGTGGCGGCCCCGGTCCACGGCGGGACTTCGTCGCGGCCTTCGACGCACCCTCCGCCACCACGGGACCCGGGGCACCCGTGGAGGGTGCCGCGGAGGCAGGGGAGAGCGACGGACAACCCGAACGGCCCAAGAAGGGCGTCAGGACTCGCGCGCTCAGCGGCGCCGGCGCCGCGGCGGTCGTGACGGTGCTGGCCGTCGTCGTCGCGGGCCAGATGGCCGCCGGAGGTGAGAAGCGTCACTCGTCCGCCGCCGCGGCACCGGGCGGCAGCCGGGGCACCGACGACTCCGCGTCCCGCTCCCAGGGCCGGGCGACCCCCTCGACCTCACCGTCCGCGGTCACCGCCCCGCTCACCTACGACCAGGCGATGGTCCGGCGCTACCCGCTCGACCAGGACCTGAGCCTGGCGGGGACGTTCCAGACCGTGGCCGGCCACGAGAAGGCCCCCGGCAAGGGCGAGCTGCTGCGCGTGCGGGTGGACGTCGAGAAGGGCCTGCCGCTGGACGGCCGGCTCTTCGCCGACGCGGTCTACAAGACGCTGAACGACAAGCGGAGTTGGGCGCACGCCGGGTCCCGCACCTTCGAGCGGGTCTCAACGGGCCCGGCCGACATCGTGATCACCCTGGCCAGTCCCGGTACCACGGCCACCTGGTGCGCGAAGTCCGGCCTGGACACGACGGTTGACAACGTGTCATGTGACGCGGCGTCGACTCCCCGGACGATGATCAACGCGTACCGCTGGGCGCAGGGGTCGGAGACCTACGGCCCGGACCGCATGCCCGCCTACCGCGAGATGCTGATCAACCACGAGGTCGGGCACCGGCTCGGCTACGACCATGTGCTCTGCCCCAAGCAGGGTGCCCTCGCCCCGGTGATGATGCAGCAGACGAAGTTCCTCTCCTACGGGGGCCTGACCTGCAAGCCCAACGCCTGGCCCTACCCCCGGGGCTAGCTTTTTGACATCGGGCGATTAATCGTTCAATGTTTTCGGCATGCCGCACAGCCCCGCCACAGACGCCGACGCCAGCATCGAGCTGGCGCTCATCGGCGTGGCCGGGCACAGCGTGGCCGACATCCTGTGTCGGCGCACCACGGTGCCGGGCGCGTAAAGGGCACGTTCTTCCCTCCCGCCCCGGACCTTCCCGCCCGTGGGCACAGTGCTCGACATTCGATCGATCCTTCACGGCCTCCTCATGAGGCCGTCGCCGCTGCCTGCGGGCCTTCCCCAGCCCCGCCCTCTCCACCTCGCAGCCGCGAAAGGGATCTTCGATGTCTCACCTGTCCGTCACACCTCGCCGCCTCGCAGCGGCAGCCGTCGTCCTGGCGATCACCGGCGGCGCCGCCGCCTGCGGCCCGGAGGACAGCGGGGCCAAGGCGGCCGACGGCAAGCCGGCCAAGGGCGGCACGCTCTACGTCCTCAACCAGTCCCCGCAGGAGGACTTCGACCCGGCGCGGCTCTACACCTCCGGCGGCGGCAACGTCCCCGGCCTGGTCTTCCGCACGCTGACCACCCGCAACCGCGAGAACGGCGCGGACGGCGCGAAGGTCGTCCCCGACCTGGCCACCGACACCGGCACGCCCAACCAGGACGCCACCGTCTGGACGTACCACCTCAAGGACGGCCTGAAGTACGAGGACGGCAGCGCGATCACCACCGCCGACATCAAGTACGGCATCGAGCGCTCCTTCGCCGCCGAGCTGTCCGGCGGCGCCCCCTACCTGCGCGACTGGCTGGTCGGCGGCAAGGAGTACCAGGGCCCGTACAAGGACAAGGGCGGCCTGGCCTCCATCGAGACCCCGGACGCGAAGACCATCGTCTTCCACCTGAACAAGCCCGAGGGCGACTTCCCGTTCCTGGCCACCCAGACCTCCTTCGCCCCCGTGCCGAAGGCCAAGGACACCGGCACCAAGTACGAGAACCACCCGTTCTCCTCCGGCCCGTACAAGGTCGTCGGCAACGAGAACGACGGCGAGCACCTCGTCCTGGAGCGCAACACCCACTGGGACCCGAAGACCGACGAGGAGCGCAAGGCCTACCCGGACCGCATCGACGTCCGCTCCGGCCTCGACGCCGCCGTGATCAACCAGCGGCTGTCCTCCGGCTCGGGCAAGGACGCCGCCGCCGTCACCACCGACACCAACCTCACCGCCGCCGAACTCGCCAAGATCACCGGCGACAAGGAGCTCGCGGGCCGCGTCGGCACCGGGCACTTCGGCTACACCGACTACGTCTCCTTCAACCCGAAGGTGAAGCCGTTCGACGACCCCAAGGTGCGCCAGGCGATCTCCTACGCGGTCGACCGCAGCACCGTCGTCAACGCCCTCGGCGGCTCCTCGCTCGCCGAGCCGGCCACCACCTTCCTGCCCGCGCAGGAGTCCTTCGGCTACACCCCGTACGACGCGTTCCCGGCCGGCAAGAGCGGTGACGCCGCCAAGGCCAAGGAGCTGCTGAAGGAGGCCGGTTACCCGAACGGCCTGACCGTCACGCTGACCCACGACAGCAGCGGCGGCGACGAGCAGGGCCCGGAGGTCGCCACCGCGCTGCAGGACGCCCTGAAGAAGGCCGGCATCACCGTCAAGCTGGAGGGCCTGGAGTCCAGCGCCTACAGCGAGAAGATCCACGGCCTCAAGACCGAGCCGGGCTTCTTCCTCGCCGGCTGGGGCGCCGACTGGCCGTCCGGCGGCCCCTTCCTGGCCCCGATCTTCGACGGCCGGCAGATCGTCAAGGACGGCTACAACTTCAACAACGCCCAGCTCGACGACCCTGCCGTGAACCAGGAGATCGACGAGATCAACAAGCTCACCGACCTCAAGGCCGCCGCCGTGCGCTGGGGCGCCCTCGACAAGAAGATCGGCGAGCAGGCGCTGACCGTGCCGCTGGTCCACCCGGTCTACAAGCGCCTGTACGGCAAGGACGTCAAGAACGTCGTCATCAGCGACTGGACCGGCGTCCTCGACGTCTCGCAGGTCGCGGTCAAGTGACCACGACCGACGTGCTCGCCGCGCCCGGCAGCTCTGGCGGCGGCTGCGCGCCCAGCGCGCCGCCCTCGCCGGGGTCGCCGTGATCGCCCTGCTCGTCCTGGTGGCCCTCGCCGCCCCGCTGCTCGCCGCCCTGGAGGGGCAGGACCCGGACGCGTACCACGCCTCCGCCGTCGACTCCGCCCTCGGCGGCGTGCCGACCGGCTCCTTCGGCGGCGTCAGCGCCGACCACTGGCTCGGCGTCGAACCCGGCACCGGACGCGACCTGTTCGCCCGGCTCGTGTACGGCGCGCGGATCTCGCTCGGCATCGGCCTCGCCGCCACCGTCGTGCAGGTCGTCCTCGGGGTCGCGGTCGGCCTCGCCGCCGGTCTCGGCAACCGCTTCCTGGACAACCTGCTCAGCCGGACCACCGACGTCATGCTGGCGCTGCCCACCCTGGTCTTCTCCATCGCCCTGCTGGCGATCGTCCCCGCCGGCTTCCCGCGTCCGGTGCTGCTGGTCCTCGTCCTCGGCCTGCTCGGCTGGGGCGGCACCTCCCGCATCGTCCGGGCCCAGACCCTGAGCCTGAAGTCCCTCGACTACGTGGCCGCCGCCCGGCTCGGCGGCGCCGGCCGGTGGCGGATCGCGCGCCGCGAACTGCTGCCGTCGCTGGCCGCGCCCGTGGTGACCTACAGCGCGCTGCTGGTGCCCTCCAACATCGCGTCGGAGGCGGGACTGTCCTTCCTCGGCATCGGCGTCAAGCCGCCCACGCCCTCCTGGGGACAGATGCTCTCCTCCGCGACCACCTGGTACCAGGCCGATCCGACGTACGTGCTGCTGCCCGCCGGCCTGATCTTCGTCACCGTCCTCGCCTTCACCGCCCTCGGCGACGGCGTGCGCACCGCCCTGGACCCGCGCGCCGGCAGCCGCCTGCGGTCCCTGGCCCGCAGGCGCAAGGAGGCGCGGTCATGATCCTCCTCACCCGTTTCGCGCTGCGCCGGCTGCTGGCGGCCCTGCTGGTCCTGCTCGTGCTGAGCATCGCGGTCTACGCCCTCTTCTACGTCCTGCCCGGCGACCCGGCACGGCTGGCCTGCGGGCCGAAGTGCTCCGCCGACCAGGTCGCCCAGGTCCGCACCCAGCTGGGCCTGGACGACCCTGCCTACGCGCAGTACGCCCACTTCCTGCACGGCCTGTTCGCCGGCACCGACATCAGCACCGGTGTCGGCACCGAGCACTGCGGCGCACCGTGCCTGGGCTTCTCGTACCAGAGCGGCGAGCAGGTGACCTCCCTGCTCGCCCAGCGGCTGCCGGCCACCGCCTCGCTCTCGCTGGGCGCGATGGTGCTGTGGCTGGTCATCGGCGTCGGCACCGGGGTGCTCTCGGCGCTGCGACACGGCGGGCTCACCGAACGGCTGCTGACCGGGCTCACCCTCGCCGGTAACGCCGTGCCCGTCTTCATCATCGGCATCCTGCTGATGCTGCTGTTCGTCTCGGTGCTGGGCTGGCTGCCCTTCCCGTCCTACGTCCCGCTGACCGAGGACCCCGAGCAGTGGGCGTGGAACCTGGTGCTGCCCTGGCTCTCCCTGGCCATCCTGGAGAGCGCCAAGTACGCCCGGCTGACCCGCAGTTCCATGCTGGACACGCTCGCCGAGGACCATGTGCGCACCTTCCGCGCCTACGGCGTCCGCGAGCGTTCCGTCATCGGACGGCACGCCCTGCGCGGCGCCCTGCCGCCGGTCATCGCACTGACCGCGCTGGACCTGGGGACGATGTTCGGCGGCGCGGTGCTCACCGAGTCGCTCTTCGGCATCCCCGGGCTCGGCAAGAGCCTGGTGGACTCGGTGAAGACCGAGGACCTGCCGGTCGTGGTCGGACTGGTACTGGTCACCGGCTTCTTCGTGGTCCTCGCCAACGCCCTCGCGGACGTCCTGTACGCGGTGGCCGACCGACGGGTGGTGCTGGCATGACGTCACGGCTGATCGAGGTCGAGGACCTCACGGTCGACTTCCCCACCGGCACGGGCACCGTCCGGGCCGTGGACGGGCTCTCCTTCTCCCTGGAGCAGGGCGGCGCCCTCGGCGTCGTCGGCGAGTCCGGCAGCGGCAAGAGCGCCACCGCCTTCACCCTGCTGGGACTGCACCGCGGCAGCGGTGCGCGGATCGGCGGCTCGGTGCGGGTGGCCGGCGTCGACGTCCTGACCGCGGGGGAGAAGGAACTGCGCGGGCTGCGCGGCGGGCTCGCGGCGATGGTCTTCCAGGACCCGCTGTCCTCGCTCGACCCGTACTTCGCGATCGGCGACCAGATCGCCGAGGTGTACCGGGTCCACCACCCCAAGGCCTCCCGGCGGGCGGCCCGCGCGCGGGCGGTCGAGGTGCTCGACCGGGTCGGCATCGCCGACGCACCGAGGCGGGCCCGCTTCCGGCCGCACGAGTTCAGCGGCGGCATGCGCCAGCGGGCGCTCATCGCCATGGCGCTCGCGTGCGAGCCGCGGCTGCTCGTCGCGGACGAACCGACGACGGCCCTCGACGTCACCGTGCAGGCGCAGATCCTCGACCTGCTCGGCGAACTGCGGCAGGAGACCGGCATGGGGCTGCTGCTGGTCACCCACGACCTGGGCGTGGTGGCCGGGAGCGTCGACGAGGTCCTGGTGATGAAGGACGGCCGTGTCGTGGAGCGCGGGCCGGTCGGCACCGTGCTGGGCGCACCGCAGCAGCCGTACACGCGGGACCTGGTGGCCGCGGTCCCGCGGGTGGAGACGGCGAAGCCGCGCGGCGCGGCCGTGGGCGAGGTCCTCCTCGAAGCCATCGGCGTGCGGCGGGAGTTCGGCAGGCGCGGCTCCCGGGTCGCGGCGGTCGACGGCGTCTCGCTGACCGTGCGCGCGGGCGAGACGCTCGGCGTCGTCGGGGAGAGCGGCAGCGGCAAGACCACGCTCGGGCGGATGCTCGTGGGGCTCCTGGAGCCCACGGGCGGCGAGCTGCGGCGCCCGGGTGTGCGTCCCGGCCCGGGCACGCCGGGACTGCAGATGGTGTTCCAGGACCCGGTGTCCTCGCTCAACCCGCGGCGCAGCATCGGCGAGTCCATCGCGGACCCGCTGCGGACGGCCGGCGTGCTCGACGACGCCGCGGTCGTCGCCCGCGTGCGGGAACTGCTGGAACGGGTCGGGCTCGACCCCGACTGGTACCACCGCTATCCGCACGAGTTCAGCGGCGGTCAGCGGCAGCGCGTCGGCATCGCCCGGGCGCTGGCGCCCGAGCCCCGGCTGATCGTCTGCGACGAGCCGGTGTCGGCGCTCGACGTCACGACGCAGGCGCAGGTCATCCGGCTGCTGGGCGAGTTGCAGCGCGAGCTGGGACTCGCACTGGTCTTCATCGCCCACGACCTGGCCGTGGTGCGCCAGGTCAGCGACAACGTCGCGGTCATGCGGGCGGGCCGGGTCGTGGAGTACGGGCCCGCCGGGCGGGTCTACGAGGCGCCGGAGCACGAGTACACCAAGGGGCTGCTGGCGGCGGTCCCGGTGCTCGACCCGCAGGAGTCTGCCGCGCGGCGCGCCGCCCGGCGCCACGCACTGGCGGCCACCGCCTGACGCGCCGGGGTGCGCCCGGCCCGGTCGGACGGGCGCGCCCCGCCCCGCCGTGCCGCGCGGCGGTCAGGCGGGGTCCTCGCGCCCGGGCCACAGCTCCACGTCATGGGCGGCCACGGCCGCACGGACGCGCTCCAGTACCACGTGCGCGGGCAGCGGCGGAAGGCGGCGGCCGTCGCGGAGCCGCAGGGCGACGTGCGCGTCCGCGGCCTCCTTCGGGCCGATGACGGCCTGGTAGGGGACGAGGCGGGCCTCCCGGACGCGCGCCCCGAGGGTGCCGCGGTCCGGTGCGCGCAGGTCCGCGCGCAGGCCCAGGCCGAGGCACCGACCTACCAGCGCCTCGGCCTCGGGCAGCTCCGCCTCCGACACCGGCAGGACGACCACCTGGGTGGGCGCGAGCCACGGGGGGAACGCTCCGCCGTGCTGCTCGACCAGGTGCGCCACGGCCCGCTCCACGCTGCCGACGACGCTGCGGTGCACCATGACCGGACGGTGCTTCGCGCCGTCCGCGCCGATGTAGTGCAGCCCGAACTGCCGGGGCTGGTGGAAGTCGATCTGCACGGTGGACAAGGTGGCCTCGCGGCCCGCGCCGTCGGCGACCTGGACGTCGATCTTGGGGCCGTAGAACGCGGCCTCGCCCTCCGCCGCCTCGTAGGGCAGCCCCGAGCGGTCCAGGACCTCGGTCAGCAGGGCGGTGGAGCGTTCCCACAGCTCGGGCTCGGCGACGTACTTGCCGCCGGGCCCGGGGAGGGAGAGCCGGTGACGGGCAGGGGTGATGCCCAGGGCGCGGTACGCCCGGCCGATCATCCCCAGGGCGGCGGCGGCCTCGTCGGCGACCTGGTCGAGGGTGCAGAAGATGTGCGCGTCGTTGAGCTGGATGGCCCGTACGCGGGTGAGCCCGCCGAGCACGCCGGACAGCTCGGAGCGGTACATGCCGCCCAGCTCGGCCATGCGCAGCGGCAGTTCGCGGTGGCTGCGCGGGCGCGAGCGGTAGATCAGCGCGTGGTGGGGACACAGGCTCGGCCGCAGCACGACCTGCTCGCCGCCGAGGTCCATCGGCGGGAACATGTCGTCGCTGTAGTGCGCCCAGTGCCCGGAGATCTCGTACAGCTCGCGTTTGCCGAGCACGGGTGAGTACACGTGGCGGTAGCCCGCCCGGCGTTCGGCCTCGCGGACGTACTCCTCCAGGGCGTGCCGGACGGCGGCGCCGTCCGGCAGCCAGTAGGGCAGTCCCGCGCCGATCAGCGGGTCGGTGTCGAACAGGCCGAGCTCGCGGCCGAGTCTGCGGTGGTCGTGCACGGCGGTCTCCTCGCGGACGGCGGGCGAATGACCGCAAGCGGAAGCCCCGGGCACTCGCCCGGGGCTTCCTCATGACAGGGGTCAGCGCGCCGGGACACTCTCCGGCGTCGTCGTGATGGCAGCGCGCTTCATACCGGTGACGATAACAGCCACGGCCGGCGCCCGCGCGGGATTCGCACCGCGCCCCGCCCGCCCGGGGACCACCCGGTGAACGTCTACCCGGTCACAACGCACAACGCTGGGGAAAGTTACGTCTCTTCACCCCTTTCGGTGGCACGGCGGACAACCGTCCGTCGTGCCCCCACTTCGCCGGAATACGGTCATCGCGCCCGAACGGACCGGTGCGGAGAGGGGGCAGACGTGCGTATCGCATTACTCGCGGAGGGTGGTTATCCGTACGCCCGGGGTGAGGGGGGCGCCTGGGTCGACCGGCTCGTGCGCGGGCTCCCCGGGCACGAGTTCGCGGTGTACGCGCTCGGCAGGAACGAACGGGCCGGGACGGCGGGGCTGCCGGCGCTGCCGCCGCAGGTGCGGGACGTGCGCGTGCTGCCGCTGTGGGGGCCGGCGCCGGGGCCCGGGGGCGTGCCGGGCAAGGCGCGTCGGCGGCGGGCGCAGGCGCTGGAGCAGTACCGCGACCTCGTCGGCGTGCTGGCGGGCGACGCCGGGGCCAATGGCGTGGCGGACCGTTTCGCCTCCGCGCTCTACGGCCTCGCCGAACTCGCCCGCGAGGACGGTGGCGTCCCGGCGCTGCTGCGCTCCGAGCACGCGGTGCGCGTGCTGGAGGAGGTCTGCCGGGCGCCCGGCGCGCGACCCCTCGTCGGGGAGGCGGGGGTGGGCGATCTCCTGCTCGCGGCCGACCAGTTGGAGCGCGCGCTGCGGCCGCTGGCCGCGCCCTGGTACGACGAGTTCGGCGACGCGCTGGCCACCGCCGACCTCTGCCACGCCGTGACCGGCGGCACCGCCCTGCTGCCCGCTCTCCTGGCCAAACGGTTCTTCGGCACGCCGCTGCTGGTGACCGAGTACGGCGTGCGGCTGCGCGAGACCCTGCTGCTGCACCGCGCCGCGGGACTGTCCGCCCCGGTACGCGCCCTGCTCGCCGCCTTCCACCGCCACCTCGCGGGCGAGGCGTACCGCCGGGCCGCCCTGGTCACCCCCGGCAACGCCCACGCGCGCCGCTGGCAGGAGCACTGCGGCGCCGAGCGGGACCGCGTGCGTACGGTCTACCCCGGCTACCACGGGCCCGTACCCGAGCCCCCGGCCGACGCCGAGGGCGGCGAGCCGGCGCTGGTGTGGGTCGGCCGGGTCGACCCCGGCAAGGACCTGGTCGGGCTGCTGCACGCCTTCGGGGAGGTGCGCAAGGAGGAACCCGGAGCGCGGCTGCGCGTCGTCCGCGCCGGCGAGGGCGACCCCGCGTACCTGGAGCAGTGCCGCTCCCTGGCGGCGCAGCTCTTCCCCGACGAGGCGGCCGACGCCGTCACCGCGGGCGAGAACCCGGTCTCCTTCGAGGAGCTCGGCTCGCCGGGCGCCCCGGCGCTCCCCGACGCCTACGCGGCCGGGGACGTGGTCGTCCTCTCCAGCGTCGTCGAGGGCTTCCCGGTCACCCTGGTCGAGGCCATGTTCTGCGGCCGGGCCACCGTCTCCACGGACGTCGGCGCCGTACGGGAGGTCATCGGCGGGACCGGCCTGGTCGTGCCCCCGCGCAACCCGAAAGCGCTCGCCGAGGCCTGCGTCGCCCTGCTGCGCGACCCCGAGCGCCGGCAGCGGCTGGGCGCCGCCGCACGCGAACGCGCCCTGGAGCTCTTCACCGTCGAGCGGAACCTGGCCGCGTTCCGGGAGATCTACCTCGACCTGGTCGCCCACGCGCCCGGCCGTCAGGCCCCGCTGCGCGACCCGGACGGCACCCCCGTCCCCTTCGGCAGGCCCGCCGAATCCCGTGTCCCCGGCCACTGGACGGCCACACCGGCCTGGGCGCTCGCCGCCCGTGAGCCGGCGTACGCCGGAGCCGAGAGGCGGGAACGCGCATGAGCCACGTGCAGGAGACCGAAGCCGGCGCCCGCAGGGGCGGCCCCCGCAAACGCGGCCCCGCCGACCCCGTCCGCGCCCTGATGCACCGTCACCGGCAGCTGTGCGCCGAGGCGGTGGACCCGCTGGAGATCGTGGCCGGACTGGAGGCGCAGGGCGTCACCGACCGCGTCGCGGCGGGCTTCCGGCACCGCGACGTCTTCTCCCTCGCCGAGGAGCTCTACGCCCGGGTGCCCCGCGCCACCGCCCCGCCTGCCGCGGGCCGGCCGGCGGACCGCCCCGCCCTGCTGCTCACCCTCGCCCCGGGCGCCGTCTGTGCCGCCGCCGGCGCGGCGCTGCGCTGGCTGCCGCCGGTCACGGTGGTCGCGGTGGCCGTGCCGCTGCTCCTGCTCGTGCTCCTCGCCGCCCTGCGCCGCGGACCGCTGAGGGCGCCGTACGGCACGGGTCCGGCCGGTGCGGTGTGGAGCTGCTGGCTGGTGGGGTTCGGGCTGTACGGGCCGCGCGCCGTCGACGGCTTCGCCGGGGGCGTGCTGCCCGCCGCGGACGCCGCCGAGCTGACCGCGCTCGCGCTCTCCCTCGCGCCGGCCGCCTGGTGCGCCCACCGCTTCGCGGTGCGCTCCCGCGGGCACCTGCTGCGCAGCCGCAGCCTGGAGGAGTTCGGTGGTGCCGTGCGGCCGTTGCTGGCGGGCACGCTCGCGCTCTTCCTCGCCTTGGTGCTCGCGCTGCTGTGCGCCGCCCGGGCCGTGGCGGGCGCCCCGCTCACCCCCGCCGCGCTCGCCGGGCCCGCGGCGCTCGCTCTGCTGCTGTTCACCGCCCGTCTGCTCGCGGTGCACGGCCACCCCGACCCGGCGGCCATCGGCACCGGGCTCGCCTGCGCCACCGAGGCCGTGGCCCTGGCCGCGGCCCTGCTGAACCGGTTCCCCCTCCCGCCGGCCGCCGTCCCCGCGCTGGCCTGCGCGGCCGCCGCCCTGGCGCTGGCGGCCCACGCCCTGACCACCCTCTCGCGTGCGTCGGCGCACACGGCCGCGGCGGCGCCGCGATGAGCGGCCGGCGGCCGGGGCGGCCCGGCACACCCCGCAGTTCCGTAGAAGAAGCCAAGGAGCCATTCACGATGACCCACCCGCACCCCCGACCACGGCGAGCGCAGCGGAGGCGCTCGCTATGAGAGTCCTCCTCCTGGGCGCCAACGGATTCGTCGGCCGTCACGTGGCCGAACGGCTGCTGGCCGACCCCGCCGTGCAGCTGACCGCCCTCGGCCGCAGCGACGACGCGGACGTGCGCTTCGACCTGTCGTCCGGCAGTCCCGGCGCGCTGGCGCGCTTCATGGACGCCGTCCACCCCGGGGTCGTCGTCAACTGCGCGGGCGCCACCCGCGGCGGGGCGCGCGAACTCACACGGCACAACACGATCGCGGTCGCCTCCGTGTGCGAGGCGATGCGCCGCAGCGCCACCTCCGCCCGGCTGGTCCAGGTGGGCTGTGCCGCGGAGTACGGGCCCTCGCCCACCGGTTCCTCGACGGCCGAGGACGCCGTGCCCCGGCCGGGCGGTCCGTACGGGGTCAGCAAGCTCGCCGCGACGGAACTGGTGCTCGGCTCCGGGCTCGACGCCGTCGTGCTGCGGGTCTTCACCCCGGTCGGGCCGGGGACGCCCACCGCCTCGCCGATCGGGCGGCTCGCGGAGGCGATGCGCCGGGCCATGCAGACCGGCGACGGCGAGCTGAAGCTGACCGGACTCGGCGTGCAGCGGGACTTCGTGGACGTGCGCGACGTGGCCCGCGCCGTGCACGCGGCCTCGCTCTCCGCCGCCCAGGGCCTGGTCAACATCGGCACGGGCCACGCCGTACCGCTGCGCGAGGTGGCCGCGGCCCTGGCCAGCGCCGCGGGCTACGCGGGCGCCCTCCACGAGGTCGAGGACCCGCACCTGATGGCGAACGGCACCGGCCACCCCCACTACCCGGACGGCTGCGGCGCCTGGCAGCAGGCCGACATCCGCACCGCCCGCGACCGCCTCGGCTGGCGCCCGCGCATCGCCCTCGAGGAATCCCTCGCCGACGTCTGGATGGAGGCGGCATGCCGCGTGTGACACCGAGCGGCCTGCGCAGGCCGATCGACCGCTGCGACGGACTGGGCTTCGGGGTCCCCGCGTACGCGCACCCGCTGGTCGCCCCGGGCGAATGGGCCGAACTGGCTCGCCCCGAGGCGCCGATGCACTGGGTGGTGCTCAACGTGGCGCGGGGCCCCGGCGCCCGGATCGACCCGCTCTACACGCAGGCGTGCGCCCGGCTGCGCGACGCGGCCGTGCCGGTGCTCGGGTACCTGGACACCCGGCACGGGGCGCGTCCCTTCGGCCAACTGGTCGCCGACGCGCACCGCTTCCTCGACTGGTACCGGGTCGACGGCTTCTACCTCGACCGTGCCCCGACCACGAGTTCGGAGCTGTCCGACTGCCGCCGGGTGATCACCACCCTGCGCGCGCTGCTGACGGTGGAGGGCGGCAGCACCGGGCATGTGGTGCTCGGTCACGGCTGCCATCCGTACGAGGGCTACGCCGAAGCCGCCGACCAACTGGTGACCTTCGCCGGGCCGTGGATGCAGTACCGCTGGTCGGAGGCCCCGGAGTGGACGGCCGCGTACCCGCCGGAGCGTTTCTGCCACCTGGTGCACGGCGTCCCGGCCCCGCACCTGGAGAACGCCATGCGGATCGCCCGCTGGCAGGGCGCGGCGACGGTCTACTTCACCGACCGCACCGATCACGCGGCCTGGGACGGCCTGCCGGGCTACTGGGACGAGGCCTCGCGCATGCTCCGCCGCCAGCCGCCGCCCAGCATGTGACCCACATCAGTCTCGCCCCTCGGGACGGCGGTCTCGGAATGAAGAAGGGCGTGGCAGTGTTACGGGAATAACCACCGTAGTGATCGATCGACAAACGGAGTCCCCGTGTCGCTGCCACCCCTGGTCGAGCCGGCCGCCGAGCTCACCGTCGACGAGGTCCGCAGGTACTCCCGCCACCTGATCATCCCCGACGTGGGGATGGACGGGCAGAAGCGGCTGAAGAACGCCAAGGTGCTCTGTGTGGGCGCCGGCGGTCTCGGTTCGCCCGCCCTGATGTACCTGGCCGCCGCCGGGGTGGGCACGCTCGGCATCGTGGAGTTCGACGAGGTCGACGAGTCCAACCTGCAGCGCCAGATCATCCACAGCCAGGCGGACATCGGCCGCTCCAAGGCGGAGTCCGCCCGCGACAGCGTCAAGGGCATCAACCCCTACGTCAACGTGGTCCTTCACGAGGAGCGGCTCGAGGCCGACAACGTGATGGACATCTTCAGCCAGTACGACCTGATCGTCGACGGCACGGACAACTTCGCGACCCGCTACCTGGTCAACGACGCGTGCGTGCTGCTGAACAAGCCGTACGTCTGGGGCTCCATCTACCGCTTCGACGGCCAGGCGTCGGTCTTCTGGTCCGAGCACGGCCCCTGCTACCGCTGCCTGTACCCCGAGCCCCCGCCGCCGGGCATGGTGCCCTCCTGCGCCGAGGGCGGTGTCCTGGGCGTGCTGTGCGCGTCCATCGGCTCCATCCAGGTCACCGAGGCCATCAAGGTCCTCACCGGCACCGGCGAGCCGCTCGTCGGCCGCCTGATGATCTACGACGCCCTGGAGATGCAGTACCGCCAGGTCAAGGTCCGCAAGGACCCGGACTGCGCGGTCTGCGGCGAGAACCCGACCGTCACCGAGCTCATCGACTACGAGGCCTTCTGCGGCGTCGTCTCCGAGGAGGCGCAGGAGGCGGCGATGGGGTCGACGATCACTCCCAAGCAGCTCAAGGAGTGGATCGACGACGGTGAGAACATCGACATCATCGACGTCCGCGAGCCCAACGAGTACGAGATCGTCTCGATCCCGGGTGCGCGTCTGATCCCCAAGAACGAGTTCCTCATGGGCAACGCCCTCCAGGACCTCCCCCAGGACAAGAAGATCGTCCTGCACTGCAAGACCGGCGTCCGCTCCGCCGAGGTCCTCGCCGTCCTGAAGTCCGCGGGCTTCTCCGACGCGGTCCACGTCGGCGGCGGCGTCATCGGCTGGGTCAACACGATCGAGCCCGACAAGCCGGTGTACTGACCGACGGGTGAGGCGAAGGCCCGCGGCGTCCGACCGGTTCGGACGCCGCGGGCCTTCGCCGTCCCCGCGGGCCGGACGTCACGGGCCGGACGTCACGGGCCGGACGTCACGGACCTGCCGGCGCGGCCCCGGCCGGCCCCGGGCCGGTGGACCGCGAACGGACCGGCGCGAGCAGGGACTTCCAGGAGCGGTGCCGCTTGAAGGGCAGCTCGAAGACCCGGGCGAACAGCCACGCCACCAGCAGCGAGACGGGCAACGCCACTACGAGGGTGAACCAGAACGTGGGCAGCCCGGGGGAGACGAACCTGGGGGCGACGCGCCTGATGACGGTCATGACGACGGGCAGGTGCACGAGGTAGAGGCTGTACGAGAAGTCGCCCAGGACACGGACGGGGCGTGCGGTCAGGAGCCTGAGCAGGAAGGCGGGCCTTCCGGTGGCGACCGCGGCGATCAGCATCGTCATGGCGGGCGCGACGGCGAGATCCACCCAGAAGTAGTGGTCCACCGTCCAGACCCGGCCCTTGACGGCGGCGAGCGCCACGACCGGCACGGCGGCCAGGACGGCGAACCAGTGCCACGGCAGGCGCCGGACCCGGGCCGACGCGACGACGATCCACGCGCCCGCCAGACCGGCGACGAACACCGGGGCGAGATGCGGGGTGAGCCAGTTGTCCCCCTCCACCGGGGTCGCGTGCGCGGCCATCAGGCCCCGGGCGACGACCAGGAGTGTCACGCCCGCGACCAGGACCACGGCCCCCAGCCGCCGCCGGACGAACAGCAGGAGCGGGAAGAGGAGGTAGAGCTCCGCCTCCACGCCGATCGACCAGAACGTGCCGTTCGGCGTCGGCGCGGTGAACACGTCCTGGGCGACCAGCCCGTACACCAGGACCGTCGCGCCGGTGGGCGGCCCGAAGTGCGAGGCCGGCACCACGAAGAAGGCGACGAGCAGGCTCAGCGCGAGCGCCGCCCAGTACGGGGGGAGGATGCGCCAGGCCCGGCGCCGCAGGAAACGGGCGGCACCGCCCAGCCGCCAGCCGTCGCGCGCCGGGGAGATGGCCAGTGAGAACCCCGACAGCACCAGGAAGAAGACGACGGCGAGACGGCCGTACATCAGCCCGTCCAGCCACCGGGGGGCCGAACTGTCGGGATACCCCGGGAACGTGTACAGCCAGCAGTGGAACAGGAGTACGTACAGTGCGGCCAGGCCGCGCAGGCCTTCGAGGCCCGGCACTTCCTGCCGGCCGTGCGCCGTGCCGGCGCTGCTGACGGGGCGGCTCGCGTCCAAGGGGATCGTTCGGCCCTTTCCTTCCACGTCGGCGACCTGGTGCCACCCACGGTGACAGGTACGTCGCGTTCGGCCGAGCGGTTCAACGGGCGGCGCACGCCGCCGTCCGGGTCACTGCACGCCGTTGCGGATGACGTCCGGGCGGTTGGTGATGATGCCGTCGGCGCCCAGGGCCGCCATGCGGACGGCGGTGGTGAGGTCGTCGACCGTCCACGCGTTCACGCGCAGCGGCTTGCCGTCGGGGCCCTTCGTGCCGTGGACCGCCTGCACGTAGGCGTAGGTGACGTCCTTCTCGTCCGGGTTGATCTGGTCGGCGAAGGCCGCGTACTCCTTCAGCTGTGAGACCGGCGGGCTGCCCAGGAAGCCGGTCTCGACGGCAGGGCGCAGTGCGTGGGTGCGGCGCAGGGCGTCGGCGCTGAAGCTCTGGATGACCAGGCGGCCGGAGAGGTGGGCCCGGTCGAGCCAGCCGGCCTTCTCGAGGGTGTCGACGGTCTGCTTCTCGATGCCGGGGTAGAGCTCGGGCTGCTTGAGCTCCAGCAGCAGGCCCTGCTGGTCGCGGTCGAGGAGGGTCAGGTACTCCTGGAGGGTGGGGACGCGTTCGCCGCGGAAGCGGGGGGCGAACCAGCTGCCGGCGTCGAGCCGGCGGATCTCGGCGAGCGTGAAGTCGGCGACGCGCCAGGGGGAGCGGTCCGGGAAGACCTGCTCGACGTCGGTGGTGCGGTTCAGCGTCGCGTCGTGGATCACCACCAGGGCCCCGTCCTTGGTGCGCTGGACGTCGTTCTCGATCCACTTGATGTGCTGCTCGTTGGCCTTGCGCACGGCCGCCAGGGTGTTCTCGGGGGCCTCGGTGGACGCGCCCCGGTGGGCGAAGACCGTGGGGGAGGAGGGGTCCGCGGGGGCCGCGTGGGCCGGCATGGTGACGAACGCGGAGGCTCCCAGCAGGGCGACGGCCGTGGCGGTACGGGCGAGGTGCTGGTGCATGCGTACTCCTCACGACGGCGCGGGTCCCCTCCCCGACCGAGGGTCGCAGCCCGTACCCGGACACGGCAGTGCACGGCATGACAAACGGGTGAATATCGTCATCCCGTTCCCCCGCCAGGGTGGCACGGATGACGTCCGGCCGCAGGTCCTGAGGCCCACCCGGGTGGCGGCCGCCCGACAACGGGCCGCGGGGCCGCCCGGGGCGCCGCTGCGGGCACCCCGGGCGGCCCCGCCGTCACGGAGCGTGAGGTTCTGTGTGAGGTTCCGGGCCGGGTCCCGGGATCAGCGGTGGCGGCCCTCCACCATCGCCTCCAGCGTGTCCCGGTGCAGGATCAGCGCGTCCGGGTCGGCCGGCATCTCGCGCTCCCCGAAGTGCACCTGGCGGTGACCGATCCGCAGCATCACGATCGCGTGCCGCAGCGCGGCGTACAGGAGGTGGAAGTCCAGGTGGCCCGGGGTGTGCCCGGTGAGCTCCGCGTAGGTCGCCGCGACGCGGTCGCGGTCGAGGAAGTCCGGCATGCCGGGGAAGCCGGCGGAGACGGTGAGGTCCTGGAAGAAGCGGTGCAGGTACACCAGCCAGGCGAGATCCAGTTCCCGGGGGCCGGCGGAGGCCATCTCCCAGTCGAGGACGGCGACGGGGGCGAAGTCGGCGTCGTAGACGATGTTGCCGATCCTGGCGTCGCCCCAGCTGAGCACGGACGGGCCGGGGTCGGCGGGCCAGTGCTTCTCCAGCCACGCGAAGGCCCGCTCGATGACGGGGGAGGGCGCCAGCCCGTCCACGACCCACTCGTAGTAGGCGCGTTGGGCGTCGACGTGCGCGCGCAGCGTCCCCTCGCCGGGGACGGTGTGGAGTTCGGCGAGGACGCGCACCGTCGAACGCTCCAGCCGCGCCCGGTCCTGTTCGGAGGCGTCGAAGAGCCAGTTGCCGCCGTAGGTGTAGGGCATGACGTCCGGCGGGACGCGCCCCGGGACGCGCTCCATGACGAAGAAGGGCGCGCCGAGCGGCCCCGGGTCGGGCTCCAGCCACAGCAGTTCGGGCACGGGGACGCGGGTGCGCGTGGCGACCGTCCGGATGACGCGGTACTGCGCGGCCATGTCGTACGTCGGGAAGACGGTGTAGGCGTCGGGGTCGCCGGCCAGCCGCAGCACGCAGGGGCGGATGCGCTGGCGCGCGGTGCCCTCCGGATGGGGGACGGCCAGGTCGAACAGGACGGTCTCGCTGGACAGGCCGTTCGCGGAGGGGGCGTGCACCGCGCGGCTGTGGGCGCCGGGGTGCTTCGCGGCCAGCCACTCGTCGAGGCGGCTGCGCAGCAGTCGGGGATCGCGGGTGGTGGTGCGCACCGTTGTCACATGGCCTCCTGACCGGTGAAGCCGCTCGGGGTGTGGCGGCCGAAGCTGCCGTGCTCAAAGATGCCGTAGCCGACCCGGCCGTCCCAGGCGAAACGCGCGGCGTGGTCGGTGACTCCGTACGCGGCCGGCGCCATGACCGCCGGATCCGTCAGGTCGTACGCACGGCGGTCGAGCCATCCGCGGCCCTTCCACTCGCCGTGCTGCCAGTCGCGGGCGGGCGGGTAGCCGGCCCCGACGGCGAGCGGGCTGGAGACCAGCACCTCGGCCTCGATCTTCCCGCCGTCGAGGTGGACGACGGCGGAGACCGGGGTGCGGGTGCCCGCCCGATAGGTGATGCCGACCTGGGCCCGGCCCAGTTGCCGGTCCGGGCCGTGCTCGGTGATCTGCAGGGCCTCGTCCAGGGAGCGGTAGCCGTCGGCGTCCTCCTGGGCGATCACCATGACGAAGCGGTCGTCGAACCGGATCGGTATCCACAGCCAGTGGAAACCTTGCGGGCGGTGTTCCTCCTCGGCCCGTCCCGGGGCCTCGCCGGGCACCGGGCGCACACCCCAGCTGCGGTCCCGGGTGGCCGTCCAGCGGCCGCGTTCCACGCGGATCTCCTCGCCGTCGCCGGTGCGGACCACGCCGTGGCAGGTGCCGGCCTGGACGAAGCGGCTGGCCTCCAGGAAGAGCCGGCCGCCCCGGTACTGGGCGTGGTGCGGCTCCTCGACGGCAGGGAACGCGGCCTCCCATTCCAGGTCGTACGAGAGGAACTCGTCGTCGCAGGTCAGCCGGAGCCTGCGGAGCGGTTCCAGGACGTCGATGCGCAGCGGCCCGACCTGCTGCCGCATGCGGTCCTCGCCGAGCGCGTCCGAGGCGCGCACCGCGAGCATGCCGGTGCCGCGCGTCAGGGTCGCGTAGGCGTCGGTGACGCCGAGGTTGGGATGGACGCCGAGGCCGGTGACGAGCAAGGCCCGGCCCTCGTGGTCGAAGAAGTGGAAGATCGAACGGTCGTAGGCGTTGCGGTCACCGGTCGCGACGTGGCGCATGGAACGGGCGATCTGATGGACCGGGTACTCGTCCAGGGGCACGGGTCGAGGCGCGGGCATGCGCCTGATGATGCGTCAGCGCGGTCGCGGTGGGAAGGGGTCGTGCCGCGGCGTCCTGCCGCGCCGTCAGTCCCCGCCGGCGTCGCCGTCCGGCGTGCGCCTGGCCCGGCTCGGCTGCACCCGCAGCGGCTCCCCGGGCATCTTGGGGTGGTCCGGCGGGTACGGCATGTCACCCAGCCCGCGGTCGTGCTCGTCGCGTTCGGCCAGTTCCAGGACGGAGTCCAGCCGGAAGGCGTGCTCCTCCATGCCGGCGTGGACGTCGCCCAGCTCGGCGTAGCGCGCGGGCATGGTGACCAGGTCGAAGTCCCGCGGGTGCGCCTGCGGCACCTCCTCCCAGCGCAGCGGCGCGGAGACCGGGGCGTGCGGCTTGGGCCGTACGGAGTAGGCGGAGGCGATGGTGCGGTCGCGCGCGGTCTGGTTGTAGTCGACGAAGATCTTCTCGCCGCGCTCCTCCTTCCACCACGCGCTGGTGACCTGCCCGGGCATCCGACGTTCCATCTCCCGGGCGATGGCGATGGCGGCCCGCCGCACCCCGGTGAACGTCCACTCGGGCTCGATGGGCACGAAGACGTGCAGGCCCCGCCCGCCGGAGGTCTTGGGCCAGCCGCGCAGGCCCAGCTCCTCCAGCAGCCCGCGCAGTTCGCCGGCGACGCGCACGGCGTCGGCGAAGTCGGTGCCCGGCTGCGGGTCCAGGTCGATGCGCAGTTCGTCCGGGTGGTCGAGGTCGCCGCGCCGGACCGGCCACGGGTGGAAGGTGAGGCAGCCGAGGTTGGCGCCCCAGACGACCGCGGCCACCTCGGTCGGGCAGATCTCGTCGGCGTGGCGGCCGGAGGGGAAGCGGATGCGGCCGGTGGGGATCCAGTCCGGGGTGTTCTTCGGCGCGCGCTTCTGGAAGAACGACTCGCCCTCGACCCCGTCCGGGTAACGCTCCATCGTCGTCGGCCGGTCGCGCAGCGCCCGCAGGACGCCGTCGCCGACCGTGAGGTAGTAGCGGGCCACGTCCAGCTTGGTGAAGCCCGGTTCCGGGAAGTACACCTTCCCCGGGTTCGAGATCCGGACCGTCCGCTCGCCGACGGTCAGCTCGACCGCCTCTGCCATGCCGTCACCGCCTCTCCCGTCCCCGACACGGTAGGCCCGACGGGCGGGCGGCGCCCGTCGGGCGGAGAATCGCGGCATGGACCTGCCGGTGATGCCGCCCGTGAAGCCGATGCTCGCCAAGTCCGCCACCGAGATCCCGCCCGGCATGCTGTACGAGGGCAAGTGGGACGGGTTCCGCGCCATCGTCTTCCGCGACGGCGCCGAGGTGGAGATCGGCAGCCGCACCGGCAAGTCCCTGACGCGCTACTTCCCGGAGGTCGTCGAGGCGGTCCGTGCGCAACTGCCGCCGCGCACCGTCGTCGACGGGGAGATCGTCATCGCCGGCGAGGGCCGGCTGGACTTCGACGCCCTGCTGGAGCGCATCCACCCCGCCGACTCGCGCGTGCGGCAGCTCGCCGAACGCACCCCCGCCTCGCTCGTCGCCTTCGACCTGCTGGCGCTCGGCGACCGCTCCTTGATGGCGGACCCGCAGACCTGGCGCCGCCAGGCCCTGGTCGACGCGCTCGGCACGGCACGGCCACCGGTCCACGTCGCCCCCGCCACCACCGACATCGAGCTGGCCCGGCGGTGGTTCGAGCAGTACGAGGGCGCGGGACTGGACGGCGTCGTCGCCAAGCCCCCGGACGTCGGCTACCGCCCCGACGAACGCGTCATGATCAAGGTGAAGCACGAGCGCACCGCCGACTGCGTGCTGGCCGGCTTCCGCTGGCACAAGTCCGGTCCCGTCGTCGGCTCCCTCCTGCTCGGCCTGCACGACGCCGCCGGCCGGCTCCAGCACGTCGGGGTCTGCGCCTCCTTCGCGATGCGCCGGCGCGAGGAACTCGTCGCCGAACTGGAGCCGCTGCGCATGGAGTCCGCCGAGGGCCACCCCTGGGCCGACTGGGCCGAGGTGGGGGCACACCCGGCGAAGCCAGGGGGAGAGCCCGGCGGCCGCATGCCCGGGGCCCAGAGCCGCTGGAGCGCGGGGAAGGACCTGTCCTGGATCCCGCTGCGGCCCGAGCGGGTCCTGGAGGTCGCGTACGACCACATGCAGGGCGACCGCTTCCGGCACACCGCCCGGTTCCGCCGCTGGCGGCCCGACCGCGACCCCGCCGGCTGCACCTATGCGCAGCTGGAGGAACCGGTCGGCTACGACCTCGGCGACATCCTGCGGTGAGGCCCCGCAACCCGCACCGGGGCGAGCCGCAGCCGCAGCGGCGGCCGCAGCAACCGCCCCTCCGGGCCGGCGGGCAGGGCGGGCTCCGCGGGGCGTGCACCGGCCTGCGCGTAGGCGGCGAACCAGACCACGACGTCCTCGCCGGTGCGCACGGGCAGCGCCGGGAAGCCGTTGGCCGCGTGCTCGGTGCGGTGCACGGCGCGGGCGCAGTCCGGGGGCGCGAAGCCGGACGGGTCGGCGGGGTGGCAGACGGTCGCGACGACCAGCCCGGTGTCGTCCGGCACGCGGTAACCGGGGCCGCGCAGCAGCAGGACGTCGTCGGAGTCGGTCATGGTCGCGTTGGCCTCCTCGCGGTGCGCCCACCAGACGGGGCCGTCGTAGAAGGCGTGCAGGGCGCGGGTCCTGGCCGCCATGTCGGGGAAGGCCCGCATCCATACGAACCGGTCCGGGTCGTCCAGGTCGCGGAACCGGCCGCCGACCCGGATCCCGGCGGCCTCCTGACCGGTGACGAACTCGCGCTCGAACAGCTCGACCAGGGTGTCCCGGGCGCCGGGGCGCAGGGTGTACTGCCGCAACTCGACGATGTGCGTGGTGTCCATGACCGGGGACCGTAGGGGCGGCCCACTGACATCCCCTGTCAGTGGGCCCGCGTCACAGCGCCTGCCGCCTGGTGAGCTGGGTGAACGCCAGCCAGCCGGGCAGCACCGGCAACCAGAAGGTCAGCACCCGGAACAGCAGCACCGCGGAGGTGGCCGTCGCCGAGTCCAGGTGGCCGATGGTGGTCAGACCGGCGATCAGCGCGCCCTCGACCGCGCCCAGGCCACCCGGGGTCGGGGCGGCGGAGCCCAGCGCGTTGCCCGCCAGGAAGATCACCGCGACCGCCGCGAAGTTCACCTCGCCGTGGAAGGTGCGGATGCTGGCGTCCAGGCACAGCACGAAGGCGAGGGTCAGCAGCAGCGTGCCGCCGATGCCCGTGGTGAGCTTCATCGGCTGCTGCAGCACGTCCAGCATGCGCGGCACCACCCCGGCGAACAGCGCCCGCACCCGCGTGGACACGAAGCGCCGCAACGGCGGCACCGCGGTGACGACCAGGAAGAGCACCCCGGCCGTCAGCAGACCCGCCATCACCGTCCGCGACGGCGACAGGGAGGGCGTTTTCTCGGTGCCCGTGATGTAGCCGAACACCAGCAGCAGGCTGATGTGCGAACCGAGGCCGACCAGCTGCGAGGCCCCCACGCTCGCCACCGCCAGGCCCGGGCGCACGCCCGACTTCTGCAGGTAGCGCGTGTTGAGCGCCACGCCGCCGATGGCCGCGGGGGCCACCAGCTTCACGAAGGAACCGGCGACCTGCGCCAGCGTGGTGCGGACGAAGGACAGCTTCTCCGGCACGAAGCCGGACAGCGCCATCGCCGCCGCGACGTAGCTGAGCGCGGAGGCCAGCACGGCCACGATGACCCAGATCCAGTTCGCCTCGGCCAGCAGCGTCGCCGGGTCGATGCTGCTGATCTGGGAGAGCAGGAAGTACGCGGCGAAGGCGCCCGCGATGATGCTGATCAGCGTGCGCGGCCGCACCCGCTCCAGCCGTACCGGCTCCACCGGGGCCTGCGGACGGATGAGCAGCACCTGGTGGCGGATCCGGGTGAGCAGGTCCTCCTCGCGGACCCCGTCCAGCGCGTCCTCGATCGCCTTCTTCTCGGCCCGCCGCTCGGCCTTGGTCTCCTTGCCCGCGTCCTTGCCGGCTGCCTCACCCGCGTCACCGGTCTCCTCGTCCGCCCTCCGGGCGCGGGACGCGGCCAGCACCGCCTCGCGTTCACGCTGCGCCCGCTCCCTGGCGAGCTGCTTCAGCGTGGCCCGGGTGGTGCGGCTCAGCGCGATCGGCTGCAGCAGCGGCAGGGAGTCGGCGACGGCGTCCGGGCCCAGCACGGCCACGGCCGAGGCCACCGACCGCTCCGGGCCGACGCGCAGCGCCAGGGTGGTGAGCAGCTGCGCCACGTCCATGCGCAGCACGATGTCGCCCGCCGCGATCTCCCCGCCGCGCAGGTCGGTCAGGAAGACGTCGCCGTGGCGATCCATCTTCAGCGCCTCGCCGACCAGCCTGCGGTGCGCGATCCGCCGCGACTGCAGCGCCCGGACCTGCTCCCAGGCGCCGTGCAGCACCTCGTCGGTGATCTCCTCGTCCGACAGCGCGTCCAGGGAGCGCCCGCCCATGTGCTCGTACACCAGCATCACGGCGTCCGGGCCCAGCTCGGAGGTGGCGATCAGCCGCGGGGCGTTGGCGCCGGCGGCGATGGCCGCGTACGCCAGCAGCGCCTCCTGCTCCAGCGCCTGGCGCAGCGACTGCAGGCTGCGCCGCTGGGTGATCCCGCGCAGCTGGAGCCGGCGCCACATGCGGTAGAAGAAGCCGTGCGCCTGCTGCTCGCGGTCCACGACCGTGACGTCGAGCAGCGGGCCCTGCTCCAGGGTCACCAGGTAGCGGCGGCCCCGGTCGGAGTCGGGCGCGTCGGGGAACTCGTCCTCCGCGCGGACCGCCGTCAGCGGGGCGAAGCCCACCCGGCGCAGGCCCGCGAGCAGGTTCTGGCCGGTCGGGCGGACGTTCGGCGAGCCGACCCCGTAGAGCGTGCCGTACGCCACGGTCCAGCCGATGAGCACGGTCACGATGATCGAGAACGGTGTCGTGTAGCCGCCCACCAGCACCGCGAAGGAGTCCACGACCAGCACGAACCACAGCGCCACCCGCCAGCGCGGGCGCCGGGCCATGCCGACCGCCGTCATGTAGGCGATCACCGGGGCCAGGTAGCCGTGGACCGGGTCGGTGATCCCGCCGCCGGGCGCGTCGCGGGTCAGCGCGTCCCGGATCGCCACCGGCGCCGCGTCCGACACCCACAGGTCGGTGGCGAGCGACACCCCGTGGGCCAGGACCGCGGCCAGCACGCCGTCGGCGATGCGCAGCCCGTCCCGCTTGATCAGCCGCTCCACGGCGAACGCCACGGGCACGATCAGCACCGCCACGGTCGCCAGCAGCCCGGCGATCGTGATCAAGGGCTCGGGCGCGTGCGTCGCGCCCTCGGCGATGTCCTGCTCCACGCCGGAGGTTGTCGCGTGCGCGAAGCCCGCGATCATCAGCACGATCGCGATGCCGAGGAGTCCGAAGAGGAAGCGCATCAGGTCGACGGGCCGGTGCACGCGCGCGGGCAGCAGCGGCTCGTCCCGCGCCACCGGGTCGGTGTGCGGGGTGGTGCCGGTGACGGACTCCTCGGCGCCGGGGCCGTCGGCGGTGCCGGGGGCTTCGGTGTCCGGGGCCTCGGCGGTGCCGGGGGTGCCGTCCTGGGCGTCGTCCCCGGACCGCGCGGGCGTCACCGCCGGCTCTCCGGCCGGGGCCTTCGATGTGGCGCGGGTCTCACCGCGCGGGGCGTCACCGGACGCGGACACGGCCTGCCCGGCGCGCTCGTCCGGGGTCGCCGGGGCGCCGTCCCCGGGGCCCTCGGAGGCAGCCGGGACCGCGCGAGCGGCTCCGTTCCCGCTCACGTCGTGCTCTCCTGCTGTCTCTTTTTGATCTCGTATCACCAGTCACCGCCCGGATGATGGTGGCACGAGCGGCGCGCGCATGGGCGCAGGAGGGGGCAATTCGCCGTCCCGGGCGCCCCCGTACGCGCAGGCGCCGGCCGCGACTGTCGGTGCCGTGGGGCACCATGTGACGGATGAGCAAGGACACCGCACACGCCCCGGACGACGGTCCGGACGACGAGGTCCAGGAGCTGCCCGCGTACGCGGAGCGCGTGCTGGACGTCGCCGAGCGGATCCCGCCCGGACGGGTCATGACCTACGGCGACGTCGCCGAGTGGCTGGAGGAGGGCGGTCCCCGGCAGGTGGGCCACGTCATGGCGCTGTACGGCGGGGCCGTGCCGTGGTGGCGCGTGGTGCGCGCGGACGGCGGGCTGCTGCCGGGCCACGAGCTGCGCGCCCTGGAGCACTACCGCGCCGAGGGCACCCCGCTGCGCCAGGCCCCGCGGGCCGCGAAGGGCCACATACCCCGCCTCGACATGCGCAGGGCCCGCTGGGACGGCACGGACCCCGTGCCCGCACCCGGCGGGGACGACTGACGACCGGACGCTCACACCATCCAGCTTCCGCCATCGGCGACCGGTTGATGCCATCGGCCGTCCGGACGGAGTACGGCGCCCCGCGCCCGGCCGCTCCCGCATCCGTACGGGAAGGACGGGACGCGCGGCGGTCCCGTCGACCGGTGGCGTACCGTCGGCACCCGGCCTCCCCCGGCCACCGGCAGCACAGGCCGCCGCACACGCACCCGCACGCACACGGAACCGGCGAACCACGTGACCTCCTCCTCCACCCGCCAGACGGACGCCGCCGCACGGCGCTCCGGGGGGACGGTCGGGCCGTCCGGCGGCTACCGACTGCTACGGACCGCTCCGGAACCGGTGACGCCCCCTGAACTGGACGCCGCACAGCGCGCGGTGGTTGAGCACGCGGGCGGTCCGCTCCTCGTGCTCGCCGGTCCGGGCACCGGGAAGACCACCACCCTGGTCGAGGCCGTCGCCGAACGCGTGCGACGCGGCACCGACCCGGAACGGATCCTCGTCCTCACCTTCAGCCGCAAGGCCGCGGGCGAACTGCGGGACCGCATGGCCGCCCGGATGGGCGGCGCGGCCGCACCGCAGGCGACCACCTTCCACTCGTTCTGCTACGCCCTGGTCCGCGCCCACCAGGACCCCGAGCTGTTCGCCGACCCGCTGCGGCTGCTGTCCGGCCCCGAACAGGACCTGGCGGTGCGCGAGCTCCTGGCGGGCGAGGCCGAACTGGAGCGGCGGGGCCGGACCCGGGTGCGCTGGCCGGACGAGCTGCGCGCGGCGCTGACGACCCGCGGCTTCGCCGACGAGGTGCGGGCCGTGCTGGCCCGCACCCGCGAGCTCGGCCTCGGCCCGCGCGCCCTGGCCGCGTCCGCCGGCCGCACCGGCCGCCCCGACTGGTCGGCGGCGGCCGGCTTCCTCGCCGAGTACCTGGACGTCCTCGACCTCCAGGGCGTCATCGACTACGCCGAACTGGTGCACCGCGCGGTGCTCCTGGCCGGGCGTCCCGAGGTGGCCCGCCACCTCGCCGGGGCCTACGAGGCCGTCTTCGTCGACGAGTACCAGGACACCGACCCGGCGCAGGTGCGGCTGCTGCAGGCGCTCGCGGGCGGCGGCCGCCACCTGGTGGCCTTCGGCGACCCCGACCAGTCCATCTACGCCTTCCGCGGCGCCGACGTGAACGGCATCCTCGGCTTCCCCGAGGCCTTCCGGCACGCCGACGGCCGCCTCGCCGGCGTCCGCGTCCTCACCACCTCCCGCCGTTCCGGTGCCGCCCTGCTGGCCGCCACCCGGCTCCTGACGCGGCGGATGCCGCTGACCCGGCTCCCGGCCGCCGCCGTCCGCGCCCACCGCGAGCTCGCGCCGGTCCGCGAGGGCGGCTCGGCCGCCGTCCGCACCTACCCCACGCCCGGTGCCGAACTCGACGGCATCGCCGACGTGCTGCGCCGCGCCCACCTCGAGGACGGCGTCCCCTGGTCCGACATGGCCGTCCTGGTGCGCGCGGGTTCCCGCTCGCTGCCCGTGCTGCGGCGGGCCCTGACCTCCGCCGGGGTGCCGGTCGAGATCGACGGGGACGACCTCCCGCTGCGCGACGAGCCCGCCGTCGCCCCCCTCCTGCTCGCCCTGCGGGTCTGCGCGCACGCCGCCCTGCCCGACGCCCCCGAGCCGGGCCTGCGCGTCGAGGACGCGCTCACCTTGCTGGTCTCCCCGCTCGGCGGCATGGACGCCGCCGACCTGCGCCGCCTGGGCCGTGCCCTGCGCGAGGAGGAGCGGGCCGCCGGGGTCGCCGTACCGCGGCCGTCGGACGAGCTGATCGCCGAGGCGCTCGCGGAGCCCGAGCGGCTGGTGGCGCACGACCCGTCGTACGCGCGGGGCGCCCAGCGGCTCGGCGGGCTGCTGCGCAAGGGGCGCGAGCTGCTGGCCGGCGGTGGCACCGCCGAGGAGGCGCTGTGGGAGCTGTGGGACGGCACCCCCTGGCCCGGCCGGCTGGAGCGGGCCGCGGCGCGCGGCGGCGCGGCAGGACGCAACGCCGACCGGGACCTGGACGCGGTGTGCGTGCTCTTCGACACCGCCGCCCGCGCCGAGGAGCGCACCGGCGGCCGTGGCGCGCTGAACTTCCTGGAGGAGCTGTCCGCCCAGGACATCGCCGCCGACGTGCTGACCCGGCGCGCCGTCCGGCCGGACGCCGTACGGCTGATGACCGCGCACCGCTCCAAGGGCCTGGAGTGGCGGCTCGTCGTCGTCGCCGGCGTCCAAGAGGGGCTCTGGCCCGACCTGCGCCGCCGCGGCTCGCTGCTGGAGGCCGATCGCATCGGCCGCGACGGCCTCGCGGAGCCGCTCACCCCGGGCGCCCTGCTCGCCGAGGAGCGCCGGCTGTTCTACGTCGCGGCCACCCGCGCCCGTGAGCGGCTCGTCGTGACCGCCGTGAAGGCCGCCGCCGACGACGGCGACCAGCCCTCCCGCTTCCTCGCCGAACTCGGCGTCGAGCCCGTCGACGTCACCCACCGGGCCCGCCGCCCGCTGTCGGTCGCGGCCCTCGTCGCCGAGCTGCGCGCCACGACCGTCGACCCGGCCGCCTCCCCCGCCCTGCGCGAGGCCGCCGCGCGGCGCCTGGCGCGCCTGGCGGCCCTGGAGGACGCGGGCCAGCCGCTGGTGCCCGCCGCCCACCCCGAACGCTGGTGGGGCCTGTACGAGCAGACCCGCTCCGAGGTCCCGCTGCGGGACCGCGACCAGCCGGTCACCCTCTCCGGCAGCGCGCTGGACCAGCTGGCCAACACCTGTGCCCTGCAGTGGTTCCTCGGCCGCGAGGTGAAGGCCGAGCCGCCCTCCACGGCGGCCCAGGGCTTCGGCAACGTCCTGCACGTCCTCGCCGACGAGGTCGCCTCCGGCAGCACCCCGGCCGACCTGGACGTGCTCATGGAGCGGCTGGACTCGGTGTGGAACGCCCTGGCCTTCGACGCGCCCTGGAAGTCCCAGCAGGAGAAGGAGAACGCCCGGGCCGCCCTGGAGCGCTTCCTGCGCTGGCACGTCATGGAACGCGGCCGCCAGGCCGTCGCCTCCGAGCACGGCTTCGACGTCACCCTGGAGACGGGGGACGTGGCCGTCCGCATCCGCGGCAGCATGGACCGCGTCGAGACCGACGCCGAAGGCAACGCCTACGTCGTCGACTTCAAGACCGGCAAGGCCAAGCCCACCGCCGCCGAGGTCGAGGGCCACCCGCAGCTCGCCGTGTACCAGCTCGCCGTCCGCGAGGGCGCCGTCGACGAGCTCTTCCACGGCACCCGGCCCGCCCCCGGCGGCGCCGAGCTCGTCCAGCTCCGCCTCGGCGCCGCCCGCCGCGACGGCGGCGACACCCAGCCCACCGTCCAGCACCAGGAGGCGCTGAGCGGCGACTGGGCCGACACCCTGCTCGCCGGCGCGGCCGCCCGCGTCCTCGACGAGCGCTTCACCCCCTCCACCGGCCAGCACTGCGAGAACTGCGCCTTCCGGGCCTCCTGCAGCGGCCGCCCCGAGGGCCGGCACGTGGTGGAGTGAGGCGGGGGTCTCAGCAGCCGGGGGCCTCGGCCCGCGGCCCGAGGTCCTGGGCAGCCTTCAGCACGAGCGGATCCGCGCCTGCCTGGCCGGCGAGGAGCTGTGCCGTCGCGAGGTGGCTCGAGTCGAGCGGGCGGAGCAGTGGATCACCGTAGGCGGAGGCCGTGGCACGGACGGCTGCACCGATCTCGAACCGGTAGAACCGGGTGATCACACCGGGGACGACGGCGAGTGCCTGCGGGGCCGGATGGCATCCGGCGGGAACGGGCGGCGGCGGCCGGTGTCGGTGGTGCCCGATAACCTCCCCTTCGTGTCCTCCCTCATCACCGGTCCCGAGCAGCTCAAGGAGCTGCTGGGCATCCCGTTCACCCCGGAGCAGCTGGCGTGCATCACCGCGCCGCTCGCCCCGCAGGTGATCGTGGCCGGTGCCGGTTCCGGGAAGACGACGGTCATGGCGGCCCGCGTGGTGTGGCTGGTCGGCACCGGGCAGGTCGCCCCCGAGCAGGTGCTGGGGCTGACGTTCACCAACAAGGCCGCCGGCGAGCTCTCGGAGCGCGTGCGCAAGGCCCTCGTCCGGGCCGGGGTCACCGACCCGGACCCGGCGGACCCCGACCACGCGCCGGGCGAGCCGCAGATCTCCACGTACCACGCCTTCGCCGGACAGCTCCTGAAGGAGCACGGGCTGCGCATCGGGCTGGAGCCGACCGCGCGGCTGCTCGCCGACGCGACGCGCTACCAGCTGGCGGCGCGCGTCCTGCGGGCCGCGCCCGGTCCCTTCCCGGCGCTCACCAAGGGCATCCCGACCCTGGTCAGCGATCTGCTGGCGCTGGAGGGCGAGCTGGCGGAGCACCTGGTGCCGCCCGAGCGGCTGCTCGCCCACGACCGGGAGTGGCTCGCCGCCCTCGACGGCGTCCGGCTCACCAACGCGGATCTGCGCAGGCTCCCCGAGACGGCGCGCGCCCGCATCGACCTGACCGGGCTCGCCGCCGCATACCGCGCCGAGAAGAAGCAGCGCGACCTGCTCGACTTCGGCGACCAGATCGCCCTGTCGGCGACCCTGGCCCGCACCCGCCCCGAGGTCGGCCGCATCCTGCGCGAGCAGTACGCCGTGGTGCTGCTCGACGAGTACCAGGACACCTCCGTCGCCCAGGGCCTGCTGCTCTCCGCCCTGTTCGGCGACGGCACGGGCCATCCGGTGACCGCGGTCGGCGACCCCTGCCAGGCCATCTACGGCTGGCGCGGCGCCTCGGTGGCCAACCTCGACGACTTCCCGCTCCACTTCGCGCACGCCGACGGGACGCCCGCCCGGCGCCAGTCCCTGTCGGAGAACCGGCGCAGCGGCGGCCGGCTGCTCGACCTCGCCAACGACCTCGCCGCCGAGCTGCGCGAGCGTCACGAGGGCGTCGAGGCCCTGCGGCCCGCGCCCGGCGCCGAACGGGACGGTGTCGTGCGCTGCGCGCTGCTGCCCACCCAGGAGGCGGAGATCGCCTGGATCGCCGACTCCATCGCGCACCTGGTGCGCACGGGCACCGCGCCCGGCGAGATCGCGGTGCTGTGCCGGGCCGCCGCTCACTTCGCCGACATCCACGCGGCGCTCGTCGCCCGGGACGTGCCGGTGGAGGTGGTCGGCCTGTCCGGGCTGCTGCACCTGCCGGAGGTCGCCGACCTGGTCGCCGTCTGCGAGGTGCTGCAGGACCCGACGGCCAACGCCGCCCTCGTCCGGCTGCTCACCGGGCCGCGCTGGCGGATCGGGCCGCGCGACCTGGCGCTGCTCGGACGGCGGGCCCGGCTGCTCGTACCGGGCCGCGGCGGCACCGCGGACCGGCTGGCGGCCGCCGTGGAAGGCGTCGACCCGGCCGAGGTGATCTCGCTCGCCGACGCCCTGGAGACCTTCGTCGACGGCGAGCCCGACGACCACCTGCCCTTCTCGGCCGAAGCGCGGGTGCGCTTCGCGCGCCTGGCCACCGAGATACGCGAGCTGCGCCGGTCGCTGGCCGACCCGCTCATGGACGTACTGCACCGGGTGCTCGCCGTCACCGGCCTGGAGGTCGAGCTCTCCGCGTCCCCGCACGCGCTGGCCGCCCGCCGCCGGGAGACCCTGCACGCCTTCCTGGACGTGGCGGCCGGCTTCGCCTCGCTGGACGGCGACGCCACGCTGCTGGCCTTCCTGGGCTTCCTGCGCACCGCCGCCCAGTACGAGAAGGGCCTGGACAGCTCGCTGCCCGGCGGCGAGAACACGGTGAAGGTGCTCACCGCGCACAAGTCCAAGGGGCTGGAGTGGGACGTCGTCGCCGTCCCCGGGCTGGTGCGCAAGGGCTTCCCGAGCGAGCGGGGCCGCGAGCTGTGGCACTTCAACGCCAAGGCGCTGCCGCACGCGCTGCGCGGTGACGCCGCCACCCTCCCCGACGTCGAGGAGTGGTCCCGGGCGGGCCTGGCCGCCTTCAAGGCGGCCATGGCCGAACACAACCGGGTCGAGGAGCTCCGGCTCGGCTACGTCACCTTCACCCGGCCCCGCTCCCTGCTGCTCGGCTCCGGCCACTGGTGGGGACCCAGCCAGAAGCGGCCCTTCGGCCCGTCCGCCTTCCTCGACGCCCTGCGCGCGCACTGCGAGGCCGGCCACGGCGAGGTCGAGCACTGGGCGGAGGAGCCCGCGCCCGAGGCCGTCAACCCGGCCCTGGCCCGTACGGCCGAGACGCCGTGGCCGCTGCCCCTGGACCCGGCCGCCCTGGCCCGCCGTCGCGAGGCCGCGCGCAAGGTGCTGGCCCACCTGCGGGCGCCGGCCGCGTACCCGGTGGCCGTCGCTCCCGACCCCGACTGGCCGCCGCCCCCCGAGGACGAGGAGGAGCCGCCGTACGACGCGTACGACGCGTACGACGACCAGTACGGCGAGGAGGACACCGGCGACTGGGAGGACTGGTCCGACGACCGGCCGCCCGCCATCCCCGGGCAGCCCGGCCCGCACGGGCCCGGGCCCGCCTCGGTACCCGTGGCCGCTTCCGGGTTCGACGGCGGTGAGCTGCTGCTCCCCGAGGAGGCCCGCGCCGTCGCGTCCTGGGACCGGGACCTCGACGCGCTCACCGAGGAACTGCTCCGCTCGCGCGCGGCCGTCCGCGACGTCCCCCTGCCCACCACGCTCAGCGCCTCCGCGCTGCTGCGGCTGGCCGCCGACCCCGAGGGCTTCGCCCGCGAGCTGGCCCGCCCCATGCCCCGCCCGCCACGGCCCGCGGCCCGGCGCGGCACCCGCTTCCACGCCTGGGTCGAGTCCCGGTTCGAGGAACTGCCGCTGATCGCCCCCGAGGAGCTGCCCGGCATCGAGGGCGACGACGAGATCGCCGACGAGCGCGACCTCGCCGAACTCAAGGAGGCCTTCCTGCGGACCCCGTACGCCGAGCGCACCCCCTACCGCGTCGAGGCGCCGTTCCAGATCGACCTCGCCGGGAGGGTGATCCGCGGCCGGATCGACGCGGTGTACCGGGAGGGTGAGGGCTACGAGATCGTCGACTGGAAGACCGGGCGGGCCGGCACCGCCGACCCGCTGCAGCTCGCCGTCTACCGGCTCGCCTGGGCCGAGCGGCACGGAGTGCCGTTGTCGCAGGTCACGGCCGCATTCCTGCACGTGAGGACGGGGGAGCTGACCCGGCCCGAGGCGCTGCCCGGCCGGGCAGCGTTGGAACGCCTCCTGCTGGGCGGCCCGGAGCCCGGGCCGGGGGACGCGCCCGGTGCCGACGCCGAGGGTCCCGGCGTCGCCCGATAGGCTCAAGGGCATGAGCACCACCCCGGACAGCGCCGTCCGCAGTTACGTCGAAGCACATCGTGACGCCTTCCTCGGCGACCTCGCCGAGTGGTTGCGCATCCCCTCGGTCTCGGCCGATCCGGAGCGCTCCGCCGACGTACGGCGCAGCGCCGAATGGCTGGCGGCGAAGCTGAAGGAGACCGGCTTCCCGGTGGCCGAGGTGTGGGAGACCCCGGGTGCTCCCGCGGTCTTCGCCGAGTGGCCCTCCGACGCGGCGGACGCGCCGACGGTGCTGGTCTACGGCCACCACGACGTGCAGCCCGCCGCCCTCGAGGACGGCTGGGACGGCGAGCCCTTCGAGCCGCGGATCCGCGACGGCCGGATGTACGGACGGGGCGCCGCCGACGACAAGGGACAGGTGTTCTTCCACACGCTCGGCGTCCGCGCCCACCTGGCCGCCACCGGCCGCACCGCCCCCGCGGTGAACCTGAAGCTGCTGGTCGAGGGCGAGGAGGAGTCGGGCTCCCCGCACTTCACCGACCTCGTCCGCGCCCACGCCGGACGGCTGGCCTGCGACACCGTGATCGTCTCGGACACCGGCATGTGGGACGAGGACACCCCCACCGTGTGCACCGGCATGCGCGGCCTGGCCGACTGCCAGATCGACCTGTACGGCCCCGACCAGGACATCCACTCCGGTTCCTTCGGCGGCGCCGTCCCCAACCCGGCGACCGAGGCCGCCCGGCTGGCCGCGGCGCTGCACGACGCGGACGACCGCGTGAGGATCCCCGGCTTCTACGACGGCGTCGTCGAGCTCACCGACCGCGAGCGCGAACTGTTCGCCCGGCTGCCCTTCGACGAGGAGCGCTGGCTGCGCACCGCGAAGTCGCACGCGACGAGCGGCGAGGCCGGCTACTCCACCCTGGAGCGGGTCTGGGCCCGGCCGACCGCCGAGGTGAACGGCATCGGCGGCGGCTACCAGGGCCCCGGCGGCAAGACGATCGTGCCGTCCTCGGCGCAGCTGAAGCTGTCGTTCCGGCTGGTGGCCGGGCAGGACACCGACCGGGTGCAGCGGCTGGTCGCCGACTGGGTCGCCGCGCGCGTCCCGGCCGGGATCCGGCACGAGATCACCTTCTGGGGGGCCACCCGCCCCTGCCTGACCCCGCTGGACCACCCCGCGCTGGGCGCGGTGACCCGGGCCATGGGCCGGGCCTTCGGCAAGGAGGTCCTGTTCACCCGCGAGGGCGGCTCGGGCCCGGCGGCCGACCTGCAGGACGTCCTCGATGTCCCCGTCCTGTTCCTGGGAATTTCCGTGCCGTCCGACGGTTGGCACTCGGTGAACGAGAAGGTGGAACTCGACCTTCTGCTCAAGGGCGTGGAGACGTCCGCGTACCTCTGGAGCGAGTTCACGACTCTGTGAGCATCCGCATCCATCCGCGCGCTACGGGGAGTTGACAGCAATCTTGTCCGATACGTCCGGAACCGGAACCACCTTCGACGCGACGGCCTTCCCGCCGCCCCTCGCCCGCCCGTCGGGCGTGGACCGCGCCGCCGAGCACCGGCTCGACGAGGCGTGGCTGGCGGCGGCCTGGAGCCACCCGAAGACGCAGGTGTTCGTGGTCTCCGGGGGGCAGGTCCTGGTCGAGGACACCCCGGACGGCCGCACCGAGCTGGTCATGATGCCGAGCTTCGAGGCACCGGAGAGCGAGGTGCACCGCTACTTCCTCGGCGTCGACGAGGAGGGGGTGCGCTACTTCGCACTGCAGAAGGACGCGCTGCCCGGACGCCTGGACGAGGCCGCCCGCCCGGCGGGGCTGCGGGAGGTCGGGGCCCTGCTGTCGGACCGCGACGCGGGGCTCATGGTGCACGCGGTCGCCCTGGAGAACTGGCAACGCATGCACCGCTTCTGCTCGCGCTGCGGCGAGCGCACCGTGGTGGCCGCCGCGGGGCACATCCGCCGCTGCCCGGCCTGTGGCGCGGAGCACTACCCACGCACCGACCCGGCGGTGATCATGCTGGTCACCGACGAGGAGGACCGGGCGCTGCTGGGCCGCCAGGCGCACTGGCCGGAGGGACGCTTCTCGACGCTGGCCGGCTTCGTCGAGCCGGGGGAGTCCATCGAGCAGGCCGTGGTGCGCGAGGTCGCCGAGGAGGCCGGCGTGACCGTCGGCGAGGTGGGTTACGTCTCCAGCCAGCCCTGGCCGTTCCCCTCCAGCCTGATGCTGGGCTTCATGGCGCGCGCCACGTCCGCGGAGATCACCGTGGACGGCGAGGAACTGCACGAGGCGCGCTGGTTCTCCCGCGAGGAGTACCGCAAGGCGATGGAGACCGGCGAGGTGCTGCCGCCGTACGGGATCTCCATCGCGGCGCGGCTGATCGAGCGCTGGTACGGGATGCCGCTGCCGGCCCGCCGCTGAGCGCGGGCCCGTGCGGCCCGGCCGTGCCTGCCGCGCGGCCGGGCCGGGACGCTCAGCCGGCGAGGGCCTGCTTGACCTGGGCCAGGCTCGGGTTGCTGAGTGCGACCGGCTCGGCGCCGCTCTTGGGGGACACCAGGAGGGTCGGGACGAGCTGGTTGCCCCCGTTGACGCTCTCGACGAACTTCGCCGACTCCGGGTCCTGCTCGATGTTGACCTCCGTGAAGGTGATTCCCTCCCGGTCCAGCTGACCCTTCAGGCGGCGGCAGTATCCGCACCACGTGGTGCTGTACATCGTCACAGTGCCGGACATCGGTGTTCGCTCCTCAAGGTGGGGGATGACGTCGATCCCGAGAACGCTAACCCCTTGCCTCGGCATTCCTTGCAATCGTTCGCGGTACGACCATCCCACCTCAGCTGTGGATAACTTTCCCGGCCGTCTCCCGGGACCTGGCAGCATGGCGGGGTGACTGCACCAACCCACACCCCGCTCTTCCCGGACTTCCCCGCCGTCCCGGACTCGGCGGACGCCGTGCTCGCCGGGCTCGACCCCGAGCAGCGCGCGGTCGCCACCGCCCTGCACGGCCCGGTGTGCGTGCTGGCGGGAGCCGGCACGGGCAAGACGCGCGCGATCACCCACCGGATCGCGTACGGGGTGCGGGCCGGGATGATGCAGCCCGCCAGTGTGCTCGCGGTCACCTTCACCGCCCGTGCGGCCGGTGAGATGCGCGGGCGGCTGCGGCAGCTCGGCGCGGGCGGCGTGCAGGCGCGCACCTTCCACTCCGCGGCGCTGCGCCAGCTGCAGTACTTCTGGCCGCGGGCCATCGGCGGCGACATGCCGCGGCTGGCCGAGCGCAAGATCCAGCTGGTCGCGGAGGCCGGGGCACGCTCCCGCATCCGGCTGGACCGCAACGAGCTGCGCGACGTCACCGGCGAGATCGAGTGGGCCAAGGTCACCCAGACCGTCCCCGAGGACTATCCGGCGGCCGCCGCCAAGGCGGCCCGCGACATCCCGCGCGACGCCGCCGAGATCGCCCGCATCTACACGACGTACGAGCAGCTCAAGCGCGACCGCGGGGTCATCGACTTCGAGGACGTGCTGCTGCTCACCGTCGGCGTCCTGGAGGACCGGCCGGACGTCGCCGAGGCCGTCCGCTCCCAGTACCAGCACTTCGTCGTCGACGAGTACCAGGACGTCAGCCCGCTGCAGCAGCGGCTGCTGGACCTGTGGCTCGGCGGCCGGGACAACCTCTGCGTCGTCGGCGACGCCTCGCAGACCATCTACTCCTTCACCGGCGCCACCCCGGAGTTCCTGCTCGGGTTCCGCAGCCGGCACCCGGAGGCCACGGTGGTCAAGCTGGTCCGCGACTACCGCTCCACCCCCCAGGTGGTGCACCTGGCCAACGGGCTGCTGTCCCAGGCCCGGGGCCAGGCCGCCCAGCACCGTCTGGAGCTGGTCTCGCAGCGCGAGGCCGGCCCCGAGCCGGTCTACACCGAGTACGCCGACGAGCCCGCCGAGGCCGAGGGCACCGCCCGGCGGATCCGCGAGCTGATCGACGAGGGCGTGCGGCCCAGCGAGATCGCCGTGCTCTACCGGGTGAACGCCCAGTCCGAGGTCTACGAGCAGGCGCTGGCCGACGCCGGCGTGCCGTACCAGCTGCGCGGTGCCGAGCGCTTCTTCGAGCGTCCCGAGGTCCGCGAGGCCGGGATGCTGCTGCGCGGCGCCGCGCGGGCGGGCGGCGGATCCGACCCGGGTCTGGACGACGCGGACCTGCCCGCGCACGTGCGGGCGGTGCTCAGCAGCCGCGGCTGGTCCTCCGAGCCCCCGGCCGGGTCGGGCGCGGTCCGCGACCGCTGGGAGTCGCTGGCGGCCCTGGTGCGGCTCGCCGAGGACTTCGCGCGGGCCCGGCCGGAGGCCACGCTCGCGGACTTCGTCGCCGAGCTCGACGAACGCGCAGGCGCCCAGCACGCCCCGACCGTCGAGGGCGTCACCCTGGCCTCGCTGCACGCCGCCAAGGGCCTGGAGTGGGACGCGGTGTTCCTGGTCGGCCTGACCGAGGGCACGATGCCGATCACCTACGCCAAGACCGACGAGCAGGTCGAGGAGGAGCGCCGGCTGCTCTACGTCGGCGTCACCCGCGCCCGGTTCCACCTCGCCCTGTCGTGGGCCCTGTCCCGCTCGCCGGGGGGCCGCGGCGGCAGGCGGCCCTCGCGGTTCCTGGACGGGCTGCGGCCGGGCTCGGCGGCCCGGGGCAGGGCGGGCGGCCGTTCGGCCGCCACGGGCGGCGTGGAGCGCGGCTCGGGCGGCAGGAAGCGGCGCGGGCCGGTGCAGTGCCGCGTGTGCGGCCGCACCCTGTCCGACGCGGGTGAGATCAAGCTGATGCGCTGTGAGGACTGCCCCTCCGACATGGACGAGGCGTTGTACGAGCGGCTGCGCGAGTGGCGGGTGGAGCAGGCGAAGGCACTGGGCCAGCCGGCCTACTGCGTCTTCACCGACAAGACGCTGCTGGCGATCGCCGAGGTGCGGCCCACCACGGAGGGTGAATTGTCTGTCATCTCCGGGGTCGGGGCCCGCAAACTGGACAAGTTCGGCGCCGACGTCCTCGCCCTGTGCGCGGGGCGGGAGCCCGTCGGTGAGGCCGGTGACGAAGCTGTTGCGGAAGAGCCCGGAAAATAGTTTGCGCGCCCCGAGGAAATCCCCATAGCCTGCGTGAGCGCGAACGGCGCGGCTCTGTGAAGGACCTTCCCGGAGCGGTGCGATCCGTGATGTACTGACCCAGCACCACCTGTCAGACCAGCCCAACGAGACGCCGAGAGGAGGCGAGACCAGTGACCAGGTTCATGACGAAAATGACCGATCGTCCGGTCGCCGCCGCCTGCTCCCTTGGTGCCTCGCTCCGTGGCACCGGTCTGTCCAGCCGCCTGTCCGGCGGTCTGCCCACCACCGTTCTCTCCATCCGGGAGCGCGGCGGCGAGCGACCGACGCAGGCGCCGGCGGTGGCAGTAATGGCTGAGGCCCAGGCCTATGCCTTTGCGGCGACCAATGGTGCCGGAACCCAGAAGCAGCAGCACCCGAAGTGGGCCTCCCGCGGGCTCGAACCCTGGAGCGATCCAGCCTGATCGACGATCAGGCCGGCACCTCCAGGGCCGCGGAATCCCAGACCGGGATCCGCGGCCCTTCTGTTTTCCCCACCCCCCGACAAACAGATGAGGAACGAAGCGATCGTGCATCTCACCCCGCACGCACCGTCCGTACCCGCCCCCGTACGCCCGCCTGACCCGGAGGTCCCCTTGCTGCCCCTCACCGAGCTCGACGACGAGATCGACCGCCTCGGCGTCCCCGTCCCGTGCCGGACCTACGACCCGGAGGTCTTCTTCGCCGAGTCCCCGGCCGATGTCGAGTACGCCAAGTCGCTCTGCCAGACCTGCCCGGTCCTCGAGGCCTGCCTCGCCGGCGCGAAGGACCGCCGTGAGCCCTGGGGTGTCTGGGGTGGAGAGCTCTTCGTCCAGGGTGTCGTGGTGCCGCGCAAGCGTCCCCGTGGCCGTCCGCGCAAGAACGCGGTTGTGGCATGAAGCGCCCTGCCGTCGGAACGATCGACCGTCCCCTCACGCACGACCCCAAGAAGCAGGCCCCGATGAACCCGTCCGCCACCGAACGCCCCGCCCCGCCCTCCGACGCTCCCGCTGAGCGTCAGAACAGGAACCTCGAAATGCAACTCATGCCAGAAGCCATGGCCCGTGCCCATATGCAAGAGCGCCTCTACGAGGCCGAGCACGAACGGATGGCCCTCCGCGTGCTCAACGCCCGGCGCCTGCAGCGCCGCGCCGAACGCGCCTCGCTGCGCGCCCGCCGGGCGCTGGCGATGGCCGTGATGCAGTAGCGCTCACACATCGGCAACGACACACAACCGCGGGGCCGGTCGATTTCGACCGGCCCCGCGGTATCGTCACGAAGTGGACCAGAAGACTCAATTCGAACGGGTCGGGACTGCTCCCACCACGACGACGTGCGCCCGCTGCGGGGCCGTCGCCGAGGGACTCCCCCTCACCTGGACCTGCTCCGTCGAGAACGGCAGTCGCGTGTACTTCTGCGACGACTGCGCCCGCACCAACATCCGCAGTATCGAGGGCCGGCTGGACTCCTCCTGGTGGTAGGGCCGTCCCGGCGGCCCCCCTGTGCCTAGGCCGAGGCGTCCTCGGCCTCGGGCAGCGGGGCCAGGCCCTCCCCGGAGAAGCCCGGTAGCCACTCGAGCAGCTCGTCCCGCAGCCTGACCGTGGCCGCCAGCTGGCACAGCACCCCGATGGTGCTGAGCGTCACCCGGTGGATGAGCAGGTACGAGGGCGGCAGGTTGAGCTGCTTGCCCAACTGGTGCGCGGGTGAGCGCGGGTCGGCGACCCGCGCCGCCTGCGCGCGCATCCAGCCACGCGCGAAGGTGAACTCGTCCACCGCCGCGGGCTCGATGATCGGCCGCAGGTAGTCCAGCACGGCGTCCGGGTCGAGTGCGATCGTCGGCTTGACGAAGCCCTCCTGGCGGAGCATCGAGTGCACCGACTCCGCGTCGTCGGCCAGCGCCAGGCGCAGCGCCGTCCCTATCGGCACCGGCAGACCCTCCGGCAGGCGGTCGACGGTGCCGAAGTCGAGCACGCCCAGCCGCCAGCCCTCCGCCGGGCCGTCGTCGACGAGCAGCCGGAAGTTGCCCGGGTGCGGGTCGGCGTGGAGCAGCCCCGTGCGGGCGGGGCCGGCGAACAGGAAGCGCGCCAGCAGTTGACCGGCGCGGTCGCGCATCTCCGGCGTGCCCCGCGAGATCACCTCCGCCAGCGGCACCCCGTCCATCCACTCCGTGACCAGCACCTGGTCCGTGCGGTGCACCACGTCCGGCACCTCCACGTCCGGGTCGTCGGCGAACTCCACCGCGTGGGCGTGCTGGGCCTGCGCCTCCAGCTCGTAGTCCAGCTCCTCCGAGACCCGGTCGCGCAGCTCCGAGATCAGCGGCTTGATGTCCATGCCGGGGATCAGCGGCCCGAACAGCCTCGCCACCCTGCCGAGTTGGTTGAGGTCCGACAGCAGGGCGTCCCCCGCGCCGGGGTACTGGACCTTCACCGCCACCTTGCGGCCGTCGTGCCACACGGCCCGGTGCACCTGCCCGATCGAGGCGGCCGCCGCCGGCTGGTCCTCGAACTCGGTGAAGAAGGTGCGCCAGTCCTCGCCGAGGCGCTCGGCCAGTACGGCGTGCACGGTGCGGGCGGGCATCGGCGGCGCCGCGTCCTGCAGCTTGGTGAGGGCGGCGCGGTAGGGGCCCGCGACCTCCTCGGGCAGGGCGGCCTCGAAGACCGACAGGGCCTGCCCGAACTTCATGGCACCGCCCTTCAGCTCGCCGAGGACCTTGAAGAGCTGTTCGGCCGTCCGCTCCTGCAGCTCGGTGGCGACCTCTTCCGCGGGGCGCCCGCCGAGCCGCTTGCCCAGTCCCAGTGTCGCCCGCCCGGCGAATCCCAGTGGGAGCGCCGCCAACTTGGCGGTACGGGTCACCGCTTTGCGCGGAAGATCAGACATGCGCCCCCTCTTTCCGATCGGTCACGTCGTCATTGTCCCCCGCCCCTCCCGGACCATGGCACCGGCCGTGTCACAAACCTCCGGCGTCGTCCGCCGCACCGGCACCCGCGGCGTGCGCACCGCAGCCGCATCTGCGGTCACCCGGCACCGGCCGCACCTCCGCGGTCAGCCGGGCGAGGCCCATCTCGACGCGCCCCCCGCAGCTCGGCGGCCGGCCGCCGTCGACGAAGGCCAGGGCGTGCGCCGCGGCGAGCCCCGCGACCGTGGTGGCCAGCGCGACGTCGCAGGCGGGGACCCCGCTCCGCCCGGACCTCAGCTGCGCCAGCACCCTGGGCCAGGCCGCGTCGGCATCCGCCATCCGCAGTCCCAGACATCCCGCACACCCCGTGCTCCCCGGCACCACCAGGGGACCCACCACGCCCCGGCCTTCCAGCACCCCCGCGTACAGATGGGGGATCCCGGCGGCCATCAGCGGTTCGGCCTCCTGGGCGTCAGGGGCGTAGGCGGCCAGGCCGTCGCGCGGCGCGACCACCACCAGTGACAATCCGGGCTCGGGCGCGGCGGACGGCCCCCGGCGGCCCACCGCCGCCGCCCGCGGATCGGGCGCCGCCCTGCGCACCAGACCTCGCGCCGCCGCGTCCCGGCGCTCGCCGATGTGTTCGGCGGGGATGCCGCCCGGCGCGGTGTCCCAGGGCTCGACCCGGCCCCCGTCGCGCACGTCGACCCGGCCGACCCCCGCCGCGGAGAGGACCGCCGCGATGGTCGCGCCGACCCGGCCCGCCCCGGCCACCCGTACGCGGGCCGCCCGCCGCCGGCCCATCCGGTCCGCCGCACCACCGGGGTCGGAGTGCACCACGGACAGCGCCGCCAGGTCGGGGCGGAGCCGGTCCAGCGCGGCCGAGTGGTGCCGTATCGTCTCGGACAGCTCGGCGTGCGCCGTCGCGTCGTCGAGCACACCGCCCTCGGCCAGCAATCCGAGCAGCCGCCGCGCCTGCGGGGGCCGCAGCCCCAGCGATTCGGCATCGCGGGCGAGCGGACCGAGTCCGCGCGTGCCGTCGAGCAGGTCGAGGAAGGCGGCGGCCGCACCGTCCACCGGGTCCAGGACCACCGCGTGCGCCGGGTCGACGCCGAATTGCAGGCTTTCCCGGCTGCGCCAACTGCGGCGCATCGCCGGCTTGAGCATGGGACGCATCGCCACCCCCGTGGGCAGAGTTCCCGATCGAGAGATCGTTCCGATTCCGTGTCGGGCCAGCATGCCCGATATCCCCGCACGGGCCGTGAAAGTTATCCACAGGCGATGCAAATGATCATTCGATATGACTACGGCCCGGTATCTCTCTGCTCTCCTTTCTCACCGAGCACCCCCGCGGGCGGGACTTCCCGGACCCGGTGCGGGTAACGTCGGGGCGTGTCCGCCGACCCCGCCCAGAGCCTTTCCGGCCAGCCCCCGCGCGCCCCTCGGACCAGCGCGGTCGAAGTGCGCCGAAGCGCCCGTCGACGCCGGACGGTGTCGGCGTACCGCGAGGGCGACGTCACCGTGGTCCTCATCCCCGCCCGGATGTCCGTCGCCGAGGAGAAGCGCTGGGTGACGGTCATGCTGGACAAGCTCGCCGCCCAGGAGAGCCGCCGCAGGATCGGCGACGACGGGCTGGCCGCCCGCGCCGCGCAGCTGTCCGCGCAGTACCTCGGCGGCCGCGCCATGCCGCGGACCGTGCGCTGGGTCACCAACCAGAACTCCCGCTGGGGCTCGTGCACACCGGCCGAGGGCAGCATCCGCCTGTCCCACCGCCTCCAGGGCATGCCCGAGTACGTCGTCGACTACGTGCTCCTCCACGAGCTCGCCCACCTCCTGGTGCCCGGTCACGGGCCGGACTTCTGGAAGCTGCTGGAGTCCTACCCGCGCACTGAACGTGCGCGCGGGTACCTCGAGGGCGTCGCCGCCGCGGCCCGGCTGCCCCACCCGCCCACGGCACGCGAGGAATAACGGGGGAATAGCCCCTGTCACGGCCAGCGGTTAGCCTGGCGCAACGCAGCAAGTACGTACGTACGGATGGGGGGACGGTCCTTAGCGATGGCCAGGGAATTCCAGCGCGGCCACAAGGCCAAGATCAGTGACCTGACCGCAGGGACGGATCTGTACATCGGCGTGCAGATCAGCGGTCCCGGTCTCGGCTTCGACATCAGCTGCTTCGGGCTCGACGCCGAGGAACAGCTGTCCGACGACCGCTACTTCATCTTCTTCAACCAGCCCAAGTCGCCCGAGGAGGCGATCCAGCAGCTGGGGGCGCAGGCCGGGGACACCGAGTCCTTCCGTGTGACGCTGGACCGGATCCCCGCGCAGATCCAGAAGCTGAGCTTCACCGCGACGATCGACGGCGCCGGGCAGATGTCGCAGATCGGCCCGGGCTACGTCAGGATCGTCGCCGGGGGCGAGGAGGTCGCCCGCTACGCCTTCACGGGCGCCGAGTTCAGCACCGAGCGCGCGGTCATGCTCGCCGACTTCTACCTCAAGGACGTCTGGCGCTTCGCCGCCGTCGGCCAGGGCTTCGACGGCGGGCTCGACGCCCTGCTGAAGAACTTCGGCGGCGAGGTCGCCGAGGAGCAGCAGGCCGCGCCGCAGCAGCCCGCCGCGGCACCGGGCTTCGCGCCCCCGGCGGGTGCCGCCCCCGGGTTCGCGCCCCCGGCGGCCTCCGCGCCGCCCGCCCCGCCCCAGCCCGCCCCGGCCTTCGGCGCTCCGCCCGCACCGGCTCCGGCCCCCGTGCACGCCGCCCCCACCATGGTGGCGCCGATGACCACGCCGACGCAGGCCCCGCCGCAGGCGCCCCCGGGCCAGCCACCGTTCGGCCAGGTCCCGCCGCCGCAGGCGCCTCCGGGCCAGGTCCCCGGCCAGATGCCGGGTCAGCCGCCCTACGGCCAGCCCCCGTACGGCCAGCCCGCACCGGGCCAGCCCCCGTACGGCCAGCCCGCACCGGGCCAGTCCCCGTACGGTCAGCCCTCCTACGGTCAGCCCGTCCCCGGTCAGCCGATGCCGGGTCAGGGCATGCCCGGCCAGCCCGCGTTCGGCCAGCCGCCGCAGGCCCCGCACGCCGGCCAGGTCCCGCAGGCCCCGGGCGCCGGTCTGGCGGCCGCGATGCAGAAGTACCGCGAGCTGCCCACCGGCCAGCGCTGGACCCAGCAGAACCCGAAGCTGATGCGCGCCGACCTCTCGCAGGCCGGCGGCCAGCCCGTGCTCGCCCGTCAGGGCAGCATGGTGCTCTACCAGGGCAAGGTCGAATTCGGCTACAAGGGCGCCGGGTTCACCGGCCGCATCGTCGGCAACATGACCGGCCAGGAGATGCAGCTGATGCGCTGCACCGGCCGCGGCCAGGTCTTCTTCGCCGAGGACGCGTCCTACCTGCACCCCATCGAGCTCCAGGGCGACGCCATCTGCGTCTCCGCCGAGAACGTGCTCGCCTTCGACGAGTCCCTCCAGCACGAGGTGCGTCGCATCGAGGGTCACGGCATCCCCGGCGGCGCCCTGTTCACCATGCAGTTCCAGGGCACGGGCACCGTCGTGGTCAAGACCCACGGCACCCCGGTGGTGCTGCCGGTCACCCCGACCACCTACGCCGACAGCAACGCGATCGTCGCCTGGTCGGCGGCCTCGCAGGTGGTGCTCTCCAGCCAGGTGCGGCTGCGCAGGAACGCCTACCCGGGACACAGCGGGGAGACCGTGAACCTGCAGTTCCGGGGCGCCCCTGGCAACTTCATCATCGTCCAGCCGTACGAGGTCTGAGGGGAGCCCGTCATGGACCAGTCACTGATCTCCGGGTACGCCCCGGCACCGGTCACCGCCCGCATGGAGAACCACGGCAGCAGCATGCTGAAGGTGGCCATGCAGAGCGGCCAGGACCTCTTCGCGCGCACCGGTTCGATGGTCGCCTACGAGGGCTTCGTCCAGTACGAGCCCAACCCGCCCGCCGTCCGCCAGATGGCCTCGCAGTGGCTCACCGGCGAGGGGGCACCGATCATGAAGTGCTCCGGCGACGGACTGCTCTACCTCGCCGACTACGGCGCCGACGTCGTCTGCGTCTACCTCAACAACGAGGCGCTGTCGGTCAACGGCAGCAATCTGCTCGCCTTCGACGCCCACCTCCAATGGGGCGTGGAGCGGGTGAAGGGCCTGGCCAAGTTCGCCGGCCAGGGTCTGTTCAACGTCGGGATCTCGGGCACCGGCTGGGTGGCCATCACCTCGCGCGGCACCCCGGTCGTGGTCGACTGCGGCCGCGGCGAGGACGAGACCTACGTCGACCCGGACGCCCTCGTGGCCTGGTCGAGCGGGCTGAAGACGAAGGCGAAGCGCAGCTTCAAGGCGTCGGCCCTCATCGGGCGCGGCAGCGGCGAGGCCTTCCAGATCGGCTTCTCCGGCCAGGGCTTCGTCGTCGTACAGCCCAGTGAGGACAGCACCGACCGCCTCCGAGTCCGGGGCTGAGGGGGAGCGAGACACCATGCAGAGCCCGCTTTTCGGCTACACCGAGGTCCAGACCGAGGACCAGTACGCACTCCAGAACCCGTACCTGCTGAGGGTCAAGCTCGACGGCCGCACCGACTGCCTGGCCCGCAAGGGCGCCATGGTCGCGTACCAGGGCCTGATCGAGTTCGACGGCGAGTACCAGAGCCACGCCCAGCGCACCGCCCGCTACCGCACCGGGGAGGGCCTGGAGCTGATGCGCTGCTCCGGGCAGGGCACGGTCTACCTCGCCAACCTGGCCCAGCACATCCACGTCGTCGACGTGGACCAGGAGGGCCTGACCGTGGACGGCGCCTATGTGCTGGCGCTCGACTCCGGGCTGCACTGGGAGGTCATCTCCGTCGACAGCCAGTTCGGCATCTCCGGCAGCGGCGCCTACAACCTCAACATCTCGGGGCACGGCAAGGTCGCGCTGATGACCTCGGGCAAGCCGCTGCTGATGCCGGTCACCCCGGACAAGTACGTCTCGGCCGACTCCGACGCGGTCGTCGCCTGGTCGTCCTCGCTCCGGGTGCAGATGCAGGCGCAGACCAGTTCCTCAGGCGTCTGGCGGCGGCGCGGCAACACCGGCGAGGGCTGGGAGCTCAACTTCCTCGGCCAGGGCCACGTCCTGGTGCAGCCCAGCGAACTGATGCCGCCGCAGAACGCCCAGCTCGGCGGTGGCGCCGCCGCCCAGTACGGCTTCGGCCAGCAGGGCGCGCACGGGATGAACCAGGGCAACATCTTCAGCAACCGCTGAGCTCCCGCGGCCGGTCCCGCCCCGCGCGCCGCCTCAGAGCAGCGCGCGGGTGCGGGCCAGCAGCGTCCGGACGGAACCGTCCGCGACGTCGGCGACCTCGTCGTAGGAGAACCACTTCAGGTCCAGCGACTCCTCGCTGATCTCCTCCACCGCGCCGGGCGGTGCGACGGCGGCGTACTGCACGTCGAGGTGCCAGGCGCACGGCGTCAGGTGCCGGTCGAGGTTGACCGGCCCGGGACGCAGCAGGGTGAGTCCGCGGATGCCCGACTCCTCGACGCCCTCACGCAGCGCGGCCCCGGCCAGCGAGGTGTCCTCCGGCTCGCAGTGCCCGCCCATCTGCAGCCACATGCCGAGCTTCTTGTGCAGGGTCAGCAGCACCCGTCCGCGCTCGGGGTCCACCACCAGGGCGCTGCCCGTGACGTGTCCCGCGGCGCAGGCCTTCCACATGCCGTCCGGGTGCGCCTCCAGGTGGGCCAGGTAGGTCTCCCGGAGCCGCTCCTGCCCCGTGTCGGGCGCGGACCAGTCCTTCAGGACGCGTACGGCGTCGTCGTGCAGGCTCACTTCTCGTCGTCGTCCTTGCCCTCGTCGGTGCCGTCGTGCTCGTGCTCGTCCTCGTTGCGCCGGACGTCCTTCCCGTGGCCGCCCGCGGCCTCGCCGAGGATCTTGTCCAGCTCGGAGAAGTCCAGCTGCTCGTGGTGGACGAAGCCGTCGGGGTCGTCCAGGTCGGCGGCGGTCGGCAGCATGTCGGGGTGGGCCCACAGCCCGTCGCGTCCGTCGACGCCGCGCGCGTCGGTGAGCGAGGCCCACAGCCGGGAGGCGTCCCGCAGCCGGCGGGGTCGCAGCTCCAGGCCGATCAGCGTGGCGAAGGTCTGCTCCGCGGGGCCACCGCTCGCCCGGCGCCGGCGCAGCGTCTCGCGCAGCGCCCCGGCCGACGGCAGGTGCGGGGCGGCGGCCGCGTGCACGACCGCGTCCACCCAGCCCTCGACGAGGGCCAGGGCCGTCTCCAGACGGGCCAGCGCCGCCTTCTGCGCCGGGGTGTCCTCGGGCTGGAACATGCCCTGCTGCAGGGCGTCCTGGAGCGCCTCGGGGTTCGACGGGTCGAGCTGGCCGACCGCGTCCTCCAGCTTCGCGGTGTCCACCTTGATACCGCGGGCGTACCCCTCGACGGCGCCGAACAGGTGTGCCCGCAGCCACGGCACGTGGGCGAACAGCCGCTGGTGCGCCGCCTCGCGGAGCGCCAGGTAGAGCCGGACCTCGTCCTGCGGCACGCTCAGGCCCTCGCCGAAGGCCTCCACGTTGGCGGGGAGCAGCGCGGCCTTGCCGGCCGGGCCGAGCGGCAGGCCGATGTCGGTCGAGCCCACGACCTCACCGGCGAGCGTGCCCAGCGCCTGCCCGATCTGCGTGCCGAACATGGCGCCGCCCATGGAGCGCATCATGCCGAGCAGCGGGCCCGCCATGGCCTGCATCTCCTCGGGCAGCACGTCGCCCATCGCCGTCCCGACGCGCTCGGCGACCGGGTCGACCAGCTCCTTCCACACGGGCAGGGTCGCCTCGACCCATTCGGCCCGGCTCCACGCCACGGCCGAGCCGGCGCCGGAGGGCATCGACGTCACCCCGTCGAGCCACAGGTCCGCCAGCCGCAGCGACTCCTGGACCTTCGCCCGGTCCGCGGGACCCACGCTGACGTCCTTCGAGCCCTCCGGGGTGCCCTGGGCCACCGTCTGCCGGGCGATGTCCTTGGCCATGTCCCAGTTCACCGGGCCGCCCTCGTACGAGAGCATCTGACCCAGCTGCTGGAAGGCCGCGCCCAGGTCGTTGGGGTTCAGCGAACCGAACATGGCGGCGAACGGGTTGTCCCCGCCGGCGCCGCCGCCGAAGGGACTCCCGCCGCCGTAGCCGAAGGGATTGGCCGGTCCCCGGGAGCCGCCGCCGGAACCGCCGGACTTCTTGCCGTCGTCCCCTTCCTCGGGCTCCTCGGGAGGGACTCCGAATCCGAATGGGATGTCGCTCACGGTTTCCTCGGCTCTGTGTGTTGTGGGCTGTACCTCCAGCCTAGACACCCGTCAGGCAGGATGGCTGCGTACGGACCGCGGTTGCGGACCGCGCACCCGGTACCAGAGACAACCGTGGGAGACACCTGGTGAGTTCCCCAGAACCGACCGTTCGCCCAGAGCGGAGCGGCGGCAGGGCCCCCGCCGGACCTGTGGTCGCCGTCACCGGCGCCGCCTCCGGTGTCGGCCTGCTGCTGGCCCTGCGGCTGGCCGAATCCGACCAGGTCAAGAAGGTCGTGGCGATCGACGAGCGCCGCGGCGACGTCCCCGGTGCCCAGTGGGCGGTGCTCGACGTTCGGGACCCGGCGATCGCCGAGCGGCTGCGCGGCGTGGACGTCGTCGTCCACCTCGCGCTCGACCTGGACCTGGAGTCCGACCCCAAGGCGCGCAGCGCCTTCAACGTGCGCGGTACCCAGACGGTGCTCACCGCGGCGGCCGCCGCCGGCGTGCCGCGCGTGGTGCTGTGCACCTCGGCCATGGTCTACGGCGCCCACCCGGACAACGACGTCCCGCTCGCCGAGGACGCCCCGCTGCGCGCGACCGCGGAGGCGTCCTTCGTGGGCGACCTGCTGGAGATCGAGCGGCTGGGCAAGCGCGCCCCCCGCGCGCACCCCGGACTCAACGTGACCGTCCTGCGTCCGGCCGTGCTGGTCGGCGGCACCGACACCGCGCTGACCCGCTACTTCGAGTCGCCGCGGCTGCTGGTGGTGGGCGGCAGCCGCCCCTGCTGGCAGTTCTGCCACGTGGAGGACCTGGTGACGGCGCTGGAGCACGCGGCGCTGGAGAAGGTGGACGGCGAGATGACCGTGGGCTGCGACGGCTGGCTGGAGCAGGAGGAGGTCGAGGAGCTCTCGGGCATCCGCCGCATGGAGCTGCCGCCCGCGGTGGCGCTCGGCGCGGCCTCCCGGCTGCACCGGCTGGGGCTCACCCCCTCCCCGGCGGGGGACCTGGCGTACACGATGCACCCGTGGGTGGTCAGCGGCAGCAGGCTGCACGAGTCGGGCTGGCGGCCGAAGTGGACCAACGAGGAGGTGCTGGCCGTCCTGCTGGAGGAGGTCTCCGGCCGCAACTCCGTCGTCGGGCGGCGCCTGGGCCGCAAGGACGCGGCCACGCTCGGTGCGGCCGGCGCGACGGTCGCCCTGGTCGGCACGGCGGCGATGGTGCGGAGGGCGCGCAAGCGCCGCGGTGTCTGAGCGTCGCCGCGCGAACTCGCTCCGGAAGGGGGTTTCCGCATGGCGGGTGATGGGGCAGCATGAGCGGCATGGCACAGACGCACGACGAACCCGTCCGGCTCATCGCGGTCCGGGACACGGAGCTGTCCGTGGACGAGGTCTTCCGCGCCGTGGGGCACGATTCCGCCGGGGGCACCGCGCTGTTCGTCGGCATGGTCCGTGACCACGACGGCCCGTCGGACGCGGAGGTGACCGGGCTCGGCTACTCGGCTCACCCGGGCGCGGAGGCCGAACTGCGCCGGGTCGCGGAGAAGGTCGTCGCGGACTTCCCGGTCAAGGCACTGGCCGCCGTCCACCGGGTGGGCGACCTGCGCGTCGGCGACCTCGCGGTCGTCGTCGCCGTCTCCTGCCCGCACCGGGCCGAGGCCTTCGCCGCCTGCCGGCGGCTCATCGACGACCTCAAGCGCGAGGTCCCGATCTGGAAGCACCAGGCCTTCGCCGACGGCACCGAGGAGTGGGTCGGCGCCTGCGCCCACTGACCCGCGGGGAGGGCGGTCGCCGCCCGCCTCGCCACTGAGTGGCCCACCTGCGGTTGCGTAACCTGCCACCCGCTCTGAACGTTGTAGCAGCAGAAGATTAGTCTGCTCATAGTTCTTGATCGGCATGCGCGTCCAGGAGGCCGAAGTGGCAGCGCTCGCATGGTTGCTCATCCCGCTGGTCGCCGCGATCGCCGCGGCCGTCTGGGGAGGCTGGGCGGCGCGTACGCGGTCCACCGGGGACGGCGCCTCGCTCGCCGACTACGAGCGTTTCCGCGAGGCCATGCAGCGCACCGGATCGGGCGGCCCGGCCTGAGGCCCCACGGGGCGGCTGCGGGTTCCGTACCGTACTGTCGTTCCATGCCACGCCGCACCGCGACGCTGCTCGCATCGACCCTGACCCTGATAGCGCTGCTGTGTGTCGCGCTCCTGTGGCCCGTGCCGTACGCGGAGATGTCGCCGGGTCCGACGGTGAACACGCTCGGGTCGCACGGCGGGGATCCGGTGCTGCAGATCTCGGGGCACAAGACGTACCCGACCAGCGGTCACCTCAACATGACCACGGTGCGGGTGACGAGCGCGGACTACTCGATGAACCTGGTGGAGGCGGTCGTCGGCTGGCTGGCGCACGACCAGAAGGTCGTCGAGCACGACACGCTCTACCCCAAGGGGCAGACGGCCGAGGAGGCCGACCAGGAGAACGCCGAGGAGTTCACGCAGTCCCAGGACAGCGCGAAGGTCGCGGCGCTCGAGGAGCTCGGCATACCCGTCGGCTCCCGGGTGATCGTCTCCGCCGTGGTCAAGGGCGCCCCGGCCGAGGGCGAGCTGCACGCCGGAGACGTGATCAAGGCCGTGGACGGCGAGCCGGTCAAGGCGGCGGGCGACGTCGCATCGCTGGTCACCAAGCACCAGCCGGGGCAGAAGGTGGTCTTCACCGTCGTGCCCAAGGGCGCCAAGGGCGACGCCACCCAGGACGTGACCATCACCACGGCGAAGTCGGACGACGACGGCGAGGCCCGGGCGGTCGTGGGCATCCAGGCCGGCGTCGAGCACACCTTCCCGTTCAAGATCGACATCAAGCTGGCGGACGTCGGCGGCCCGAGCGCCGGCCTGATGTTCGCGCTGGGCATCGTCGACAAGCTCACCCCGGAGGACCTCACCGGCGGCAAGTTCGTCGCGGGCACCGGCACGATCGACGACGAGGGCAAGGTCGGTCCCATCGGCGGCATAGACATGAAGACCATCGGCGCGCGGCAGAAGGGCGCCGAGTACTTCCTGACCCCCGCCGACAACTGCGCGGAGGCGGCGACCGACACCCCGAGCGGCCTCACCCTGGTCAAGGTGAAGACCATCGACGACGCCCTGGACGCGCTCAAGGACATCCGCGACGGCAAGACGTCGGCCCTGCCCTCCTGCACGAAGGGCTGAGCGACGGACGCATCCGTACGGCCCGACGGCCCCGGGGAACTCCCGGGGCCGTCCGCGTCACTCCTCGAAGGTCGCCGCCAGGGCGTCGGCCAGCCCCGGCACCAGCGCGGAACCGGTCAGCACCTCGGTGGGGGAGTCCTTCTCGCGCAGCCGCACCGCCGACTCCCGGGACCCGTCCCGCAGCACGCCCACCGTCATGCGGACCTCCTGGCGGTCAGGGTGCCCGGCGACCCAGCGGGCCAGCGCGGCGTCGTCCAGCCCCTGCGGGATGGACTCCTCCGCGGACGGCGGCAGCATCAGCCGCTCGACGGTGAGCGCGCAGCCGCTGACGACACCGGGCCAGGCGATGGTGGCCAGGAACTCGTCCAGCGCGGCGCCCGGCGGCAGCTCGTCCTGCTCGATCGGGGTCAGCCCCGCGGCCGCCCCGTCTCCGAGGCCGAGTTCCTCGGCCAGCTTGGGCTCCTGTACGCGCAGCGCCGCGGTGTCGACGAGGGCGAAGAGCCGGGCGGGCTGGTCCCAGCCGAGGCCGGACGCGTAGTCGTCGATTTCCAGGACGGCACGGGTGAGCGGGTTCGCGGTGAGCGGCGCACCCTCGGACGTGTTGTTGGACATGCTCATCATCCTGCCTGTTCTGTGACCCGCATCCCCAATCGGGAGCCTTGGGGAACTGAGTAAACGCTGAGTAAGTTGCATCAGTGGGCGCCGGTAGGGCGTCCGACGGAGACCGACACTTCGAGGTGCGCACCTTGGTATTCCAGATGCCGGACCGCGGCGGGGGTCCGCACGGGCCGCGGATCAGAGTGGGCCGCCCGTCGCGGCGAGCCCGGACACTGCTCATGACCCTGGGCGTCCTGGCCGTGCTGGCCATGGCCTTCGTCATGTTCTCGGGTTTCTGGACCGACTGGCTCTGGTACCGCTCCGTCCACTATTCCTCGGTCTTCACCACCACCCTGTGGACCAAGATCGGCCTGTTCTTCGTCTTCGGTCTGCTGATGGCCGCGGCCGTCGGCGTCAACGTGTACCTCGCGCACCGGCTCCGGCCGCCGCTCAGCGCGATGTCGATGGAGCAGCAGAGCCTCGACCGCTACCGGATGGGCATCGCCCCCTACAAGAAGTGGGTGCTGCTCACCGTCTGCGCGCTCGTGGGGCTGATCGCCGGAGCCTCCGCCTCCAGCCAGTGGCGCACATGGCTGCTGTGGACGAACTCCACGTCGTTCGGCACCAAGGACCCGCAGTTCCACGTGGACATCTCCTTCTACGCCTTCGACCTGCCCTGGTACCGCTTCCTGCTGAGCTTCGGCTTCGCGGCGGTCGTGCTGTCGCTGCTGGCGGCGGCGCTGGTGCACTACCTGTACGGGGGCCTGCGGCTCACCTCCCCGGGCGGCCGGGCGACGGCGGCGGCGACCGGGCACCTGTCGGTGCTGCTGGGCCTGTTCGTCACCTTGAAGGCCGTCGCGTACTGGCTGGACCGCTACTCGCTGGCGGTGAAGTCCGGCAACCTCAGGTCGGGCGACTGGACGGGCCTGCGCTACGTGGACGCCAACGCCTACCTGCCGGCCAAGACGATCCTGTTCGCCATCGCCATCATCTGCGCGCTGCTGTTCTTCGCCACCCTGTGGCGGCGCACCTGGTCGCTGCCGCTGATCGGCTTCGGCCTGATGGTGCTGTCGGCGATCCTGATCGGCGGCCTGTACCCGGCGATCGTGCAGAAGTTCCAGGTGCAGCCGAACGAGGCCGCCAAGGAGCAGCCGTACATCCAGAAGAACATCGACGCCACGCGTGAGGCGTACGGCATCGACCACGCCGACGTGACGGACTACTCGGGCACTAGCGGTGACGGCAAGGAGAAGCTGCGCAGCGACGCCGACACGGCGGCGTCCATCCGCCTGCTGGACCCGAACGTGGTCTCGCCGACCTACCAGCAGCTGCAGAAGGTGCGCGGCTACTACGCGTTCCCGTCCACGCTCGACGTCGACCGCTACACGATCGACGGCAAGGAGCAGGACACCGTGGTGGGCCTGCGGGAGCTGAACCTCGAGGGCATCCCGCAGCACAGCTGGATCAACGACCACTTCAAGTACACGCACGGCTACGGCATGGTGGCGGCCAAGGGCACCACCACGACCGCCAGCGGCGAGCCGGACTTCACTGAGTACAACCTGCCGACCAAGGGCGACCTCGGGACGTACCAGCAGCGGATCTACTACGGCGAGCAGACCAAGCAGTGGTCGATCGTCGGCGACAAGACCACGCCGGAGATCGACTACACCGACGACAGCGGCGAGAAGCCGTACACGTACACCGCCAAGAGCGGCGTCGGCCTGAAGAACCCGGTGACCAGGCTCGCCTACGCGGTGTCCTTCGGGGAGCCGCAGATCTTCTACTCCGGCGCCGTCGGCGACGACTCGCAGATCCTGTACAACCGCATGCCCAAGGAGCGGGTCGAGGCGGTCGCGCCCTGGCTGACGATCGACGGCGACTCCTACCCGGCGGTCGTCGACGGCCGGATCGTGTGGATCGTCGACGCCTACACGACGAGCAACGGCTACCCGTACTCGTCGCGCACGACGCTGGGCGACACCACCGCGGACTCGCTGACCGACGGGCAGCGCGCCGTGCTGGCGCAGCAGAACCAGGTCAACTACATCCGCAACTCGGTGAAGGCGACCGTCGACGCGTACAGCGGCAAGGTCACGCTCTACCAGTGGGACACCGAGGACCCGGTGCTGAAGACCTGGATGAAGGCCTTCCCGGACACGGTCGAGCCCAAGACGGCGATCGACGACGCGCTGATGGCGCATCTGCGCTACCCGCAGGACCTGTTCAAGGTGCAGCGCGAGCTGCTGACGCGCTACCACGTCACCAAGGCGTCGACCTTCTACAGCGGCAGTGAGGTGTGGGCGGTGCCCAACGACCCCGCCGCCAAGACCGGCAAGTCGGTGCCGCCGTACTACCTGAGCCTGAAGATGCCCGGCCAGAACGACCAGGCGTTCTCGCTCACGACGACCTTCACGCCGAACAAGCGCGAGAACCTCAGCGCCTTCATGGCGGTCGACGCGGACGCGAAGAGTCCGGAGTACGGCGCGATCAGGGTGCTGAAGCTGCCGTCGAACACCACGGTGTCCGGACCGCAGCAGGTGCAGAGCCAGTTCAACTCCGACCCCGACGTGGCGGAGAAGATCAGGCTGCTCAAGGGCGGTGACTCGGAGGTCGAGTACGGCAACCTGCTGACCGTGCCCCTCGACGGCGGGCTGCTGTACGTCGAGCCGGTCTACGTCCGCGGCGCGGGCACCAACTACCCGCTGCTGAAGAAGGTGCTGGTGAGCTACGGCGGCCAGACCGAGTTCGAGGACACGCTCGCGCAGGCGCTCGACGCGGTGTTCGGCTCGGACGGCGGCACGCCCGAGACGCCACCGGAGACGGGCGGGGGCACCCAGCCGCCGGCCTCCGGCAATCCGACGGTCGCCCAGGCCCTGGAGGACGCCCAGCAGGCGTACGACGCGGGCCAGAAGGCGCTCAAGGAGGGCGACTGGGGCGCGTACGGCCAGGCGCAGAAGGATCTCGCCGACGCGCTGAAGCGGGCCCAGGAGGCCGAGCAGCAGGCGGGCAGGCAGGGCTGACGGGGCCCACCCCGCGTCGTGGTACTGTTGTTCCACCGACGCGGGGTGGAGCAGCTCGGTAGCTCGCTGGGCTCATAACCCAGAGGTCGCAGGTTCAAATCCTGTCCCCGCTACTGTTGGAGAGGGCCCGGAGTCAATAGACTCCGGGCCCTTTCACTTGTAGGGGGGAACTGGTACCGCAGAGGTTTCGGTTGGCATCATGTCGGGAAGTCGACAAAACGCTGTAGTGACCTACGAAGTGACCAACTGGGATCGGCTGAACTCTGCAGGTTTGCCGCATACCAGGTGTACTGCGGGTACGGGTGATGCGACGATGGACCTCATGGGGGATGGTGCAAGGCTGCTGAAGACTCGTCAGATCCGGGATCCCGGGTCCACGGGGCGGACGACCGTGCCCGCGGCCGGGGCCGCGCTGGTGCCGGCCGTCGCCGACCTGCTGCCCGCTCCGCGGATGGGCGGTCTCGACGAGGAGCGCCTCATCGAGTCCGACCTCCCGGACGAGGAGACCCTGGAGGCCCGCGAGGAGGCCGAACTCGAGGCGCGCCACCGGCGGGCCGCCGAGCACGGCGACATCGGGGCCATGAGCGTCCTGGGCACCCTGCTGCTGCGCCGCGGCGACCTCGAGGGCGCCGAGCCCCATCTGCGCGGCGCCGCCGCCGGAGGGGACCGCCCGGCCGCCAACAACCTGGGCCTGCTGCTGCACCAGCGCGGCTACGCCGACGAGGCCGCCGCATGGTGGCGCATCGCGGCGGTCGCCGGTTCCGCCGCGGCCGCGCACGCGCTCGGCCGGCACTTCCGCGAGCGCGGCGACGAGCCCGGCGCCGAGTACTGGCTGCGCCAGGCCGCCGAGTCCGGGCACACCCTGGGCGCGTACGCGCTGGCCGACCTCCTGGACCACCGGCGTGACGTCGGCGCCGAGCGCTGGTTCCACGCCGCCGCCGAGCACGGCCACCGCGAGGCCGCCTACCGGCTCGCCGGCATCTGCGCCGAGCGCGGCGAGGAGCGCGAGGCCGAGCAGTGGTACCGGCAGGCCGCCGCCCGCCGGCACCGCAGGGCCGCCCTGCGCCTCGGCACGCTCCTGGAGGAGCGCGGCGAGTTCGAGGAGGCCAAGCGCTGGTACCTGACCGCCGCCCGCGACGGGGAGCCGCGCGCCGCCTGCGCCCTCGGCTTCCTGCTGCGCGACGCCGGCGACGTCGACGGGGCCGCCACCTGGTGGCGGCGTGCCGCCAACGCCGGCGACGGCAACGCCGCGAACGCCCTGGGCGCGCTGCACGCCCAGGAGGGCGAGACCCAGACCGCCGAGCGGTGGTACCGGGCCGCGCTCGAGGCGGGGGACATCAACGGCGCCTTCAACCTCGGTCTGCTCTGCGCCGGTCAGGGCCGCACGGCCCAGGCCGAGCAGTGGTACCGCAAGGCCGCCTACACCGGGCACCGCGAGGCGGCCAACGCGCTCGCCGTGCTCCTGCTGCAGCGCGGCGACGCGGCGGGCGCCGAGCCCTGGTTCTCCAAGGCGGCGGAGGCGGGCAGCGTCGACGCCGCCTTCAACCTCGGCATCCTGTACGCCGGGCGGGGCGACGACGCCACCGCGCGGCGCTGGTACGAGCGCGCCGCGGCCAGCGGCCACGGCGAGGCCGCGCTCCAGGTGGCCATCGCCTTGCAGAAGGAGGGCGACGCGCACGGCGCCGAGCGCCACCTGCGCTGCGCGGCGGGCGGCGGCAGCCCGGAGGGCGCCTTCCGGCTCGGCGCGCTGCTGGACGGGCAGGGCACGCAGGAGGCCGAGGGCGAGGCCGAGGAGTGGTACGCCCGCGCCGCAGGCCAGGGGCACCGCCGTGCCCAGGTGCGGCTCGGCATGTGCGCCGCCAAGCGCGGGGACGTCGTGGACGCCGCCCACTGGTACCGGGAGGCCGCCGAGGGCGGCAGCCGCAACGGTGCCTTCAACCTCGGGCTGCTCCTCGCCCGCGAGGGCGCGGAGCCGGAGGCCGCCCTGTGGTGGACGCGTGCCGCGGACGCGGGCCACGGACGCGCCGCGCTGCGGCTGGCGCTGCTGGCCGCACGGCACGGACAGCTCGCGGACGCCCAGGCGTGGTGCGCCCGCGCGGTGGAGTGCGGCCCCGCCGAGGTGGCCGAGCGGGCCGCCCGGCTGACCGACGCCCTGGAGCACGAGCTGTCCGCGTGAGAAGCGATTTGCGCTGCTCAGCGCCGGGAGGGTAGTCTAAAGACACAACGACGCGGGGTGGAGCAGCTCGGTAGCTCGCTGGGCTCATAACCCAGAGGTCGCAGGTTCAAATCCTGTCCCCGCTACTGAAGAGAGGGCCCGGAAGCCATGGCTTCCGGGCCCTTCTCGTATGCGTTGGGTACAGGCCAGGCATGGTTCGGGCAAAAGGGTGCCGACGATCCTGGGCCCGCCGGCGCCGGCGCGCGATCCTGAGGACAGGCCCTCAGGCGGCGCGAGGAGGCGGGGTTGCTGCGCAGGCGGCGTAAGCGGCGGCCGACGGAACTCAGGGATGTGACGCGGTGGGGTCGGCTGTGCGCGGCCGCGGAGGTGGAGGGCCTGCTGCGCGAGCTGCGCAGCGCCGCCGACGACGAGGAGGCCGCCTACGACCGGGCGGCGGCCCTCAAGGCGCTGGCCGCGGCGCCGCCCCGGCTGTGGCTGCTGCTGGACCGTGCCGCCCGGGTGCAGGAGGGCACGCCCCCGGCGCCCGGCGAGAGTGAACCGCTGCGCCTGTTGCTGGCCGCGATGGACCGGGACGGCCGCATCCGGCAGGCCGCCGTGGAGGAGCTGGCGGTGCACGGCGGGCCGCTGGTGGCCTCCGCCCTCGCGCTGCGGACGGCGGACTGGGTCGACCAGGTCCGCGACCGGGCGCTGGAGGCGCTGCTGCGCCGTACCGCCCCGGACGAGGCCGCCGCGGCCGTACGGCTGCTGCTGAGGCTGCGCGGACGGAGCCGGGCGAGGCACACCCCCGAGGCGTACCGCGGGGTGCTGGCGGCGCCCGAGGCCCGGCGGGCGGTGCGTGCGCTGGCCGCCGACACGGACCCGCTGACCCGGCGCTTCGGGGTCGAGCTGGCCCTGGAACTCGGCGAGTTCGTCCGCGGGGACCTGGTGCGCACGGCGCTGCGCGACCCGGACCAGGTGTGCCGCAGACTGTGCGCCGAGCGGCTGCTGCAGATGGACCCGGACCAGGCGGGGCGGCTGCTGTGGGCCCGCTCGGCGGCCGTGCGGGAGCTGGCGGTCGCGGCGCTGCCGGACGACGTGCCGGCGGCCCGGCTGACCGCGCCGCTGGCCGACCCGGCGCGGATCGTCCGCGCCCAGGCCCGCTGGCGGCTGTACAGCAGGGGAGAGCCCCCGGCGCTGGCGTACCGTAGGCAGCTGTTGCGCTGCGGCCCGCAGAGCCCGCCGCGGCTGGTGGCCGGGCTGGTGACGGGGCTGGGGGAGTGCGGGGACGCCTCGGACGCGCCGCTGCTGCTGCGGCTGGCCCGTGAGGTGCGCACTCCGTGGCCGCCCGTGGTGCGCCGTGCCGCGGTGCGCGCGGCGGGACGGCTCGTCCCGCGGGAGGGGCTGCTGCGGCAGCTGGCGCCGTTGGCCGTGGATCCGGACCCCGGGGTGGCCAGGGAGGCCTTCGAGGCGCTCTCCAAGGTCGCCGGCCAGGTGCCGGTGGAGACGGTGTGGGTGGGCCGCACCCGGCCGGAGCCGGGGGTGCGCAAGGCCGCGGAACGTGTGCGGCGGGCCGCGCAGCGTCAGGCGCAGGCGGGGCACAGGCCCCGGTAGGTGACCTCGACCTGGGAGACGGTGAACCCGAAACGCTCCGCGTCGGGCAGGTCCGCCAGCGGGTTGCCGTGCGGGTGGACGTCCCGGACGGTGCCGCAGCTGGAGCACACCAGGTGCTGGTGCGGGCGGTGGGCGTTGGGGTCGTAGCGCTTGGCGCGGCCGTCGGTGGCGACCTCTATGACCTCGCCGAGCGACACCAGTTCGCCCAGGGTGTTGTAGACGGTCGCGCGGGAGATCTCGGGCAGTCGCGCCGCCGCGCGGGCGTGCACCTCGTCGGCGGTCAGGTGGACGTGGTCGCCGTCCAGGACCTCGGCCACGACGCGCCGCTGCGCGGTCATGCGCCATCCGCGGCCGCGCAGTCGTTCCAGCAGGTCACTCATTCCATTTCACCTATCAGTGGGATGGCAACAGCTTAACAGTGACAGTCCGTGTTCCGACCGGGTACGAGTTTGGGGCTCTTCTTGACTTGGACTCTGTCTATCGTAGGATCGCTTCCGGCGTAAGCCACGGCACAGCACCAACCCAGGGAGAAGCACGTGACGGTTCAGGAGACCGGCCCGCTGACCACGGAGGCGGGCGCCCCGGTCGCGGACAACCAGAACAGCGAGACCGCGGGCCCCGGGGGACCGGTCCTGGTCCAGGACCAGCAGCTGCTGGAGAAGCTCGCCCACTTCAACCGCGAGCGCATCCCGGAGCGCGTGGTGCACGCCCGTGGCGCCGGCGCCTACGGCACCTTCACGGTGACCGCCGACGTGACGAAGTACACGCGGGCGAAGTTCCTCTCCGAGGTCGGCAAGCAGACCGAGACCTTCCTGCGGTTCTCCACCGTCGCCGGCAACCTGGGCGCGGCGGACGCGGTGCGCGACCCGCGCGGCTGGGCGCTGAAGTTCTACACCGAGGAGGGCAATTACGACCTCGTCGGCAACAACACCCCGGTGTTCTTCATCAAGGACGCCATCAAGTTCCCCGACTTCATCCACACCCAGAAGCGCGACCCGTACACCGGCTCCCAGGAGGCGGACAACGTCTGGGACTTCTGGGGGCTGTCACCCGAGTCGACGCACCAGGTGACCTGGCTGTTCGGTGACCGCGGCATCCCGGCGAGCTACCGCCACATGAACGGCTACGGCTCGCACACCTACCAGTGGAACAACGAGGCCGGCGAGGTCTTCTGGGTCAAGTACCACTTCAAGACCGACCAGGGCATCAGGAACCTCACCCAGGAGGAGGCCAACCGGCTCGCCGGTGAGGACCCGGACTCCCACCAGCGCGACCTGCGCGAGGCCATCGAGCGCGGCGAGTTCCCGAGCTGGACCGTGCAGGTGCAGATCATGCCCGCGGCCGAGGCGGCGGCCTACCGCTTCAACCCGTTCGACCTCACCAAGGTGTGGCCGCACGAGGACTACCCGCCGATCGAGATCGGCAGGCTGGAACTCAACCGCAACCCGCAGAACATCTTCGCCGAGGTCGAGCAGTCGATCTTCTCCCCGGCGCACTTCGTGCCCGGCATCGGCCCGTCCCCGGACAAGATGCTGCAGGGCCGGCTCTTCGCCTACGGCGACGCCCACCGCTACCGCGTCGGCATCAACGCCGACCACCTGCCGGTGAACCGCCCGCACGCGACCGAGGCGCGCACCCACGGGCGCGACGGCGCGCTCTACGACGGCCGCCACGGCGGGGCCAGGAACTACGAGCCGAACAGCTTCGGCGGCCCGGCGCAGACCGGCCGTCCCCTGTGGTCGGCCACCGCGGTCGCCGGGTACGCCGGCAACCACGAGGCGCCTTCGCACGCCGAGGACGACGACTTCGTGCAGGCCGGCAACCTCTACCGGCTGATGTCGCAGGAGGAGAAGGAGCGCCTGGTCGCCAACCTCTCCGGATTCATCGCCAAGGTGTCGCGCGACGACATCGCCGAGCGCGCGATCGGCAACTTCCGCCGTGCCGACGAGGAGTTCGGCAAGCGGCTGGAGGCCGCCGTCCAAGCCCTGCGCGGCTGACGGGCGTCCGTCCCACAGACCCGGAGGGGACCGGGTGCGTCCAGGCACCCGGTCCCCTCCGATCCATGTCCGGGCCGTCAGCCGGCCAGGGCGCGCGCAGGCTGCCAGCAGCGCACGATGTCGCGTACGGAGACCATGCCGACCGGGTTGCGGTCGTCCAGCACCACCAGGTGCCGGAAGCCGCCGCGTACCATCGCGGCGGCCGCCTCTTCGAGGGTCCACTGGGGCGCGGCGAAGACCACGTCGGTGGTGGTGTGGGCGGCGGCGAGTTCGAGGTCGGGGTCGAGCCCCGCACCGATGGCGTTGAGGATGTCGCGCTCGGTCAGGATGCCGAGACCGCAGGTGTCGGGATCGAGTACCACCGCCGCGCCCACCCGTCGGGCGGACATCAGCCGGGCGGCCTGGCGGAGGGTGTGGGCGGGACCGACCGTGAGAACGACCGTGCTCATGGCGTCGCGTACGAGCATGGGATACCCCTCGGGCTGCGTCGTGGCCGTCTTGAGAACCGTTTCACAAATGCACAAGCTCACGCATTCTCATGTTCACATGCGCCGCGGTCCGCAGCAAGGGGCGCGCGGAGGGTGATCGGTAGTGTGAGGGGTCGGTCGATTACGGGCGGTTCAGGAAGTCGAGCATGTCCTCGTGCAGCAGCCCGTTGGACGCCGCCGCGTTCCCGCCGTACGGTCCCGCGGTCCCGTCCAGGCTGGTGAAGCGCCCTCCGGCCTCGCGCACGATCACCTCGTTCGCCGCCATGTCCCACAGGCTCAGTTCGGGCTCGGCGCAGATGTCCACGGCGCCCTCGGCGACCATCATGTAGGGCCAGAAGTCACCGTAGGCGCGCGTCCGCCAGCAGGACCGGGTCAGGTCGAGGAAGCCGTCCAGGCGGCCCTGCTCCTCCCAGCCGCTCAGCGAGGAGTACGCGAAGGAGGCGTCCGCCAGCCGGCTGACCTGCGACACCCGCAGCCGCGTGGCCGAGGACAGGCTGCGCCCGGTGTACGCCCCGCCACCCTTCACCGCCCACCAGCGGCGCCCCAGGGCGGGCGCGGACACCATGCCGACCACGCCCTCGTCGCCCCGCTCCCCCCGCACCATGAGCGCGATCAGGGTGGCCCACACGGGCACCCCGCGGACGTAGTTCTTGGTGCCGTCGATCGGGTCGACGATCCAGCGGCGCGGACCGCTGCCCTCCGTGCCGTACTCCTCGCCGAGCACGGCGTCGCGCGGCCTGGCCCGCCCGAGCTGACTGCGGATCAGTTCCTCGGCGCGCTTGTCCGCCTCGCTGACCGGCGTCATGTCGGGCTTGGTCTCGACCTTGAGGTCCAGGGACTTGAAGCGCTCCATGGTGGCGGCGTCGGCGGCGTCGGCAAGGATGTGCGCCAGGCGCAGATCGTCGTTGAAGTCCGGCATGGAGCGAACAGTATCGATCGCGGCAGGTCGAGGTCACGCAGGGTGCGCGGGGAGGGTTGACACGGACCGACGGCCCGTCAATTCTGGCCCACGGCCCCCTGAGGCCGCCCGGTACCGGTGGAGACCGCTTGAGACCCGCTTGAGACCGCTTGGAGGCGATCGTGCCGACAGCGCGTGAATCACTCCTGGACGCGGCGCTGTCCGCACTGGGCGACCGCTCGTGGGCGACGATCAGGATGGTCGACGTCGCGGCCACGGCCGGGGTGTCGCGGCAGACCCTCTACAACGAGTTCGGCACCAAGGAGGGGCTCGCGAGAGCCCTGGCGAGGCGTGAGGCGGAGGCGTTCCTGGCGGGCGTGGAGCGCGCCCTGGACGCCGCCGGGCGGCAGGGCGCCGACGCCGGCGACTGCTTCGCCGCCGCGACCGCCTGGACCTTGCACAGTGCCCGCCGCAGCCCGCTGGTGCGCGCGGTCCTCACCGGCTGCCGCGGGGACCGGGTCCCGGCGGCGGCCGTCGTGCCGGTGCCGGTGCCGCGGCTGCCGGGCCGGCGGCAGCGGGGGGACGACGCCCCGCTCGCCCCGGCCGAACTCCTCGACGGCTTCCGGGCGCGCGCAGCGACCGTACTGGGGCGGCGCTTCCCCAGACTCGACCGGGCCGAGGCCGACTGGGCCTGCGAGGCCGCGGTGCGTGTCACCGTCTCCTACGTCGTCGCGCCCGCGGCCTCCGACGAGGAGGCGTGCCGGCGGGTCGCCCGGCTGGTCCGGGGGCTGCTCCAGCGCGGCTGGTGACGGGCGCGGCCCGGCCCCCGGTGCGGACCGGCCGGGGCGGTCAATGGGTGGAGCCGGAGAGCTGGAGCCCGATGACGCCCAGGACGACCAGGCTGATGGAGATCAGCTTCAGGGTCGAGACGACGTCGCCGAGGAAGGCCATGCCGTAGATCGCGGTCCCGGACGCCCCGATGCCCGTCCACACCGCGTACGCGGCCCCGACGTCCAGCTTCTTCAGGGCGAGCGTGAGCAGGCCGAAGCTGCCGAGCGCGAAGGCGCAGAACGCGATGGTCGGCCACAGACGGGTGAACCCGTGGGAGAGCTTGAGGCAGACCGCGAAGCCGGTTTCGAGGAGTCCAGCGACCACCACGAGGAGCCAGGCCATCGAACGCCCTCCCGTTTCCGTCTGTCGATGAGCGATCATCACACAGCATGCCCGGAAATGGGGTCTCAGTCCCCTTCCTTGCGCTCACGCGTCGCGAGCAGCCGCCGCAGCGAGAACAACCGGGCGGGTTCCGCGTGCCCGTCGGCGACCCAGGCGTCCAGCGCGCAGTCGGGTTCGTCGTGGCTGCAGGCCCGCGGACAGTCCTCCGTGCCCGGCTCCAGGTCGGGGAAGGCGTGGATGACCCGGGACGGATCGACGTGGTGGAGGCCGAAGGAGCGCACCCCCGGGGTGTCGATGACCCAGCCCTCCGCGCCGCTGAGCGGCAGCGCGAGCGCCGAGGTGGTGGTGTGCCTGCCCCGTCCGGTGACCGCGTTGACGAGGCCGGTCGCGCGCTGACGCTCCACCAGGGCGTTGACCAGGGTGGTCTTCCCGACGCCGCTGTGGCCGACGAAGGCGGTGATCCGGCCCTTGAGGTGCTCGCGGACGGCCGCCGTCGCGTCGGCGTCGAAGTGCTCGTGGCTGGTGACGACGTAGGGGACGCCCAGGGGCGCGTACGTCTCCAGCAGCGTTTCCGCCGAGGCGAGATCGGACTTGGTGAGCACCAGCAGCGGCTCGAGCCCGGCGTCGTACGCCGCCACCAGGCAGCGGTCGATGAGCCGGGGGCGCGGCTCGGGGTCGGCGAGGGCGGTGACGATGGCGAGCCGGTCGGCGTTGGCGACGACGACCCGCTCGTACGGATCGGTGTCGTCGGCGGTGCGGCGCAGCACCGAGCTGCGCTCCTCGACGCGCACGATGCGCGCCAGCGTGTCCTTCTCGCCGGACAGGTCGCCGACGATGCCGACCCGGTCGCCGACCGCGATGCCCTTGCGACCCAGTTCGCGGGCCTTCATCGCGGTGACCGTGCGGTCCTCGACGAGGCAGGTGATGCGGCCGCGGTCGATGGTGAGGACGAAGCCCTCCTCGGCGTCCTCGTGCTTGGGCCGGATGCTGGTGCGGGGGCGGTTGCCCTTGCGGTTCGGGCGGACCCGGACGTCGTCCTCGTCGGTGTGCTTGCCGTAGCGCCGCATGGTTCAGGCCCGCACGGGGGACGCGGAGGCCGCCGGTGCCGTGCCCAGCATGGCCGTCCACATCTCGGGGAAGTCGGGGAGGGTCTTGCCGGTGGTCGCGACGTTCTCGACCCGGACGCCGTCCACGGCGAGGCCCAGGACGGCGCCCGCGGTGGCCAGCCGGTGGTCCTCGTAGGTGTGGAAGACGCCGCCGCGCAGCGGCCGCGGCCGGATGCGCAGTCCGTCCTCGGTCTCGGTGACGTCGCCGCCGAGCTCGTTGATCTCCTTGCTCAGCGCGGCCAGCCGGTCGGTCTCGTGCAGACGCAGGTGCCCCACGCCACGCAGCACGGACTCGGAGTCGGCGAGCGCGGCGACCGCCGCGATGCCGGGCGTGAGTTCGCCGACGTCCGACAGGTCGGCGTCGATGCCGTGGATCCGGCCGGATCCGGTGAAGACCAGGCCCGTGTCCGTCAGCTCGCACGAACCGCCCATCCGGGTGAACAGCTCGCGCAGCGCGTCACCGGGCTGGGTGGTGCGCCGCGGCCAGTCGGGGATGACCACACGGCCGCCGGTGACCAGCGCGGCGGCGAGGAAGGGCTGGGCGTTGGAGAGGTCCGGCTCGACGGTGAGGTCGACGCCGAGCAGCGCGCCGGCGTCGACCCGCCACACGTCGGGCTCGCCGCCGTTCTCCGGGGTGTCGACCTTGGCCCCGGCGTGCCGCAGCATCTCCACGGTCATCTTGATGTGCGGCAGCGACGGCAGCGTCGGGCCGGTGTGCCGCACCTCGACACCCTGGTTGAAGCGGGGGCCGGACAGCAGCAGGGCACTGACGAACTGGGAGGACGAGGACGCGTCGACCGACACCGGGCCGCCGTCCAGCGCCCCGCCGCCGTGCACGGTCAGCGGCAGCGCGCCGCGGCCCTCGTCGTCGATGCGGGCGCCCAGGGTGCGCAGCGCGTCGATGACCCCGTTCAGCGGGCGCTCGTGGCTGCGCGGGTCGCCGTCGAAGTGCACCGGGCCGTCGGCGAGCGCGGCGACCGGCGGCAGGAACCGCATCACGGTGCCGGCGTTGCCGACGTCGACGGAGGCCGGACCGTGCAGCCCCGCCGGGATGACCCGCCAGGCCTCGCCGCCGTAGGGATTGACCACCTCGTCGATCTGGACGCCCATGGTGCGCAGCGCGTCGGCCATCAGCACGGTGTCGCGGCTGCGCAGCGGGCGGCGCAGCCAGCCCGGCTCGGAGGCGAGCGCAGCGAGCACCAGGGCGCGGTTGGTGACCGACTTGGATCCGGGCACGGTGACCGTCGCCTGGACGGGGGCGGACGCGAGCGGCGCGGGCCACAGGGCGGTGTGCGCGGGGTTACCGGTCATGACCCCCAGCGTAGTGGCTCAAGGAGAAGGCGAATCGCTCACAAAGCGGACGAAACCTGAAGGAAACAGATACCCGCTCGCAAGGCCTACAGACCCACCAGCCAGCGGCCGCCGCCGAACAGCGACAGCAGCGCCACCGCGTAGAACAACAGCATCCACAGTGCCGCCGGGGTGTGCGTCAGCCGGGCCAGCTGGTCCGCGTCCGATCCGGGCGCCGCACCACCGCGCCGCTTGCGCTGGAGCTCCAGGACCGGCCGTACGCCCCCGAACAGCAGGAACCACACCACCAGGTAGGCGAAGGCCGCCTGGACCCCGGGCTCGGTCAGCCAGGACACCAGCAGGAAGAGGCCGCCGGTCACGAAGACGGTCAGCACCCCGTACGCGTTCCTGATCATCACCAGCATCACCAGCAGCAGGGCCGTCGCCCCCCACAGCAGTGCCGTGATGTGCCCCGCCGCGAGCAGCAGGGCCCCGCCGAGGCCCAGCAGGGACGGCGCGGTGTAGCCGGCCGCCGCGGTGAGGATCATGCCGAGGCCGTACGGCTTGCCGCGGGAGACGGTCAGGCCCGAGGTGTCCGAGTGCAGCCGGATGCCCTGCAGACGGCGTCCGGACAGCAGGGCGACCAGGCCGTGGCCGCCTTCGTGGGCGATCGTGATCGCGTTGCGGGACAGCCGCCACAGGACGTGCGGCAGCACCGCGGCGAGGGCGACGGCCGCCGTGGCGCCGACCAGCCAGGGGGAGGGCGCGGGCTGGGTGCCGAAGATGGAGTCGAAGAGCTGCACGGTTCCGCACCATACGACGGCCTGCTGTGTCCGCGCCGTGGCAATCTGGCACTCATGTGCGGTCGATATGCAGCGAGCCGGGGGCCCGAGGATCTCGTCGGGCTCTTCGACGTGCGGAAATGGGATCCCACCGAGGCTCTGGACCCCAATTGGAACGTCGCGCCGACCGACAGCACCTACGCGGTGCTGGAGCGGCCCGACAAGGAGACCGGCGAGATCGTGCGCCAGCTGCGCACCCTGCGCTGGGGGCTGGTGCCGAGCTGGGCCAGGACGCCCGACGTCGGCGTGAAGATGATCAACGCCCGTGCCGAGACCGTGCACGAGAAGTCCTCCTATCGGCGCCCCTTCGCCTCACGCCGCTGCCTGCTGCCCGCCGACGGCTACTTCGAGTGGGTCACCGGCAAGGACGAGCGGCAGCTGGAGGAGGAGGGGAGGAAGAAGCGGTCCCGCAAGCAGCCGTACTTCGTCACCCCCGTCGACGGCTCCGTCTTCGCGATGGCCGGGCTGTACGAGTTCTGGCGCGACCGCACCCTGCCCGACGAGCACCCGCGCGCCTGGTGGGTCACCTGCACCGTCATCACCACCGAGGCCGAGACCAAGCCCTTCGCCGACGCCGACGAGCGCCCCGGCGGCCCGCGCTCCCTGGCCGAGATCCACCCGCGCATGCCGCTGTGGATCACCCCGGAGCACTGGGACGACTGGCTCGACCCCGCGCGCACCGACGTCGCGGACCTGCGCGGCCTGCTCGTGCCGCCGCGGCCCGGCCTGCTGCGCGCGTACCCCGTGCGCACCGAGGTGAGCAACGTCCGCAACAACGGGCCGGAGCTGGTCGAGCCGATCGAGGCGCCCGAGGAGGCGACGCTGTTCTGACCGCCCGCGGTGCCAGACTGGCCGCTGTGAGCGAGATCATGGAGACCGTGCCGACGCCCGTGGGGGACGCCCGCGTCACCTGGCACGGGGCCCGCCGGCCGCGCGCCGTCGTGGCGCTGGGCCACGGTGCGGGAGGCGGCGTCGAGGCCCGTGACCTGCAGGCCCTGGCCGCTGCCCTGCCGCCGCGCGGCTGGACGGTCGCGCTGGTGGCGCAGCCATGGCGGGTGGCCGGCAAGAAGGTGGCGCCCGCACCGAAGACCCTGGACACCGCGTGGACGGCGCTGTGGCCCGCACTGGCCCGGCCCGGCCTGCCGGTCGTCGCCGGCGGCCGCAGCGCGGGGGCCCGCGTCGCCTGCCGTACGGCGGTGGAACTGGGCGCGGTCGCGGTGCTGGCGCTGTCCTTCCCGCTGCACCCCCCGGGCAGGCCGGAGAAGTCCCGGGCCGGCGAGCTGACGGGCGCCGGGGTGCCGGTCCTGGCCCTGCAGGGCGGGCGCGACCCCTTCGGCCGCCCCGACGAGTTCCCGGAGGGGCACGAGCCGGTCGAGGTGCCGTACGGCGACCACGGGTTCGCCGTGCCGAAGTCCGCCGACCTCACCCAGGAGGCAGCACTCAGCGTCATCACGGACGCGGTGCTGGGCTGGCTGGAGGAACTGCCCCCGCTTCGGGAATGAGCGGTGCGCGACCCGTGTTGTGCGAGGCGTCCACGCGAAAGAACGTACGCACAGTGAGGAAGGCAGCCGGATGGTCAGAGCCGAGTGCCGCGCCCGTGCCGAGGCGCCCTACCTGTCGTGGCCGGAGTGGCCGGCGATGGGCGGGGCGGACAGGAACAGCGCGCCGATCCCGCCCGGGATATCCTCCGATGGCGTGGGGTCCGCTTACGGCCCCGTGACCGTCGTGGAGGAGGTGGGTCCGGTCAGCGGCAACGACGACAGCCCGTCCGAGGTGCCTGAGGTGCAGGTGGCTCCGGAGTCCGACGTCGAGCGCAGCGCGCGCTTCGAGCGGGACGCCCTGGAGTACCTGGACCAGATGTACTCGGCGGCGCTGCGCATGACCCGCAACCCGGCCGATGCCGAGGACCTGGTGCAGGAGACGTACGCGAAGGCGTACGCGTCGTTCCACCAGTTCCGTGAGGGCACCAACCTGAAGGCGTGGCTGTACCGCATCCTCACCAACAGCTTCATCAACTCCTACCGCAAGAAGCAGCGCGAGCCCCAGCGCAGCGGTACGGAGGAGATCGAGGACTGGCAGCTGGCCCGCGCCGAGTCGCACATGTCGACGGGTCTGCGCTCCGCCGAGTCCCAGGCCCTGGACCACCTTCCCGACTCGGACGTGAAGCAGGCGCTGCAGGCGATCCCGGAGGAATTCCGGATCGCGGTCTATCTCGCGGACGTCGAGGGCTTTGCCTACAAGGAGATCGCCGACATCATGGGAACCCCCATCGGTACGGTGATGTCCCGTCTGCACCGGGGGCGGCGGCAGCTGCGTTCGTTGCTGGAGGACTACGCGCGGGAGCGCGGGCTCGTCCCGGCGGGCGCGGGAGATGAGAAGGGCTCGGGCACATGAGCTGCGGCAACCCGCATGAGACGGACTGCTCCGAGGTACTCGAACACCTTTACGAGTACCTGGACAACGAGATGTCCGACGACGCCTGCGCCAAGTTCAAGCAGCACTTCGACGAGTGCCACCCTTGCTTGGAGAAGTACGGCCTCGAGCAGGCCGTCAAGAAGCTGGTCAAGCGCTGCTGCGGGCACGACGACGTGCCCACGGACCTGCGGTCCAAGGTGCTCACGCGGATCGAGCTGATCCGCGCGGGCGAGGTGGCGCCGGTGCCGGAGCCCGCGGACGGCGGCAGCACGCCGACCGGTTTCCCGGCCGGCTGACGCAGCCCGTACAGGCAAGCCACCCGGGATCACCCGAAGGCGGGAATCGCGGCCGCTCGCCCACCGCGCGACGGCCGTGCCCCTAGCCTCTGTGGGGTGCGTGCGAAGCGGACGGTCGGGATGCTCCCCGCGGCGGCGCGGGTGTACATCCCGCTCGTCGTGGTGTCGGCGTGCGGCGCCCTCGTCACCGGCCCCCACGAGGGCACTCCCTGGGCGACCGCGGCCGTGCTGGCGGTGGTCTACGCGGCAGGGGAACGGACGGGGGCGTCCCTGCCCCCGGTGCTCTTCGCGGCCGCGCTCCTGCTTCCCCCGGGCGCGGCCGCACTCGTCGCCGTGCCCGGTGGCCTCCTCGCGCCGGTCCGGGGCGAGCCGGGCCCGGTGCGCCGGGTCTGGCACGCCGCGCAGCTCGCCCTGGCCACCGCCGCCGCAGCCCAGGTCCGGGACGCCTTCGGGGAAGGCGACTTCGCGCGGTTGCCGGGACTGCTGGTGCCCGCACTGGCGGCCGTCCTCGCCTTCTGCCTCTACTCCGCCGCCCTCACCGCCGGCGTGCTGATCACCGCCGAGCGCACCGCCCCGGCCGTGGCCCTTCGGGAGGCCCTGCTCGAACCGCTCGCCCCACACCTCACCTACGGCCTGGTGGGGCTCATGGCCGCGGTGCTCTGGCAGGGCCCGTACGGGGCCGTGGCCGCGGTCCTCGCCCTGCTGCCGACGCACATCGCCCGCTGGGTCGTCGGGCAGGCGCGCCGCGAGCGGGCCGCGCACCAGGCGACGGTGCGGGCGCTGGTGCAGGCCGTGGAGATCAAGGACCGCTACACCCGGGGCCACAGCGAGCGCGTCGGCCGGGCGTCGGCACTGATCGCCCGCGAGATCGGACTGCCGCCCGAGCGGGTGGAGGCCCTGCGGCTGGCCGGCATCCTGCACGACATCGGCAAGCTGGGGGTGCCCACCCGGGTGCTGCGCAAGGACAGCCCGCTCACCCCCGAGGAGCGGCGGATCATCGAGCTGCACCCCGGCTACGGCCACGAGATGGTGCGCGGCATCGCCTTCCTCGACGACGCCCGCACCGCGATCCTCCACCACCACGAACGCCTCGACGGATCGGGCTACCCGTACGGCCTGGCCGGCGAGGCCATCCCGTCCTCGGCGCGGCTGGTGGCCGTGGCGGACGCCTTCGACGCGATGACCTCCACGCGGGCCTACCAGGCCACCCGCGGAGTCGACGACGCGCTGGGGGAGCTGCGCCGCTGCGCCGGCAGCCACTTCGACCCCCTCATGGTGCAGGCCCTGATCCGCGCCGTCCGGCGGGACGGCTGGAACCCGGCGGTCACCGCCGACGAGCCGGAACCCTTCGCCCCCGCGCAGACCCGGCGCCACGCCCGCCGCGAGGCCCCGCCCGGCCGTACCTTCGAGCCGCGCCCGTGAGCGCCTCCGGACGCCGCGGAGGCGGCGACCACCGGCGCCGGCGCAGACGCACGCCGTTGGTCGTGCTCGCCGTCCACGGGGTGGCGCTCGCCGTGGGCGGCGCCGCCCTGGTCTGGACGGCGTCGCACGGCGTCGCCGATCCCGCGGCGGCCGCCGCGTTCGGGGCGCTGGTCGTCGTCGGCGAGGCCTTCCGGATCCCGGAGCCAGAGGGACGGGAGGCCGCCCCCGTCGCCTTCGCCGGGGCCCTGGCGTACGCGCTGCTCGCGGCCGAGGCGGTGGAGGTGGTGGTGGCGGTCTCCGCCGCCGCGGTGATCGCCGGGCAGTTGAGGGGCGCGCCACGGGACGCGGCGGTGCGGCGCGTGCTGACGGTGGCGTTCGCCGCGGCGACCGGGCAGCCGCTCTACGGCGGCAGCGGCGGCCATCCGGGCTACGCCGTCCTCCTGCTGGCCAGCACGATCCTGTGCGACGCCGTGCTGGCCGCCGTGCTGGGCGCCGCCCGCACCGGGCATCCCTTCGCCTCCGTCCTCCGCGACGAACTGGCCGTCCTGCCGGGCGTCGGCTCCGCCGTGTGCGCCGGCGGGGTCGTGCTGGCGCAGGCCGAGCAGGCGGCCGGGCTGTGGGCGCTGCCCGTGTGCGGGGTGCCGCTGCTGCTGACGCAGACGGCCTTCCGGCGGCACGCGGCGATCCGGGCCACCCATCGGGAGACCATCGCCTCACTGGCCAGGGCCACCGAGGTCGCCGGCTACACCCCGGTGGGGCACGCCCGCCGGGTCAGCGAGCTCAGCCACGCCATGGGGCGGGAACTCGGCCTGGGCGGACGGTCGCTGGCGGCCCTGGAGCACGCCGCGCTGATGCACGACATCGGCCAGCTCTCCCTCGTCGACCCCGTGCCCGGCGGTGCCACCTCGTCCCTCGATCAGGTGGAACGCCGCCGCATCGCCCTGCTCGGCGCGGAGGTCGTACGCCGGACGGGTGCCCCCGAGGAAGTCGCGCGGATCGTGGAGGGACAGGCCGATCCGTACCGGGAGCAACCGCTCGCGGGACGCATCGTGCGTACGGCCAACGCCTACGAGGACCTGGCCGGAGGCGGCACCGCCGTGGGCCGGGGGCTGCAGGCGCTGGAGCGGTTACGCCTCGATACCGCGCACGAATACGACCCTCGCGTGGTCGAGGCGCTGACCAGGGTCGTTGCCCGGGCCGGGCAGTGAACCCACCGGTAATGAGCGGGCGCACCAAGGGGCATGGTTGGATGCCCGCAGGGGCGCAGAGCGCTCAAGAGGCGCACCATGGCGGCGATGCTGCCAAACCGACGCGCCCGGCCGTGTGTGACAGGCCCTGCCGATGGCAAGGAGGACTGATGAGCACCGCTGAGCACGGGACGTGGGGGGACGGACGGGGCACCGTGGGGCACCAGCGAAAGCGAACGGCAGGCGGGACACCTTGAGGATCTTCGGCAGGGCACGGCACCGGCCCTCCGCCACGTGGCGGCAGGCGACCGACCGTGCGTTCACGTTGATCAGCGACGGACGGTACGAGGACGCCGGTGCGCTGCTGATCCGTGCGGCCGACCTGGAGCCCTGGCGTTCGGAGTCCTGGTACAACCTCGCGCTGCTGCACAAGTTCCGGCACGACTGGGAGCAGGCCCGCACCACCGGTCTGCGGGCCGTCGCCCTGCTGGACCGCGCGCCCGGCGCCCCCGACTGGTGGAACGTCGGCATCGCCGCCACCGCCCTGCAGGACTGGCCGCTCGCCCGCCGCGCCTGGCAGGCGTACGGGCTGCGGCCCGACGCGTCAGGGACCGGCCCCGTCGAGATGGAGCTGGGCAGCTCGGCGGTGCGGCTCTCCCCGGAGGGCGAGGCCGAGGTGGTCTGGGGCCGCCGGATCGACCCGGCCCGCATCGAGGTGCTGAGCATCCCGCTGCCGTCCTCCGGCCGCCGCTGGGGCGAGGTCGTGCTCCACGACGGCGTCCCGCACGGCGAGCGGCGCACCGCCGGCGGCGCCACGTACCCCGTCTTCGACGAGATCGAGCTGTGGGCGCCCTCGCCGGTGCCGACCTGGCTCGTCCTGCTGGAGGCGGCGACCGAGTCGGACCGCGACGCCCTGGAGCAGCTCGCCGCCGACGCCGGGTACGCGGCCGAGGACTGGTCGTCCTCCGTACGGCTGCTCTGCCGCACCTGCTCCGAGAGCCGCATGCCGACCGACGACGGCTCCGACGCCTCCCGCGACCCGCACGACCAGGGCGAACCGGGCCACCCGGGCCACCTCAGCCACCGCACCCCCGGCGCCCTGTGGGCCCCCGAGCGCGAGTGCGGCATCGCCGCCCCGGTCGGCCTGGTGCGCGGGCTGCTGGACAGCTGGGTCGCCGACAGTCCGGACACCCGGGACTGGCGTGATCTCGAAGAGGTCTGCTGACACCGTCGCGGGCACGTACCCTTGATGGGCTATTGAGCTTTGGAGAAGCCCCAGGAAGGCGTACGACGGACCATGTCGCAGCAGGAGACCGAGCAGACCGCATTCACCGACGACGTGACGGACGCGGAGGAGCGTGAGGCCGCCCACCGCGAGCGCGGCACCGCCCGCCCCATCACGGTCGTCGGCAACCCGGTGCTGCACCAGCCGTGCAAGACGGTGACGTCCTTCGACGACGAGCTGGCCACGCTGATCGACGACATGTTCGCCAGCCAGCGCGCCGCCGAGGGTGTCGGCCTCGCCGCCAACCAGATCGGCGTGCCCCTGCGGGTCTTCGTGTACGACTGCCCGGACGACGACGGCGTCCGCCACGTCGGCCACGTGGTCAACCCCGTCGTCGACGACCTCCCCGCCGAGCGCCGCGTCCTGGACGACGGCAACGAGGGCTGCCTGTCCGTGCCGGGCGCCTACGCCGAACTGCCGCGCCCCGACTACGCGGTCTGCCGCGGCCAGGACCTGCACGGCAACGACGTCGTCATCGAGGGCAAGGGCTTCTTCGCGCGCTGCCTGCAGCACGAGACCGACCACCTCAACGGGTACCTCTACATCGACCGGCTCTCCAAGCGGGACCGCAAGGACGCGCTGAAGCAGATGGCGGAGCTGACGCCGAAGTACGAGACCGTCCCGAACGACTGATCGGTTCCTGCCGTTAACCTGTTCGTCCCCCGGCATGATCGCGCCGGGGACGAGCAGGGGAGGGACATGCGACACAGAGCGCTGACGGCCGCGGCGGCGGGTGCTGCGGCGATGGTGGTCCTGACGGCGCCGGCCGCGCACGCCGAGGGGCGGGGGGACATCCGGGTCATCAAGACCGTGGTGGACCACGGCACCAATGTGATCGTCGGGACGAAGAAGACCGTCGAGTTCCCGGTCGCCATGACGATCAGGGACAACTCGGGGATCAAGAAGGTCTCGCACGTGAGCGCCTTCAACACGAAGAACGGGTTCGGACCCGTCGACTGGACCGGCACCCGCTGCGAGAATAAGAGCGCCACCACGTCGGTGTGCACGGCCACGATGACGATCCACCCGGAGTGGATCCGGCCGTACGGCGAAGGCGGGATCGAGGGCTGGAACGCCAACCAGGTCGCGGGCGTCTGGCAGGTCAACGCCACGGTGAACGCGAACGACCGTGACTACTGGATCAGCGACAACATCGCCCGGTTCAAGGTGAAGCGCGCCTCGGTGCTCACCACCGACGCGGGCCCGGAGCCGGTCGCCAAGGGCGGCAAGCTCACCGTCAAGGGCAAGCTCACGCGGGCGAGCTGGCAGAGCCTGAAGTACTGGGGCTACGCGGGGCAGCCCGTGAAGCTGCAGTTCAAGAAGGCGGGCTCCACGAAGTGGAGCACCGTCAAGACGGCGACCACGAGCAGCAACGGCTCGCTGAGCACCAAGGTGACCGCCACCGCGGCGGGCAGCTGGCGCTGGTTCTTCCCGGGCACGACCACGACGGCCCAGGTGACCTCGGCCGCCGACGCGGTCGCCCTGAAGTGACGGCGAGGGGGCCCGGCCGGCCGGGCCCCCTCGTTCGTGCATCCCGCGGCGCGGATCAGAAATCGTCGTCGAAGGAGACCGAGCCCTCGACCGCCACCTGGTAGGCGGAGGCGCGGCGCTCGAAGAAGTTGGTCAGCTCCTGGACGTTCTGCAGCTCCATGAAGGAGAACGGGTTCTCCGAGCCGTAGCGGGCCGGCAGGCCGAGGCGGACCAGTCGCTGGTCGGCGACGCACTGCAGGTACGCGCGCATGGAGTCGGTGTTCATGCCGGGCAGGCCGTCGCCGCACAGGTCGCGGGCGAACTGGAGCTCCGCCTCGACGGCCTCCTCCAGCATCGCGGTGACCTGCTTGCCCATCTCCTCGTCGAAGAGCTCGGGCTCCTCCGCGCGGACGGTGTCGACGACGTGGAAGGCGAAGTCCATGTGCATCGACTCGTCGCGGAACACCCAGTTGGTGCCGGTGGCGAGCCCGTGCAGCAGGCCGCGCGAGCGGAACCAGTAGACGTACGCGAAGGCGCCGTAGAAGAACAGGCCCTCGATGCAGGCCGCGAAGCAGATCAGGTTGAGGAGGAAGCGGCGGCGGTCCTCCTTGGTCTCCAGGCGGTCGATGGACTCCACCGAGTCCATCCAGCGGAAGCAGAACTGCGCCTTCTCGCGGATGGAGGGGATGTTCTCCACGGCCGCGAACGCGGCCGTGCGCTCCTCGGGATCGGGCAGGTAGGTGTCGAGCAGCGTCAGGTAGAACTGGACGTGCACGGCCTCCTCGAAGAGCTGCCGCGACAGGTACAGCCGCGCCTCAGGGGAGTTGATGTGCTTGTACAGGGTCAGCACCAGGTTGTTGGCCACGATCGAGTCGCCGGTGGCGAAGAAGGCGACCAGACGGCCGATCATGTGCTGCTCGCCGGGCGAGAGCTTGGCGAGGTCGGCGACGTCGGAGTGGAGGTCGACCTCCTCCACGGTCCAGGTGTTCTTGATCGCGTCGCGGTAGCGCTCGTAGAAGTCCGGGTAGCGCATCGGACGCAGGGTCAGCTCGAAGCCCGGGTCGAGCAGTCTCTTGGTGGGGCTCATCACTGGCAGGCCTCGCAGGACTCGGGGTTCTCAAGGGAGCAGGCGATCGCGTCGGCGTCGGGCGTCGTCTGCTGGAGCGGGATGGGGGCCGCCGCGCGGGCGGACTGGGCGATGCGGGTGGCCGGGCGGGAGCGCAGGTAGTACGTCGTCTTCAGGCCCTGCTTCCAGGCGTACGCGTACATCGAGCTGAGCTTGCCGATGGTGGGCGCGGCCATGAAGAGGTTGAGCGACTGGCTCTGGTCGAGGTACGGCGTACGGGCCGCGGCCATGTCGATCAGGGCGCGCTGCGGGAGCTCCCAGGCGGTGCGGTACAGCTCGCGGACGTCCGCGGGGATCCAGTTGAAGCCCTCGACGGAGCCGTTGGACTCGCGCAGGGCGTCGCGGGTCTGCGCGTCCCAGACGCCGAGCTTCTTCAGGTCGTCCACCAGATAGGAGTTGACCTGCAGGAACTCACCGCTGAGCGTCTCGCGCTTGAAGAGGTTGGAGACCTGCGGCTCGATGCACTCGTACACGCCCGCGATCGAGGCGATCGTGGCGGTCGGGGCGATGGCCAGCAGCAGCGAGTTGCGCATGCCGGTGGCGGCGACGCGGGCGCGCAGCGCCTCCCAGCGCTCGGGCCAGTTCTCCTCGGTGTCGTAGTGGTCCGGGTGGAGCACGCCGCGGGCGGCGCGGGTCTGCGACCAGGCCGGGTGCGGGCCGTGGCGCTCGGCGAGGTCGCAGGAGGCCTCGTACGCGGCGAGCATGATGCGCTCGGCGATCTTCGTGGACAGGGCCTTGGCCTCGGCGGAGTCGAAGGGCAGCCGCAGCTTGAAGAACACGTCCTGCAGGCCCATCGCGCCCAGGCCCACCGGGCGCCAGCGCTCGTTGGAGGAGGCGGCCTCGCGGGTCGGGTAGAAGTTGATGTCCACCACGCGGTCGAGGAACGTCACGGCGGTGCGGACGGTGGCGTCCAGCCGCTCCCAGTCGATGGCTTCCTCCCCGGCGCCGCCGTCTTCGCCCACGAAGGCGCCGAGATTGACCGAGCCGAGGTTGCAGACCGCGGTCTCGCCGTCGTCGGTGACCTCCAGGATCTCCGTGCAGAGGTTGGAGGAGTGGATCACGCGGCCGGGCTCGGCGGTCTGGTTGGCGGTGCGGTTGGACGCGTCCTTGAAGGTCATCCAGCCGTTGCCGGTCTGCGCGAGGGTGCGCATCATGCGGCCGTACAGCTCGCGCGCGGGGAGGGTCCTGCGGGCCAGGCCCGCGGCCTCGGCCTTGCGGTAGGCGGCGTCGAACTCCTCGCCCCACAGGTCGACCAGCTCGGGCACGTCGGCGGGGGAGAACAGCGACCAGGTGCCGTCGGTGTCGACGCGGCGCATGAACTCGTCCGGGATCCAGTGCGCCAGGTTCAGGTTGTGGGTGCGGCGCGCCTCCTCACCGGTGTTGTCGCGCAGTTCCAGGAACTCCTCGATGTCCGCGTGCCAGGTCTCCAGGTAGACGCAGGCCGCGCCCTTGCGGCGGCCGCCCTGGTTCACGGCGGCGACGGAGGCGTCGAGGGTGCGCAGGAACGGGACGATGCCGTTGGAGTGGCCGTTGGTGCCGCGGATCAGGGAACCGCGGGAGCGGATGCGGGAGTACGACAGGCCGATGCCGCCGGCGTGCTTCGACAGCCGGGCGACCTGGTGGTAGCGGCCGTAGATCGAGTCCAGCTCGTCCAGCGGGGAGTCCAGCAGGTAGCACGAGGACATCTGCGGGTGCCGGGTACCGGAGTTGAAGAGCGTGGGGGAGCTGGGCAGGTAGTCCAGCCGGCTCATCAGGCCGTAGAGCGCGGCGACCTCGTCCACCGAGCGGCCGGTGCGGTCCTCGGCCAGGCCGCAGGCGACGCGGAGCATGAAGTGCTGCGGGGTCTCGATGACCTGGCGGGTGATCGGGTGGCGCAGCAGGTAGCGGCTGTGCAGGGTGCGCAGGCCGAAGTAGCCGAAGCGGTCGTCCGCGCCGTCGGCGAGCGCGCCGTCGACCAGTGCGTCCAGCCGCGCGGCGTGCTCGGCGACGAAGGCGGCGGTGCCGTCGGCGATCAGGCCCTCGCGGTGGCCCACCGCGATGGACGTGGAGAACGACACGGCGCCCTCGCCCGCGGCCTCGTCGGCGACGGCGAGGGTGAGCAGGCGGGCGGCGAGCCGCGAGTACTGCGGGTCCTCCGCGATCAGCCCGGCGGCGGCCTCGGTGGCCAGCCCGCGCAGTTCCGCCTCGTCCGCCGTGGCGCTGCGGCCGCGCAGCGCGGCGGCGGCGACCCGGCCGGGGTCGGTGTCGGGGAGGTCTGCGGTCAGTTCCGTCAGGACGCGCAGCAGATCGGCTCCGGTTGAGGCAGGTTCCGATGCGGTGGCGGGTGCGGCGGGCGCGATGGTCACGTGTGCTCTCTCCCTCGTACGGCGGCGACGCGGAGGAGCGACGGGGCGCACGCAGGGCAGGCCAGGGCATGCCGCGGCGCGTCCGCCGGCCCAACCCGCGAGGCCCGGACACTTCACCGTCCGGACGGCGCGCCGGACGGTGCCGTCGGCAGGTACTCGGACTCGCGGGCACGCCTTCAGGCGCCCGCACACCGTTGCGGGGCAGTCCCGGATTCCCACCGGCTTCCCCTGCGGCGACAGCGGAGTTGAGCATACATCTAGTGGCGCCCGCCCGTGACACCACCAGATGTTGTGTCGGTGCGGTTACACAGTGACGGACTCACCGGTGCCAGTCATGGCCGTCGCGGGAGTCGTGGACGTGCCCGGTCAGGGCGGCGAGGGCCAGGGCCAGGAAGAAGACCAGTGCGGTGACGGTGGCGAGGAAGGTTTCCATGCCTTCGACTGTGCTCCTCGTGTGACCCCGCCGGGAGTGGCAGGACCGACGTGCTACCTCGAAATCCTGCCACGCCCGCGCAGCCCCTCTGCCATCCTGGACGCATGCTGCAGAACGTGGCCGTGGTCCTGCTCGACGGTGTCCATCCCTTCGAACTCGGGGTGGTCTGCGAGGTGTTCGGAATCGACAGGTCGGACGACGGCCTGCCGGCGTACGACTTCGCCGTGGCGTCCGCGGAGGGCCCGACGCTCACGTCGCCCGCCGGGTTCACCATCGGCACCCGGCACGGGCTGGAACGGCTGGAGGAGGCCGACCTGGTCGCGGTGCCCGCCGGGGACTCCTACGTGCGCCGGGAGTACCCGCCGGAGCTGCTGGAGGCGCTGAACCGCGCCGTCGGGCGCGGGGCGCGGGTGCTCAGCGTCTGCTCGGGGGTCTTCGTGCTGGCCGCCGCCGGGCTGCTGGACGGCCGCCGCTGCGCCGCCCACTGGCGGCACGCGGAGGAACTGGCGCGGCGTCACCCCCGGGTGCGGGTCGAGCCCGACGTGCTGTACGTGGACGAGGACCCGGTGATCACCTCGGCCGGCACCGCCGCCGGGATCGACGCCTGCCTGCACCTGGTCCGCAAGGAGCAGGGCAGCGACGTGGCCAACGCCATCGCCCGGCGCATGGTGGTGCCCCCGCACCGCGAGGGCGGCCAGGCGCAGTACGTCGACCGCCCGCTGCCGCGCACGCGCTGCGACACCGTGGGCGAGGTCCTGGCGTGGATGGAGCGCCACCTGGACCGCGAGGTCACCGTCGACGAGCTGGCTGCCCGGGCGCACATGTCGCCGCGCACCTTCGCGCGCCGCTTCCAGCAGGAGACCGGCACGACGCCGTACCGCTGGCTGCTGGGCCAGCGGGTGCTGCTGGCACGGGAGCTGCTGGAGGGCACCGACGAGACGGTGGACGCCGTCGCCGCGCGCGCCGGTTTCGGCAACGCGGCGACCCTGCGGCACCACTTCGCCCGCTGGGTGGGCACCACCCCTCAGGCGTACCGCCGCACCTTCCGCTGCCCGGAGCTGGCCCGTACGGCATGACGACGGGCCGCCGCCCCGTCCCAGGGCGGCGGCCCGCGATCGTGGCCGGAGCGGCGGTCAGTGGCCGGCGCCCACCGGCAGGTCCTTCTGCACGCCGGGGTCGCCGGCGTCGGCGGTGAAGTCGGCCTTGCTGGTCTCGTCCACGCCCTCGGGGGCCTTCAGGGCCCGCAGG